>JAQVSP010000001.1 GCA_028700425.1 Sphaerochaetaceae bacterium | reverse complement strand
GAAGTTGACCTGGTGGCCATAGCTGAGTGAAAATACCCGTTCCCATCCCGAACACGGAAGTCAAGCGCTCACACGCCGATGGTACTGCGTTTTCGCGGGAGAGTAGGTAGCCGCCAGGTCTTTTTTTGTCTTTTTGCCAGCCCCAGGTTCCTCCTGGGGCTTTTCTTTTATTTGCCTATAAAAGTCGTTTTTTTGTGAACTTCTGCCTGCAGAAGATGCAACATCTAACAAATAAGACGATTATTCGACCAACAAGCTAATCAGTCTCTTTAAAATATGAGAAATATTTGATAAGTTAAGAAAGTAGAATTTTGTTATGACAAGGAAAGTTGGAAATGTCTTCTTAACTCTGTCTCTCTATATGGTAGCATTGTGTTTTTCAGCATGCACAGATTCTGACATTGTTAATAAAGTCCAGCAAATAGAATCTACGATAGAAAGCTCAGCAAACCTGCCGATGATAATCGAGAAGTATGATGAGCTGTTTGAGCAGAGGGACAGAAAGCTAGCCCAGCTGATTGCAAAAAGCGGTGACAATCCTGAAGTTGAAATGGAGATAGTGAAGCTGGAGGCTGTGACTGTAAGCGAGAAGACTCAGCAGAAGATAATCCAGCTTATCAACAGCAGCAGCTACACACAGGAAAAGAAGCTTTCCTTGCTTCAATGGCTTTATGACAACTCCTCCTGGGAGCCTTCGATCAAGCTATCGCTATCCTCAATAGATCCTAATCTCAACGATGTGCTGATTGCCTTCAGGCCTGGAGATGCAATTGATGTAAATGATTACCTTCCAGCAAGCCTAGATGTACAGATCATCAGCTGGAAGAGCGATAGCGGAAAGCTTTACAGCGCTTTTCAGGCAACCCAGGTAAATGAGCTTTTTTCAGTCACACTCTATCCAATATCGAACATTTACCTTGAATTCAAGGATCCAGGCAGCGGAGCTGTCATCCTGTCCAGAAACTATGGCTCTGATTCTGCCAAGATCATGCTTCCCACTTCTTCTGAGCTGCAGGCCTTGAACATAAAGACAGCCTTCGGCTTTCGGCCAGAAAGCCAGTCTGATGCAAACGCAGGCTCCTCTCTTCAGAGCTTCTTCAAGCTTGGCCAGGAGATCTCGAATCCGAAAAAAAGCTCCAGGTATTATATTCTGACCAGCAAGTTTGATGTCTCTGATGTCCAGATAGCCGATACTGGAGGAAATGGAAATGGCACGATAGAGCCAGGGGAGAGCGGCAGCATTGTTGTGAAGCTTCACAACAGCGGCTTCTACGACAGTTCAGTGAGAGTCTCCTTGTCCCTTCTCAATGAAGATGATGAAGCCTCGCTTCAGTTCATAGGAAGAGCCAGCAGAGTGACCAGCACTGTCTTTGCAGGCCAGTATGCTGCAGCAGGCTTTGAGGACAGCAACCCAACCTGGCCGCTTTCCATCGACAACCTGTCTTATGACATCAATGACAGCTCAAAGGCTTTCTCATTCGCTGTATCAAGCCAAGCCAGCGAAGGCCATAGCATCGATTTCTTGATCACCATAACCGACGCCCTTGACAATAAGTTCTATCACACAGACTCAATCTTCATAGGCAAGAATGAATCAAGCCTCAAGGCAGGCTCAGTCATGCTCAAGGAGATGGCAGGAAACAATGATTCAAAGATAAACAAGTCCGAGACCTTTGGACTCGACCTTTCTATAAGGAACCTTGGGGTATCAGATGCACTTGGAGTTTATGTGACGGCCACCAGCCTCAATTCCGCTGTGAAGCTGCTCAATGACAGGATGTACTTTGCAAAGGTGCCCTCGCTGGGCTCCTCTTTCTCCTCTGACTCTTCAGGGCCAAGGTCTATGCTCAGTCCAGGCGAGGAAGGAACGATCGTTTTTGCAGTGGACAAGGATGCTGATCCAAGCCTGGATGCAGAGTTCCTGCTACAGATCAAGGATCGGTTCGGCAATGAATTCTCTGACAAGGTGTCCTTTGACATCAGCCCAACCGATGCAATGCCAGTGATCACTGCCTACAAGACTCTTGATACCAACGGAAACCTGAATGACAAGATCAACCTTGGAGAGACAGTGAACCTTGATCTTGTGATAACCAATGAAGGCACCTCGTGCATGAATGGCCTCAAGCTGGATGCCTATTCACAGACTCCATACGTAACAATGGAAAGGCAAGGCAAGCTTGCCTCCACAAGCCTTGAGCCTGGACAGAGCACCTCATTCACCGCAGCCACAGGCTCTTTGGAGAGCCTAGATGAAACTCTCAATCCAATAAAGTCCACCTGCATGAAATTCAAGGTGTCCAGGAACTTCGTCAAGACTGGTGATTCTGCGCTTCTCATACCCTTTGAGCTTGTTCTCAGCGATGACATGGGCAACAGCTGGAACTATGACCTGGAGCTTGAATGCACACCTGTGGAGGCTTCCATCCAGGTAAAGCAGATCTATCTCTTTGATACTAACAATGGCAACAGGACCTTGGAAAGCGGCGAGACCTTCTACATTGATCTCATCATCTCCAACTCAAGCCAGGAGGCGGCGCGTCAAGTGGCTGCAACATTGACCTGCGACAGCCCATACGTGGCCATAGAGACAGGCAGGCTCAATATTGGAGAGGTAGCAAGCAATGAGGCCTTTGCCATCTCAAGCGCTCAAGGGCAAAGGACAACAGAGGTTCTGAAGACTCCATCCTCATATCTGTTCAAGGGAAAGGTCTCAAAGAGCATACCGGAGAGCGAGCAGGTTAAGCTCACCTACAGCTTCAAGGATGCTTCTGGCACCTCCTGGTCCAGCGTCCAGACCCTTGAGGTAGGCAGGTACATACCAGCTTTATCAATAGCGGACACTATTTTCCTGAGCAACGAAGCCTACTATGACCTGTATAATTTCTCAAGCTTCAGGATGGGCCTCAACCTTGTCAACCAGGGCCTTGAGCGACTCAACGGAATAACGCTGCAGATAATCCCTGATCCAGAAGCTGTCATCGGAGAGCCACAGAGCATAGCTCTTGGCAACTTTGACCGCGAGCAGATGAGATTCACCGGCTATACAGAGCAAGTCTACAAGATCAAGCCGACGGTTACAATCGGCTCTGTAGTGGAGTTCACCTATCGCTTCACTGATGCACTAGGGTCCTCCTGGGACAAGAAGGTCGCCTATGTTCTCAATTCATCGGCTCCCAGCCTATCAATAGACAAGCTTTACATCAATGGCTTGAAGAGCCAGTACTTCCTTCTGTCCAACTCCATAGAGAAGGGCTCGACAAAGATGCAGATAATAGCTGCCAACCGAGGAACAGAGGACTCAGCGAACTCAGTTCTTAAGCTGACAAGCGACAATCCAAAGGTCACTGTCCCAAGCCTTCTCAACTTCGGCCCAATTGGCTCCAACATGCTCAAGCCAGGCACTGTAGAGCAGCCCTCCAACGTGCTTGGCTTCTCTGTGGCCCAGATTGACAGCACCTTGAACAATCCCCTGTACTCCGGCTTTGACGTCCTGGTGGACAAGGATCTGCCTGCTGGAACCTATTTCACCATCAAGGCGGACTTCTATATCCTTGGAACGCTAAGCTCAAGCTTCACCATTCCCTTCACAGTCATCTAGGCTTTTATGCCGATAGGGATTATAATGCAGCCATGGATTCTATAAGCTTCAGTAAGCCTACAATCAAGAGAAAGGACATGCTCAGCGTTCTTCAGACGCTTGTTGATGAAAGGATCACCACAAGCTCCAGGACCGATGAGTTTGCCAGGTCCTTTCTTCATCTCATTGGAGATTCCAAGCAATTTGCACATTGCTTCAGGACCTATCCCAAGGCAATCAGGAATGCTCTTCTCAGCCTTGGAGCCGGGCCAGGGATCAAGGTTGCCATAAGCTTTCTTGCTCCAGCCATATGGGCCAGGATTGCCGAGGAGCTTGGCTGCACCCTGATCCTCTGCGACGTCTATCAGAAGAACGGCTGCATAAACGTAGAGAATGCAGGCTGCGACCTGGTCATACTCAATGAAAGCCTTGGGACCCTTGCAGATGCAGAGGACTATCAAGGCCTTCCCATAATCGAGGACATCAGCCAGACCCTGGGCTCTGTTCATGGCCAGGGATTGGCAGGCAGCATAGGCGATGTAGTTGTATGCGCCTTCGAGGATGACCTCTTGGTCAGCACAGGCGGCGGAGCCTTGGCTGCCTGCTCAAGCCCGGCTGTCTCTGAGAAGCTTCAAGGAGGCCTTGACAGCTATGAAAGGATGACAGACCTGAATGCAAGCCTTGGCCTCATACAGCTGCTGGGCTACAATGACAGCATGAAAAGGCGGCAGGAGATAGGCAGGGCCTATAGGTCAAGCCTCATGAAGACACGCCACAAGGTCTTTGGAGAGGCCTCTCTGGACTACGAGGGCTGCTGTGGCTGTTTTCCAGTATTTCTGGACACAAAGGTTGATGAGATCCAGAAGTTCTGCAAGAAGTACAATGTGCCTGTGCAGATGGCCTTCACAGAGGTCGCCGGACAGGATCATGTGGACGAGTTTGAGAGATTTCCGATATCCATACCTTATTATCAAAGGACAATGCTCTTTCCCATTTATCCTTTTCTGAAGGCAAATGAGATAGATCAGATACAGAAGGTGCTGTCCCACCTTCCATAAGGAGCGCTATGAGAGTCCTCATCATAAGAAGCAAGAAGCCCGAGGCCATAGAGCTGGCTGCAAAGGTGTCATCATGGCTAGAATCACACAATCACGAGGTCATCGAGCTGGATACCTGGCAGTCCGATGGGTTTGACCAGGCCTCAACCGTAGGTCTTGAGATAACCATCGGCGGAGATGGAACTGTGCTTTGCGGTGCCCGCCAGCTCAAGGGCCTGCAGATACCTGTGCTAGCCATAAACATGGGAACATTTGGCTATATTTCGCAGACCTGCGCTGACAGCGCAATAGATGCTCTTCAGCGCTTCTTCAATGGCGAGCTTGAAACCGATTCAAGGATGAGCCTCAAGTGCTTTCTATACAGGGAGGACCAGATGATCTGGTCCTCAAGAGCTCTCAACGAAGTTGCTGTCAGCTACTCAACGCTGTGCAAGATGATCAGGCTTAACCTGAGCATCGATGGCATAGACGCTGCCTCAATAAGAAGCGATGGGCTCATAGTGGCCACTCCGACTGGATCTACAGCTTATTCCATGGCAAGCGGAGGACCTATTCTTGACACAAGCATGGATGCCATGATCATCAACCCCGTCTGTCCCTTCACCTTGTCCAATCGGCCGATTGTAGTCAAGGGCAGCTCGGTTGTCACACTGGCCGTTGCCCAGAAGCAGAGCACCTCCATACTCCTTTGCTGCGATGGCCAGAATCCTGTGGAAGTCCTTGCCGGCGACAGGATCGTCATCCAAAGAGGGGAGGGAGTTATCTTCTTGCAGACTGTCAAGAGAAGCTATCTTGAAGTTCTCAGGCAGAAGCTGAAATGGTCAGGAGATGTCAATGCTTGATTATCTGAAGATTCATAACTTTGCCTTGATTGAGAATCTGGAGATAGACTGCTCTGAGCGCTTGAATGTCATCACCGGAGAGACAGGCTCGGGCAAGTCCATAATCCTTGGAGCCCTTGCGCTTCTGATAGGAGAGAAGGCTGACAGCTCATGCATAAGAAACGGCGAGGATACCTGCACTGTGGATGCATTGATCAGCCTGCCTCCTGACCACAGCCTGCTTGCCTGGCTAAGGGAAAGGGGCTATGAGTGCGAGGATGGGGCTCTTCTTATCAGGCGCATCATAAGGAAGGCAGCCAACAAGTCCTCCATCTATCTCAACGGGCAGTTCATGAGCCGCGGGGATCTGGGCTTTATTGGCGAGTCACTGTTCGACATGCATGGCCAAAGCGAGCATCAGAGCCTGCTCAGGCAAGACAGGCAGCGAGCTATTCTTGACAGCTATGCCAGGCTTGATGCTTCTGCCTTTCGCAAGGCCTATGAGCAGAGCCAGGACCTGGAAAGGAGAATCGCCGAGCTTCAGGCTTCCATTGACACGGCTCTCAGGGACAGCGACTACATGCAGTTTGCACTCTCTGAGATCAACAGGATAGACCCAAAATCCGGTGAGCTTGAGGATCTCAAGGCCAAGATACACGCAGCAAGCCAGCATGAAGCCATCAGCCAGAGCCTTGGGGACTGTTCATCAAGGCTGAAGTCAAGCCTGGAGAGCCTTTATGGAGCCTCTTCAGATCTGGAAAAGGCCTCAAGGCTGGATCCTGGGCTCAAGGACTACTGCACAAGGCTCCAAAGCTCCATGGTCGAGGTTGATGACATAAGCCAGAGCATAGTAGAGACCCTTGGATCCATGAGCTTCAGCGAGGAGGAGCTTGACAGCATGCAAGGCCGCCTGTCCAGCCTTCAGAGGCTGTACAAGAAGTATGGCGGAACCTATGAGTCTGTGATTAAGTACCGTGATGATGCCCAGCTTGCCCTCTCAAGCAGCGACCAGCGTGAGATCGAGCTTTCAAAGCTTCAGAAGGCACACAAGCTACTGATTCAGGAAGTAGAGAGCCTGGCTGGGCAGATGACCCAGGAAAGAAAGGCCGCTGCAAGATCCCTTTGCTCAAGCATAGAGGAGAACCTTCATGATCTTGGGATGGGCAAGGCTGTATTCGACATCCAGTTCTCGTCCTGCCCGATAAGCATTAATGGCGCGGATGAGGTATGCTTCATGCTATGCGCCAACCCCGGAGAGGCTATGGGGCCGATCTCCAGGATAGCTTCAGGCGGAGAGCTTTCCAGGGTCATGCTTGCCATCAAGACTACCTTAGGTTCAAGCGATGAGATCATGACCATGGTCTTTGATGAAATAGATGCAGGAATCGGCGGCTCTGTGGCCCTTGCGGTTGGAGCCAAGCTCAAGGCCTTGTCGCAAAAGCGCCAGGTCATTACAATCACGCATCTAGCCTCGATAGCCCGGCTTGCTGACAAGCATTTCATTGTAAGCAAGAGCACAGTGGACAACCGAACCTATACCAATCTGCTTGAGGCAAGCGGAGAGGACAGGGTTCACGAGATTGCGCGCATGCTCAGCGGCAGCCTTGATGAGGCTTCCTTGTCGCATGCCAGAAGCCTGCTTGGCGAGGGAGCTTCTGCTCTTTAGTGACCTTGAGCTTGCCTTGCAGCAAGGCTTAGGTTGAGGTTGAGCTGCTGGCAGAGCCTAAAGCTGTCCTTCTCATCAAGCTGTCCCTTAAGCATTGCATCGTAGGCTGCATCCTGCAGGCCTGTGAGCTTGGGCTGCATGCCGTTGGCCCTAGCAAGAGCTAGGATTTCAAGTATGCAGTCTATGCGGAAGGCAGTGAATTCCTTGTCTGCTATCCAGGCAGCCACTCTTTCAAGCTGTGTGTTGGCTAGCTCCTCTATGGCTTCAATGTCGCTCTTTCGGCCCTTGGAAGCTATGAATTCCAGTATGATCGTCAGCTTCTGCCTATGCTCGACCCAGAACTCTCCCATGTTCTCCACAGGCCTGTCGAAGAAGGCCTTGAGGGCCTTGACGCAGATGGAGCAGTTTTCTGAGTAGAACAGGTCTGAGCTCTTGAAGCCGGATCTTCCAAGAAGCCTTCCATAGACAGTCAGGCTGGTGGCCAGGTCCTCAAGGTATCTGTGGTCGAATCTCTGAAGCTTCTCGTCTATCCAAAGCGCTATTGTGCCCATAAGGCGCTCTGGTATGTCCTTTGTCCGAATGACATGGCTTTTATCAAAGTCCTTGACCACAAGAGACCATGGACTGGTCGTCTCGTTGATCTCAAGATTCCTTGTCTCAAGGCTCCTCTCGTTCAGGATGGTCATAAAGGCTCCTCTTAGGTTCACAAGCTTCCAGTCGCCATACTTAATGGAGCCTGAGTGAAGGATGCTGCCTACATAGAAGTAGAGGCATGCTTCCAGAAAGCCCTTGAGCGTCTGGCTGTCTCTTAGCGCAATGGTCTTGCCATTGCCTTCTACGTTGCTCTGAGCCTTCTCCAGATAGCTGAAAAGAAGACCTCTGAGGTCCTCTGAGCTGAAGCGCTCCATGAGCTCTATGGCCCTTAGGCAGAACGCTATGTTCTTCCTTGGCTCGAGTCCGCTTATGTCATTGAAGAACCAGCCACAGGAGGTGAAGGCATTCTCCATGCACCTGCGCATCTCAAGAAGGCTTGCAAAGTCAGTCATGTCATCTTGCCTGACATTCCATCTTCTTCCAAGATCCTGGATGCTGATATCATGGCAAAGCACGCTGCCGTAATCCGTTAGAAGCCTGGCACCATCATATTGGCCTGGGATGAGCCTGGCCATACTGGAATCAAATATGGCTTCCGAGCGCTCCAAGACAGCTTCAAAGCCCTGACGAAGAGGACTTCTCCACTTCTGGTTCCAGCCTGGCTTGGCTCCAGTGGAGCAGCCGCAGTCGCTTCTCCATCGCTCCACCCCATGGCCGCAAGACCAGGAGGATGGGCTGTGGATGAAGGCCTCCTTTCTAGGCGGCCTTTTCTCAAGCACTGCTGCAAAGTTCGTCAGCTCGAAGTCAGGCTTGCTCTCCACCTTCTCAATCAGGGCTGCTATGGCCATGTCTCCATAGCCTTCATGGTGGCCATAGATCTCACCGTCTGTGGCGTAGGTTATAAGGCGAGGTGTAGCCTTTCGGATCTCAAGAAGCCTTGAGTACATGCTGTCGGCAGAGCGAAGCATGTGGGAGAAGCTGACAGCCGATGCCAGCTCAGGGTTATAGAAGAAGGCTGCAATGCTCTTGTCCCTTATGTTTATGGCAAAGCTTTCGTCCCAGCCTATGCGGCCTTCGATGACCTTCTTGGCTTCCTGGGAATCCTGCCTGGCTGCCCTGGCCTGGAAAGGGGATAGGATGACATACTTGATGCCGCTTGAGGCCAGGCTGTAGAGCGTCTGCTCATCTACAGCGCACTCAGGGCACCAAAAGCCTTCGCTTGGCCTCTTGAATCGTCTCTCAAAATCCTTTAATGCCCAGTCAATCTGCAAAAGCCTTGACCTTGGGCTTGAAAGGGGAAGGATGGAGTGGTTGTAGCCCTGGGCTATGGCATTTCCATGTCCAAGGCGCTGGATGCTCATCTGATCGGCCTGGACAAGGCGATCAAGGATCCAGGGCTTGTTTTCATCGAACCATGAAAGCAGAGTAGGGCCGAAGTTGAAGGACATGTAGGCATAGTTGTTGATTATCTTTAGGATCCGTCCGTCAAAGCTCAGGTAGCGCGAGTGGGCATTGGCTTCGTAGCAGCTGTCGCTTATGAGCTGATTGTAGTCCAGAAAGCGTGAGCCGCTTATCTCCTTGTCTATAAGGCCTGTGGAAGGATTCTGTCTTGGGGGCTGGTAGAAATGCCCGTGAATTATAAGGTCTGTCTTCATCGCCTGCAATGATATCACAACTGGGTGCTGTTATGCACGAGGGTGCATGCTTGGCAAGCCTAGGTGAAAGACTGAAAACAAGGATGAATCAAGGGGCTGTAAAAACGTATAAGGCGGCAGGAAAAGGCACTTTGATTGACTAAAATCACATAACTTCTTAGAATCTAGCATACAAAGGGAGCAACAATGGTTTTAATCAACATATCAAGCCTGAATGATTGCGAGCTTAGGTACATTGTCTCTTCAGAGAACGTGGATGGCTGGCAGAGTATGAATCGTCAGCAGCTCATTGAGTGCCTGAACGACATCTATGGCGAAGATGCCATGGCAAGCGAAGGGGAGCTAACTTCAGGCAACAGAAGGCTTAAGTTCTGCAAGGGCCTGACTGATGTACAAAGCGATGGGACATTCCGCCTTCCCGGAGTTGAGAAGCTTCCTCCCGTTTATATGGAGACAGCCATAAGGATCCTGCCAAAGGACATCAACTGGGCTTACATCTTCTGGTCCCTCGGGCCCAACGAGGAGGAGAAGCTGAATGAGATAGATCCTGAATTCTCCCTTTATCTGGAAGCCTACGAGCTTGATGACGACCTTTCTGTTCGAGAATCCTTTAAGATAGACATCGACCTTGAAGACAGCTCCTGGAACTTCTCTCTTCCGGATCTTGGATGCAAGTATCGAGTAAGCCTTTTTGCAAAGACCAAGGACCAGGACATATTGCTTGCAGAATCCAATATAATAACTGTTCCTCGCTCAGTGCTGCTGGACCACATAGATGAGATCAAGAACGATCCTGACCGCATCTGCCTTCTCTTCAGCTCGATTCTCAACAAGGATCGAGCTCCGATAGGCAACAGGCTGGTGGATATGGCGATCAAAAAGCTGAACAAGCAGGAGTTTGTATGAAGAATCCAAGAAGCAGGCTCGGAATAATACTCAATGCTCATCTGCCATACGTAAGACACATTGACTACCCAAAGTTCCTCGAGGAGGACTGGCTTTTCGAGGCCATGAATGAGTCCTACATACCTTTGCTGCGCATGCTAGGCAGGGTCAGCTCCACTATCAGCGGATTTCGCATCTGCATCTCCCTTTCGCCCACTCTGTGCACCATGCTTGGCGACAAGGCTCTCAACGAGCGCTTTGTGCAATACATGCTATGCCACATAGAGCTAGGGGAGAAGGAGATTCAGCGTCTTGAGGGCAATCCTGCTGCCCAGGCTCTTGCACGCAACTATCATGATGGGCTTGCTTCAAACCTTGCGTTCTACAAGGATGCCTGTGCATCCAGCCTTCTCAGCTCATTTCAGAAGCTTGAGAAGAAGGGTGTGCTGGAGATAATCACCACATGTGCAACACATGCCTATCTTCCCCTCTACCAGGATTATCCCAGGGCAGTGAATGCCCAGGTGGAGGTGGGTCTGCAGACCTTGGATTACTGCCTTGATGAGCATTCCAGAGGCTTCTGGCTTCCTGAATGCGCATATTATCCAGGCCTGGAGAAGATTCTTGCCCATCAGAACGTAGAATGGATTCCGCTTTCTTCCCAGGCTCTGCTTACAGGAAGCCAATTGCCCCTGAAGGGCAATTTTGCCCCAATCAAGACACCTAGCGGGGTATATGCCTTCTCCAGGGATCTTTATCTGTCAAACCTGATATGGTCTGACAAGAGCGGCTATCCAAGCGATCCGGACTACAGGGAGTTCTATCGCGACATCGGCTATGATCTTGATATGGACTACATCAGGCCATATATCCATGAGCCTGGAGTGAGGGTCTTCACTGGCTATAAGTACTGGGCTGTCACAGGCCATACCAACGAGAAGGTCCTGTATGACCCGAAGAAGGCGAAGGAGAAGGTCAAGGAGCATGCATCCAACTTCATCTACAGCCTTAGGACCAGGGCAGACATGATCAGGCCTCTCATTGGCGATGATCCATACTTCACAGTGAGCTTTGACGCCGAGCTGTTTGGGCATTGGTGGTACGAGGGCATTGATTTTCTGGAAGAGCTTATCAAGGGCATGGCCAAGAGCCCCGATATCGAGCTTCAGAGCCAGGGCGACTATATCCTGGGGCATCCTGATGCCCAGGTCATGGAGCCAGGATGGTCAAGCTGGGGTGAGGGCGGCTTCAATTCAGTGTGGCTTGATTCAGAGAACAATGCATGGCTGTATAGGCATACCTTCAAGGCCATCGAGAACATGCAGGAGCTTGCTGAGAGATTCTCCCAGCAGACCTCGCTCAAGAAGCGCTTCCTAAGCCAGGCTGCAAGGGAGACGCTGCTGCTGATGGCAAGCGACTGGCCATTCATCATACATAGCAACACAAGCGCAGGCTATGCCAAGAATCGCCTTCTCAGCCATCTAGAGAACATTGGGCTTGTCTATAACAACATGTGCAAGAATGCTGTGAACACAGAATGGCTGGTAAAGGCTGAAAAAGCCAATGCCATATTCCCAAACATCGACTACAACATCTTCAGCAGAGGCGTTGAGGCATAGGCAGGCATTACCTGCTTTTCCTTTAGGAGGCCGGCAAGCGCAGAGCTTTCCGGCCTCTTTCTTTATCCACTTGGATGAAGCTTCCCGCTGCTCATTTTAAAAATACACTTCTAAAAAATGTGTCAAGTAACTTAACAGTCATATAGAATTCATTGCAAAACCTGCAGAAAAACTATCAAGCTGGGAATTTTCTTTTGATTCTTTCACTTGCGCCCTTTGTGGTAAAGCAGTTAAACTGAGTGGGAAAAAGTGGTAGTTAGTGTGTATTTGATGTAAAAGGAGTGCGTGAACAAGTGTTTCTCGGTGAATTTCAGAACACTATAGACGAAAAGGGACGGCTTATGATCCCTCCAGTTTTCAGAGATGAGCTGGGGTCAGGGACGCTGTACCTTACCAGAAGCACTTCCTCCTGCCTTTGGCTTTTCACAGAGGATTCCTTCAAGGCCCTTTCAAGGTGCATAGATGATGGGTCCTCCCCAAAGGTGCTGTTCAATCCAACCACGATGAACTTCAAGCGTCTTGTCATAAATCCAGCCCGCCCGCTTTGTCTTGACAAGAACGGAAGGCTTGCCATACCGCAGGAGCTGCGCAACGCAGCTCGCATAAACGGAAAGGACTCCTGCGCCATTGTGGGAAGCAACAAGTACATTGAGATCTGGAACGCTCAGGTCTACTTCAGCTATCTTGACAGCTTGAACGCCAACATGAATGGCCTGACCATTGATGAAGCTGCGACAAGCAAATGGGAGTGGTGATATGCAGCCTGTTCATTACCCAGTCATGGCAAGGGACATACTTGCCAACATACCAATAGATGACACCAGGCCAGGTGTGATGATCGACTGCACACTCGGCGAAGGTGGACACACCGAGCTTTTCCTTGAAAGCCATCCTAAGCTCTCCGTAATTGGAGTTGACAGGGATAGGACGATACAAAATAGGGCGGTTTCGCGCCTCGAGGCCTTCGGATCGCGCTTCAAGGCTGTCAACAGCTGGTACGACGACTTTTTCGAGGACTTCGAGGGCGAAGCTTGTTTCATCCTTTTTGACCTGGGAATAAGCACCTATCATTTCGAGCTTTCCCAGAGAGGCTTCTCATTCTTGAAGGATGAGGAGCTTGACATGCGCCTGGATGTAGATGCCGATCTGACTGCCTTTGACGTTGTCAATCACTACAGGGAAGAGGATCTTGCTGACCTTATCTACAAGTACGGAGAGGAAAGGTACAGCAGGCGCATTGCCCAGGCTATATGCCGAGAGAGGGCAAAGGAGCCAATCAGGACCAGCAAGGCCCTTGCTTACATAATCGGCGGAGCGGTTCCAGTGGAGTACCGAAACGGACGAATACATCCTGCAACAAGGACGTTCCAGGCAATCAGGATTGAGGTGAACAACGAGCTTGGACGCATAGAGAGGGCTCTTGAAGGAGCGATAAGACACCTTGAGAAGAATGGATATCTAGCTGTCATAAGCTTCCATAGCCTTGAGGACAGGCCAGTGAAATGGCTGTTCAGAAAGCATGCCGGAAGCGATGGGCCGCAGGACATAAGGATAATCACGCGCCATCCCCTTGAGCCAAGCGAGCAGGAGATGGCAGAGAACAGCGCTTCACATAGTGCGAAGCTTAGGATTGTGCAGAAGATCTGAGGAGGTTCATATGAAAGGAAAGCTGAGAAAGATAATGGCTGTTGCATGCATGCTGGCTTTTGCCAACATCTGTCTTCTTGTCCCAGTCTGGCTTTCCAGTCAGAACCTTGCCCTTCAGACAAGGCTTGAAGATATGAGCGTACAGATTGCAAGCGTGCAGAAGGACTTAAGCGAGCTGGGCTCTGAGCAGGTCAGCTGCCAGACTCCAGAAGCCATCATCAAGGCCCTGGCAGAGAGCCAGATCAGGCTCAAGGCGCTGACAATAGCGGATATAGGATATCTCGGGTGATAGAATGGACCTTGACACTAAAGTCATCAATAAGGCATGCTCGGGAAAGCTCATAAGAAGCTGCGAAGAGGACAAGGCATCCAATGTCCAGATAGACTCTCGTCTTGCTGGCAGAGACTCAGTGTTCTTTGCCCTTAAAGGCAGCACCAATGACGGCTCTGACTATGTCAGCCAAGCCGTTGACAAGGGTGCAAGGATTGTGGTCATCGACAGCGCCTCCGAGGAAAAGGTCCTCAGAGGCCTTGGCGACAGGCATGCCAATGTAATAAGCGTTCGCGATTCAGCCCAGGCCCTTATGGACCTTGCTGGCTATTGCTATTCCAGGCTCAGCATAAGGACTGCAGGAATATCAGGCTCCTGTGGCAAGACCACCACAAAGGAGCTGACTGCAGCAATACTTGAGAAGATGGGTCCAACCTGCAAGAATCCAGGAAACTACAATAGCACCACAGGCCTTCCGCTAGCCATGCTCATGGCGCAGCCCGGATCTATGTATGGCGTATTTGAGATAGTAATCTATCACATCGGCGAGATGGACAGGATGGTTGAAGCTCTCAAGCCTCAGTCAAGCCTTCTTACGGCCATTGGACCTGCCCATCTGGGCAATTTCAAGGACCTGGAAACCGTGGCTGAAGAGAAGACAAGGCTTTTTGCCCCAGGCCAGAGCGCTTTTGCCTACGATGGAATCGCCTTCAAGAAGAAGGTTCTCTCCTCATGCCCAGACATCAACTTCTATGGATTAGGGGACATTTACGATATCCAGGACAGGGGCCTTGATGGCTGGTCATTCTCCTATCAGGGAGTGCGCATCAGGCTTTCCCTCATCGGCAGGCATTGCCTGGCAGATGCGGTGGGTGCAATAAGGCTTGCCCAGAACATGGGTGCCAGCCTTGAGGCCATCAAGACCGGCCTAGAATCCGTCAAGGCAATCAATGGAAGATCGCGTGTCATCTGGACCAAGGATTCCTGCCTGATAGATGATACCTACAACGCAAATCTCTCTTCCTTCATGCCCATACTTGGGTTTGTGCAGGACCTGCCATACTGCGGGCGCAAGGTGGCAGCGCTAGGTTCCATGAGCGAGCTTGGAGCAGCAACAGAGAATCTTCATATAGAGCTGGGAAAAAGGCTTTCAAGGACAAGCCTTGATCAGTACTACCTTTATGGAGAAGCCATGAAAAGCGCCTATGAGATGCTGCAGAAGGCTCATAAGAGCGCCTATTGGTCCACTGAGATCGAGAATGTCAAGGATGCCATGATGGATAGGCGAAAGAAGGGCGACCTTCTGCTTGTCAAGGGATCCAGGGTCATGAAGATGGAAAGGCTGATAGAGGCGATGGAAGCAGTATGACAGCTGTTCTTGGAGCACCAACTTCCTTCCTGCTAAGCCTTGCCGCTTGTTATCTGATCGTCAGGACAAGCGGTAAGGCTTATGTGCCCAATAAGATTGAGCTGTCTGGCTTTCAATCCAGGGAGAAGGAGAAGGTGTCCTCCTTTGGGGGCATCGCCATTGCCTTTGCATTCATTGCTGCCTCCTTGCTCTTCAGCTTCTCCAAGCAGACCGCAGCGCTTTGCATCTGCTCTGGCCTTTTCTTTTTTATAGGCATAGCTGATGATCTTTCAAAGCTTGCAAAGAAGTCCTCAGATGGGCTTTCCAGCCTGCTGAAGCTCACCCTGCAGCTCACTGCCTCAGCCTTGGCTGTCTATGGAGCCATAACTCTAGGAGCGCTTGAAAGCAGAGGGCCTTGGATATTCTTGATGCGATGCCTCTACATTGTGACAGTGGTCAATGCAGTCAACATTACAGACGGCCTTGACGGCCTTGCTGGGACTCTGAGCTCAGAGGCTCTCATAGCCTTCATCATCCTGTTCAGCCAGTCAGGCCTGGTGTTTCCTGCAGCTTTTCTGCTTGCAGCCATACTTGCCTATCTATGCTTCAACTGGAATCCAGCAAAGATCTTCATGGGCGACAGCGGAAGCCATCTGATTGGCTCTACGCTTGGCATGCTTGCCCTTCTTCAGGATTGCTGGATTACAATGCCCCTTGCGCTTTTGGTCATGATTGCAGAGCTGGCAAGCTCCGCCTTGCAGATATTCAGCATCAGGGCCTTTGGAAAGAAGGTCTTCCCAATCGCCCCGCTGCATCACATTTTTCAGATGAAGAAGGTCAAGGAGGTCAGGATAACCCTGCTTTTCTCAGCCATCGGGCTAGGCTGTGCACTTCTGTGGATCCTTGTGGAGGCGATATGGTGAGAAGAAGCGCAATTTTCATTGTTCTTGTGACCATCCTTGTCCTCTATGGCCTTGTGTGCATGTACAGCGCCTCAAGCTATGAGGCAATCAAGGAAGGCCTGGAGGCCTCCTATTACTTCAAGCGCCAGGCTGTCTTTGCCCTTCTTGGACTAGCTGCTTCAATTGTCATTATTGCCGTTCCAGAGCGCCTAATAAGGCTTTTCATCATTCCGCTTCTTGCTTTATGCCTGGTCTTGATGCTCATGACGCTCTTCACAAGCTATGGACAGACAATTCTTGGAGCAAGAAGATGGCTCAAGCTAGGCCCTCTTCCCCAGTTTCAGCCATCGGAGCTTGTAAAGCTCTCAACAATCCTGTTTCTGGCATGGTATTTCTCCAAGTGCCCTGAAAAGCTCAGGCTCAGGGACTATGCGATCACAGTTGCAGCAATTGGATCCTTTGCCCTCCTGATACTTGCCCAGAAGGACTTCTCAACCTCGATCATATACCTGGGCACCTGCCTGGGGATGATGATGCTTGGCGGCTTTGATCTCAAGTGGACAGGCCTGATCATCGGAGCCAGCATTGTTCCGCTTCTTCTTTTCATCGCCCTGAAGCCCTTCAGGATACTTCGAATAGCAAGCTTTCTTTTCCCAGACCTGGATCCAAGCGGAATCAACTACCAGGTCACCAATGCCAAGGCAGCCATATCCAGGGGCCTTTTTCTTGGAAGTGGAATAGGCAAGGGAACAGGCAAGCTGGGAAGCATCCCAGAGGTCCAGAGCGATTTCATCTTCGCTTCCATTGCTGAAGAGACAGGGCTGCTTGGCATAATCCTGATTTGCAGCGCCTTTCTAGCCTTCGCCTTTCTTGGCTTTTCTGCATCTAGAAGGCAGCTGGAGAGGAATCGGTTCTACTCCTACATGTGCTATGGATTCACCTTCATGGTGATCTTCCAGGCCATTGTGAACATCGCGGTGGTCACAGGCCTTCTTCCTCCAACCGGCATCCCGCTTCCATTCTTCTCACAAGGTGGAACAAACCTTCTGGTGGTCATCATGGAATCGGCTATGATAGCCAAGGTGATGAGAGACAGCGAGAGAGGAGAAAGCCTATGAAGAAAAAGACAGCCTTGCTAATAACTGTCTCGGTCTTGATAGTCATCCTCCTTGGCCTTCTGGTCTACATGACAATGAGCTTTCGAAAGCTTCAGCTGAATACAAGCAACCCCGGCATTGAAGGTGCTGACATAAAGTATCTGGAAGGCCTAAGAGGAAAGAGCCTCTTCTCAGCTTCAAGCAAGGCAAAGGCGCATTTTGCAAACGATCCCTTCATAGAAAGATTCTTTGTCGAGTTCCAGTTCCCAGGCGAGCTTGTGGTGAGCATAGCCTACAGGGACGGCTTGCTTGCTGCAACCGATGGAGAATCCTGCATGGCCGTGTGCACACAGGCTGACTATATGCGAAAGGCAGAGCTGGGGAAGCTTGAGCATCATAGGGTGCTTGAGTGCCAGCCTGTGTATATGAATTGGCTTCAGGACAAGCGGATGGATGAGAGCCTTTGGATCATAGGAGTCTATAACGAGAACCTTGATCAGTCACAATCCTTGATATGCCGTCAGGATTATGTGTATAATCCAGATGAAGATTTTGGAACCTGGACATTCTATTCAGATAGAGCAAGCCTAAGCGTCAAGGACCCAGTTGGCTTGGCCAAGCTCAATGCAGCCTGGGCCAAGGTTCAGCAAAGCCCTGTCTCAGATGGCCGGTTCAGCTTATATGAAGATGCACTTGTGCAAGAAGCTTCGGAGGAATGATGCCTGCTGATAAAATGCTGATGACCTTGGATCTTGGAACCTCTAAGGTGAGGGCTGTAATAGGCTCGATTGCCCGCGAGTCGGGTGCCTTGACTATTGAAAGCATAAGTGAAAGGCCAAGCGAGGGCATAAGCCATGGTGCCATAGTGAATGTGGAGCAAGCCCTCAAGACCATAACTGCAACAATACACGATGCCGAGCTTCAAGCCGGCTGCGAGATAGACTCTGTGATAACCGGAGTAGGCGGCAAGTCTATAATGGGAACCCAATCCCAGGGCGTGGTCGGAATCCGAAACAGCGACCTTGAAATCAAGAATGAGGACATCAAGCATTCAGTGGATGTGGCTTGCGCCATAAACATGAGCTCTGACAGGACCATACTTCATAGCCTGGTGCAGAACTTCATCGTCGATGGAGTTCCCAGCATAAAGAACCCAAAGGGCATGATTGGACATAGGCTTGAGACCGAGGTCCTTGTGATAACCGCAAGCGCCCAGAGCCTTCAGAATGAGCGAAAGACCCTCCAGAGAGCTGGCTACACTGTAGACAGGATGATACTCAGCTCCCTTGCTGATGCAGAGATAGTGCTCTCTGCTGAGGAGAAGGAGGTTGGAGCCATAGTCATCAACATCGGCCGCGATGTGACCAACATGATAGCCTACAGCAATGGAACTCCCTGCTTTACAGGCGGCATCGACCTTGGCGGCTTCAATATAACAAGCGACATAGCCTTCATACTTGGCAAGCCTGCATCGGTTGCCGAGCAGATCAAGTGCGAAAAAGGCTACTGCTACACCCCCTCTGTGTCCCATGACCAGATTCTCACCATTCCCGCGGTAAGCGGGCTTGCCCCGATCCAGATGCCCCTTAGCGAGCTGAGCAAGATCATTGAGCCCAGGATGGCTGAGATCTTCTCAATTCTCAAGAGCGAGCTGGACAGGGTCAATCCTCAGTCCAACTGGGGAAGCGGGGTGATATTGGTCGGAGGAGGAGCTCTGCTTTCTGGAGTGACAGAGCTTGCCAGCGAGATTTTCAGATGTCCAGCCAGGATAGGCTTCCCTGAAGCCCTCAAGGGCCTGGATCGCAACTATATAGATCCCCGGTACACCACAGTGCTTGGGTTGATGAAGAATGAGGCAGCGCGTCTGGCGCAAAAGCCTGCAGGGCGTTCCTCAGGCTCAGCATCTGCCAAGAGAGCCAATCCATTCAAGGCTCTGGCAAGCATGTTCAAGAAGAATTTCTAAAGAGGTAGATATGGATTTTGGAATGGTTGAAGACCTAGTATATGAAGAGCCCGTAACACCAACCGATATAAAGGTTGTCGGTGTTGGAGGGGCAGGCGGCAATGCTGTAAATCGCATGATTCTCAATGGCCTTAAGAAGGTCACCTATGTAGCGATGAATACAGACATGCAGGCTCTATACAGGTCCAACGCCCAGATCAGGCTTCCAATTGGAAAGGAGCTTACAGGCGGGCTGGGAGCAGGCGGCGTGCCGGAAGTGGGTGAGAAGGCCGCAATAGAGTCCAAGGAGGAGATCCGAAAGATCCTCCAGGGCACTGATATGGTCTTCATAACCGCAGGCATGGGCGGCGGCACCGGCACTGGAGCCGCTCCAATTGTCGCCGAGGTAGCGCGAGCCGAGGGCATTCTGACCGTAGCTGTTGTAACCACGCCGTTCTCCTTTGAGGGAAAGAAGAAGCTTGAGCTTGCCCAGGTGGGAATCGAGAAGCTTCGCAAGAACGTGGACACCATGATCCTCATCCCAAACCAGTACCTCTTGAAGGTTGCAGACAAGGCCACCCCGATAAAGCAGGCCTTCCTGATGGCTGACGATGTGCTTCGCCAGGGCGTTCAGGGAATAACCGAGCTCATAACTGAGCCCGGCGAGATAAACATCGACTTTGCCGATGTGAGAACTGTCATGAGCAACAAGGGCGATGCCCTGATGGGCATCGGGCTTGGCGAGGGAGCCAACAGGGCTGTAGATGCTGCAACCCAGGCTATAAGCAATCCTCTCTTAGAGAATGCCACAATAGAAGGAGCCAAGGCTGTTCTTGTAAACCTGACAGGAGGAGAGAACCTTACTCTTGAGGAATACCAGGTTGTGGTGGACCTTATCAGCAAGAAGTGCGATCCAGAGGCCCTTATTATCAGCGGCCAGGCCTTCAAGCCTGAGCTTGGAGACCAGATAAAGGTCACCGTGGTAGCCACCGGCTTCAAGGCAGCTGAGCCTACCTTCGAGGAAGCTTCAGCCTCGGCAGCTGGCGAGCAGGACAAGCCTTACAAGGCTCCTGAGCCTACAGTGCCCAAGCCTGAGGTTATAACCGTCAACCGTTGGCAGGATCTTCAGAACAAGATCTCAAGCCAGGGCGGCTACAGGGATGCCGATCTCAAGGACTTCAGCGTTCCAGCAATACTGCGCTATGGTGCAAAGAAAAACGAGCAATGAGCCCAGCCTACAGCGACCTTCTGGATGCTTATGCAAGCCATCTTCTGATAGAGAGAAGGCTTGCCAAGGCTACTATAGAGAGCTACAAAAGAGAGGCTCGGCTTTTTCTGCAGAGCCTAGACAAGGAAATTGAGGACGTAGATGCCTCAGACATAGAGGCTTATATCAGCAAGAGGGGAAACGGTCTTTGTCCAAGGACCGTTTCTCGCATTCAGACAAGCCTTGCAAGCTTCTTTCGCTACATACAGGATGAGGATATAAGGCCAGACAACCCAGATCTTCTTGTAATGAAGACCAAGGTCTCAAGACCAATGATCAAGGCCATGGACTACGATGATGTAGACAAGCTTCTCGACTCAATAAAGGGCGAAGATCCGCTTTCCATCAGGGACAGGACTCTCTTTGAGCTGATTTATTCCTGCGGTCTTAGGATAAGCGAGGCAGCTTCCCTTAAGCTAAGCGACCTGGACCTGCGCCAGGCAAGCCTCAGGGTAATCGGAAAGGGCGACAAGGAACGGCGTGTTCCCATAGGGCAGGTTGCCATGGAAAGGCTTGACCAGTACCTTCGCTATTCTAGGCCCCTTCTTAAGCCTAAATGCTCCAGCCTTTTTATAGGAAGGAGAGGCAACAAGCTCACCCGAGCTGAGATATGGAAGCGCTTCTCCCAGATTAGAGAGGCCTGCGGAGTAAACGCAAAGGTCCATACCCTGCGCCACAGCTATGCCACCCATATGCTTCGCGGAGGAGCTGATCTCAGGGTCGTCCAAGAGCTTCTTGGACACAGCGACCTGAGAACAACCCAGATCTATACCCATGTAGACAACGATGATCTGAAAAGGGAGTTCCTGAAGCATCATCCTCTGTCAAAGGAGCGCAAGGATGATTGACGGCTGGATGCTGGTTATTCTATGCCTGATTGTCGGGCTGGCCGGCTTTATTGATTCAATTGCAGGAGGGGGTGGCTTGATAAGCCTTTCGGCCTATGTAGCCTTTGGCATTCCGTCCCATTATGCCCTGGGCACCAATAAGTTCTCCTCCTTCAGCGGAAGCCTGATTGCCTCAGCCCAGTACGTTCATGAGAGGGATTTTGAGCCAAGGACAGCTGTATCCAGCGTAATTGGCGCCTTCGTGGGCTCGGCCTTCGGCTCCAGGGTTTCGCTGCTGATGGACGAAAAGGCCTTTGCAATAATGCTTTTCATCCTTGTGCCGGCGCTTGCTGTAATAACTATCTTCAAGAAGGACTGGGACCATGAAGGCAGAGAGGTCAGGATTACAGGTGCGAGAATCCTTATATGCCTGGCCTTCTCAATCCTCATTGGATTTTATGACGGCTTCTTTGGGCCTGGGACCGGGATGTTCCTGACCTTGATGTTTGCCTTGGTTATATCCTTGGATTCCAGGAAAAGCTGCGGCAATGCCAAGCTGGTGAACCTGTCAAGCAATGCAGCGGCGCTGGCAACATTCATAATCAATAAGGTTGTGGTCTACCAGGTCGCCATCCCCTGTGCGCTTTGCTCAATGCTTGGCAATTTCCTGGGCTCCAGGCTTGTGGTCAAGAAAGGAGCTGCGGCTGTAAAGCCTATGATGCTCATTGTCATGGCCATGCTTCTCATCAAGGTGGGTTTTGATATATTCTAGAGCCATGGATACTGAAAAGGAAGTCAAGGACTATCTGGAGTTCCTGAGAAATGTAGGAGGCAAGAGTCAAAACACTGTAGATGCCTATCGAAGGGACCTGAGCCATCTTGTTGAGTTCACTAGGCTTAGATCAATAAGCCTGGAGGACTTCACCTACCAGGATGCACGCCAGCTCTCCGGAGAGCTTCTTTCCAAGGGCCTGGCCGTCTCCTCGACAAACCGCATGCTCTGCGCCCTGAGAAGCTTCTTCTCCTATCAATGCTCCCATATGCGGCTCAAGTCGAATCCCTTTGCACGCATAGCTTCCACGAAGAGACAGCGAAGGCTTCCAAGCGTCCTGAGCGAGGAGGAGGTATCAAGGCTGATCAACAGAGACTGGGAAAGCTATGACGATCTGCTGAGCCTTGCCCTGTTCAACTTCTTCTACAGCACAGGCTGCAGGCTCAGCGAAGCCATAGATGCAAGGCTGGATGACATGGACCTTGAGGCAAGGCAGATTCTAGTCACTGGAAAGGGGAGCAAACAGCGCTGGTGCTTTTTCACGCCAAGGTGTGAGCAGGTACTCAGACAATACCTGAAGCTTCGAGGCACGCTGTGCACTGATGAGCAGAGATGGCTTTTTCTGAATTCAAAGGGAAAACAGTTGTCTGTTTCACAAGTTCATTGTATTTTTTACAGGACCAAGGAAGAAATGGGGCTTACCAAGCAGTTTTCTCCCCACACTCTGCGCCACAGCTTTGCAACTCATATGCTGGACAACGACACTGGGATAAGGCTTGTGCAGGAGATGCTGGGACACAGCAGCATATCCACCACCCAGATCTACACTCATGTGTCAAGCAAAAGATTAAGGGATGTCTATAACGCAAGCCATCCACATGGGAGAAAGAGCGATGAATAAGCTGGAAGGAACAACAATATGCGCCGTGCGCAAGGGCGGCGTGGTCGCCATAGCTGGCGATGGACAGGCTACAAGCGGCGATACAGTTGTCAAGGGAAACTCAAGAAAGATCCGAAGGATCTTTGATGATAAGATAATCACAGGCTTTGCCGGCACAGTCGCCGATGCCTTTGTTCTCTTCGACCTCTTTGAGTCCAAGCTTAAGGAAGCCTCAGGGGACCTTTCAAAGGCTATAATCAGCCTGGCTCGTGAATGGCGAATGGACCGGAACTATCGCAAGCTTGAGGCAGTAATACTGGCAAGCGATGGAGACAAGCTCTTCTATGTTTCCGGAGCAGGAGACATACTTGAGCCAGAGTATGACGCTATAGGGATTGGAAGCGGCGGCAACTACGCCCAGAGCGCAGCAAGGGCCTACCTGGATTATCCCAACGACCTTACAGCGGAGCAGATAGCCAGAAAGGCGGTTTCAATTGCTGCTGACATCTGCATATATACAAATCACAACATCATAAGCGACCATCTAGAAGGAAGAAAGTAGTATGAATCAATTGCCAAGCCCACAGATCAACATGGATGACATGACACCATCGCAGATCGTAGAGCAGCTTAACAAGTACATAATAGGACAGGACAGGGCCAAGAGGATAATAGCCGTGGCTCTTCGAAACAGGACAAGGCGAAAAAGGCTTGGGGAAGGCATGAGAGATGAGGTCTTCCCGAAGAACATCATCATGATTGGATCCACTGGAGTCGGAAAGACTGAGATAGCCAGAAGGATTGCAAAGCTGTCAAGCGCGCCTTTCATAAAGGTTGAGGCCACAAAGTACACAGAGGTGGGATATGTAGGCCGAGATGTTGAGTCCATAATAAGGGATCTTATGGCAAGCGCCATAAGCCTGGTCAAGAACGAACTGGCCTCAAGCAACACCGAGGCAGTCAATTCAAAGGTGGAGGAGAGGCTTCTTGATGCCCTGCTTCCCAACCTCAGGCCAGAGGCCTCCGGCTCAGCTCAGTTCGACCAGAGCAAGCCCGCAACCAGGGAGAGCTTCAGGCAGATGCTTCGCGAGGGCCTTCTTGAGGATCGCGAGGTGGAGATAGATGGACCGGCTCCAAAGTTCGGCATCGAGCTTGCAGGCCAGGGAGGTCCTGAGGATCTTCAGAATGCAGTCAACTCCCTCGGCTCGATATTCGGCTCCCTTGGCCCTGCAGGGCAGAGAAAGAAGAAGAAGGTCACAGTCAAGAGGGCTAGGGAGATCTTCAGAGAGGATGAGACCGATCGAAGCGTCGACAAGGACAAGCTCATTGATATTGCAAAGGAAAGAACCGAGCAGATGGGAATAGTCTTCATCGACGAGATCGACAAGATAGCCGGCAAGAACGCCAACTCCTCCTCTCCTGACATATCCCGCGAAGGAGTCCAGAGGGACATACTGCCGATTGTCGAGGGAAGCAAGGTGAACACGAAGTGGGGTGTTATCGACACAACCCACATACTCTTCATCGCAGCCGGAGCTTTCTCAGTAAGCAAGCCCAGCGACCTTATCCCTGAGCTTCAGGGAAGATTCCCGCTGCGCGTCGAGCTTTCCGACCTGAAGGCAGAGGATTTCTACAGGATCCTTACAGAGCCCGAGAATGCCATAACCCTGCAGTACATTCAGCTGCTGAAGACAGAGGATGTAAACCTGATCTTCACTGATGAGGCTCTTCATAGAATCAGCGAAATTGCTTATGATGTGAACTGCAATACAGAGAACATCGGCGCAAGAAGGCTCTACACTGTCATGGAGACGCTGCTTGAGGACTTGAGCTTCAATGCCGACAAGCTTGGAGGGCAGAGCATAACCATCACCCCAAGCTATGTGGATGAAAGGCTTGGATCGCTGGTGAAGAACCTGGATCTTTCGAGGTACATACTATAGTGGAATTCTTTGCAGTAGAGGCAGACAGCTATGAGAACGCGCTGAAGAAGGCACGCCGACGATATGGATGGAATATAGTCGTCCACCAGAGGCGCGACTTCTACAGAGGGTTTCTCTTCTTGTCCAAGCCTCGCTGCGAGATCCTTTGCTTCATCCCTCAGAATGCCAAGAAGGACGACAATGAAGCCACTGTCATCGACCGCTTCGAGTTTGAGGCAAAGACCTTCAAGAGCAGAAAAAGCGGAAACGAGGATCCACAGTCCCAGTATGCAAGATCTCTTCTTGAGGACAACGGCTTCTCCTCTGACTATATTGACAGCGCACTGGAAGCCCTGACCTCCATGATCAAGGATGCAGACAACCTCAGCATCGAGCATACCCTGTATTCGTATATAAGGTCTGTCATCGATATCGACGTACAGACCCAGCTCTACTGTCCTCAGGCCCTTGCCATACTTGGGCTTGCAAATTCGGGCAAGTCCCTGATATGCAGCAACCTTCTGGCCTTGTACACCCAAAGGTACACAGCCGAGAAGGTCAAGCTTTCCAGGCTTGAGATTGGCCATACCAAGGAAGATGTGCAGGCCTCTGCCAACGCACAGCACAATATAATCGACTGCTTCTATCCAGAGACGAAGGAGGATGTGGATGCCATAGCCTCCGTGCTCTCTCCAATGAACCCAAGATACTGTCTTGTAATAGATGCATCCGATCCTGATAACCTTGAGCAGATGGACAAGCTATGCACCCTGTTCCCCTTCAGCTGTGCAGCCATAACAAAGCTGGACCTGGCAAAGGACATAGGAATGTCGCTGAGCTTCTTGCACGCTCATGGCCTGAAGGCCTACTGCCTTCAGGACTCCAGCGTTCCTGAGCAGGGCTTCAAGCTGGCCTCAGCATCGCTTTTAATGGATAAGGTCAAGTCCCTTCGTATCTGATAAGCCCCTGGCTTGCCATTGCCTTGACCACATCGGCTATTGCAGGGCTTGCAATGTTCGCTCCCCAAATGGTTGAGCCTTGTGGGTTGTAGGCGGCTATGTAGATCACATAGCCTGGTACAATGGCAAGAGTAGAGGCCAGGTTTCCGCCTTCGGTTCCAAGAAGCTGGGAAGTGCCTGTCTTGGCAGCAACCTCTATGCCCTCGACCTGTGCAAGCACTGCTGTTCCGCCCTTGCCTGTAGCCGTTGACATGGCCTCAAGCACTCTCTGGGCGGTGGAGGCTGACAAGGCCTGCGGTCCTGTGCCCAGAACTGCCTTGAATACGGATTCACCATCGCTTTCTATGCTCTTTACAAGAACTGGATCAAGCCTGCGCCCATCGTTGGCTATGGCCGTGGCGGCCATGCAGAGCTGCAGGGCTGATGCTGTCAGCTCCTGTCCAAAGGCCATTGTAGCCTTGCTTCTGGCAGACCACCTGGAGATTGGGTATACCACGCCGCTTGTAGCTGGAAGCCTTGTCTGAGGTGCCTTGGAGAAGCCAAGGCTTGTCAGGGTCTCAAGAAATGCAGCGTCCTCTGTCTGAAGAGCCCAGTGCGCTGCAGCGGCATTGCAGGACTTGGCTATCATGGAATCAATGTCTATATCCCCATGGGCTGAATGGCAGGTAATCGTGAAGCTCTGGCCGTTGTGGGTGAAGGTGTAGGAGCCATCGCAATGAAAGCTGGCATCAAAGTCAGCTGTCCCAGCCTCAAGCGCTGAAGCCAGCGAGAAGACCTTGAATACCGATCCAGGCTCAAAGGCAGCGTTGAAGGCAAGATTGTTGCGCTTATCATCACTGTAGGTCCAGTAGCGGTTCGGATTATACCATGGCCATGAAGTGCATGCAGCTATCTCTCCTGTCGAGGAGGAGACAATCATTGCCACTGCAAAGTCGCAGGGATTCTCATCAACCATTGCCTGGATGGCTACATCGAGGGCGTACTGGATGTCCATGTCCAGGCTTAGATAGAGGTCTGAGCCCTGGCTGAAAGCCTCTCCAAGCTTGCCCTTGGCCCTGAGCCAGCTTTCATAGCTCAGCTCAATGCCTTCCAGGCCAAAGCCATCCCAACCGACAAAGCCGATAAGGTTTGCAGCATGATAGCTGTAGGGATAGTATCTTCCTTGGTAGGGCTCCAGAACAAGAGCATTGGCATAGCCATTCTTTCTTGACTTTGCTAGAAAGCTTTCGACCCGAGAGGGATCAAATTGCCTTGTGATCCTTGCAAAGGTCTCATAGCCAGAGCATATCTGAAGAACCTGCTCGGGGGTCTGGTCTGTAAAAGGGGCTATGAAGGCTGCTATTGCAGGCAGGTCATCAGCCTTCTTCAAAAGAACCGACAAGGTCCACATAGTCTTGTCCGTGGCAATCAGCCGGCCTTTTGCATCATAGATGTTTCCTCTTGAGAAGGACTGTGCGACCAGGGGGTCGTCATAGGCCTTGGATGCGCCGCCTAGGATTATCGCTGCAGAATGGATGATCAGGACAATCATGGCAATAAGGGCAAGGAGAAAGCTAAGAAAGTAAAAAGTGCTTTTGCGACTGGTATTTGCCATGGGAATATTGTAGTATTGTAGCTGTTAAAAGTCGATAGGAGGCCCGTTATGGCAAATGATTATGATGACCTTCAGGGACCAAGGAAGCTCAGCGCCAACCTTAGGATGATCTTGATTGTCGCCATATTGTCTCTTGCCCTTCTTGTATGTGCAGCTGTGCTTATCTACGTTCTCACACGCCCTGAAGCTCCTGTCGAGGCTGTCACCCCTGAACCAGCAATTGCGAATCCGGTTGAGCCGGAAGCTCCAGCCTCCCCAGTCGCACAGGCTGCCCAGCCCCAAGAGAGCCAGGACAAGGCAGTTGGGCTGGACAGCATAAAGCCCGCATCCTCAGGCTCAAGCGTCCAGTATCAGAAATACATCGTGACTGGCGATGATACGCTTGCCAAGATAAGCCAGGCCTTTGGCATAAGCGAAAGGACGATCATCTCAGTAAACAAGATTACAAACCCTTCTGCTCTCAAGCAGGGCGACACTCTTCAGATTCCTGATCGGGATGGCTTTCTTTACACCGTTCAAAGCGGAGATACCCTTAGCTTCATAACAACTCAGTTCGACCTTTCCATAGGCTATATAGCCCTTCAGGAGATCAATGGACTGGAAACCGACAAGCTCATGGCAGGCCAGAGCCTCTTCATTCCTGACGAGACCTCTGCTTCCTCCATATCCATGACAGCAGGGGGCCTTAGGTTCTCAAGCCCGATGGACGGACGCACAATAGTCTACTTCGGCCAGAAAGTCCCAGATCCTTTCACTAGAAGGATCACGAGCCTTGAAGGAATATACATACAGGGAATTGCTGATGAGCCGGTGAAGGCTGCAGCAAGAGGAGTTGTAGTATCTGCAGACATGAATACAGATCTTGGAGCCTATGTTGTGAAGATCAGCCATGATGGCCTTTACACTACAAGCTACATCAACCTTGCCACCTGCACTGTCAAGGCAGACGACACTGTCGAGGCCAAGACTGTAATCGGCACAGTGGGCAAGGCTATTGCCTACAGCAGCGCTGACAGCGTCCTGTACTTCAAGGTAGAGCAGAGCAACATAGCCCTGGATCCTACTTCGGTCTTCTAAGCTTCCTTTATTTTTCAGGCAGAGCTCAGCAAGCCTTCCTCAATCAAGGTTTCCAGTGGCTTCAGCAATGAAGCCACTGGCCCTAAATCAGGCGTTGCGTCCGCAGCAGTTCTTGTATTTCTTTCCCGATCCGCAAGGGCAGGGATCATTGCGTCCTACCTTGGGGTTGGACCTGACAACCTGCACGCTCTGCTGGCCTGGAAGGGCTTCGTGGGAGCTTGATGGGGCGGCTGCTGGCCTGCCAAGGATGATTGGGCGAGCCTGGCGCTGAACGGGTGAGGCTGAGACATTGATCTTGACAAGCAGTATGCTCCTGACGACGGCTTTCTTGATGGAATAGAGAAGCTCGTCGAAGATATCGGAGCCTTCCAGCTTATACTCAAGAAGCGGATTCTTCTGGGCATAGGACCTTAGGCTCACTGCATCGCGAAGGGCTTCAAGCTCGTTGAGATGCTCCTGCCAGCGGGAGTCTATCTGCCTGAGATAGATCATCCTTATGTATTCATTGAAGACCTGTGGCGGCAGGGCGGAGGCCTTGGCTCTCAGAGTCTGCTCTATGTCCTTCTCGATGTCTGCCTTCAGGTCAGCTGCATCCAGGGCCCTTGAGGGCTCATAGGACAGGGTCTCCTTGAGCTCGGCAAGCGCTTTTTTCGCCCTGGCTTCAGGACTGAGCTTCTGGGTATCCTCCAGGCTGTCCTCGACAAACTCGGAGGCAGCATTGAGGATCCTGTCGAACAGGGCCTCGTCGCTGAGTATGGAATCGCGCTGGCTGTAGATGAAGTTCCTCTGGTCGTTGAGAACGTTGTCGTACTCAAGAAGGTGCTTTCTGATCTCGTAGTTGCGCTCCTCGACCTGCTTCTGGGCGTTCTCCACGGTCTTGGCGACCATTGAGTTCTCGATAGGCGTTCCATCGTTCATCCCCAGCCGTCCAAGAAGGACTCTTATGTTGTCCTTTGCGAATATTCTCATCAGCGGATCGTCCAGGCTTACCATGAAGCGTGAAATTCCTGGGTCTCCCTGTCTTCCGGATCTTCCTCGAAGCTGATTGTCGATTCTTCTTGACTCATGACGCTCAGTGCCAAGGATGTAAAGGCCTCCAAGGGCCTTGACTTGTTCATATTCCTTGAGATAGGCAGGCCTGAGCTCCTCCATCTTGGCCTTCACGGCCTCTTCGCTGGCATCCTCGGCCATGCGGCTTCTGGCCATGGCCTCAAGGTTTCCTCCAAGCTTGATATCGGTTCCACGACCAGCCATGTTGGTGGATATGGTGACGCTTCCAAGCCTTCCGGCCTCCTCAATGATGGCAGCCTCGCGGGCATGGTTCTTGGCATTGAGCACATTGTGCTTTATGCCGCACTTAAGCAAAAGGGAACTGACGAACTCGCTCTTCTCTATGCTTGTGGTTCCCACAAGTATTGGCTGGCCTGTGGCATGGACGCGCCTTATCTCCTCGATGACTGCCTTGTACTTGAAGCTCTCGTTGAGGTAGACCAGGTCTGTCAGGTCCTTTCGCTGAACAGGAAGGTTGGTCGGAACCACCACTACGTCAAGTCCGTAGATCTCCATGAACTCAGTTGCCTCTGTTGCAGCTGTTCCAGTCATTCCGCTGAGCTTCTCATACATTCTGAAGAAGTTCTGGAAGGTGATGGTTGCAAGGGTGGTCGACCTGCCAAGGACCTTTATGTGCTCCTTGGCCTCAATGGCCTGGTGAAGGCCTTCGCTGTAGCGCCTGCCTTCAAGGATTCGCCCTGTGAACTCATCGACTATCTGGACAACCCCGTCCTTGACTATGTAGTCTGTATCCTTCTTGTAGAGAAGCTGTGCGGTCAGAGCCTGGGTCACGTAGTGAACGTACTCGAAGTTCTCATCATCGTAGATGCTGGAGCTTATGATCCCAAAGCGCTTGAGAAGCTCCTCCATGTGCTCCATGCCTTGCTTGGTGAAGGTCACGTGGCGAGACTTCTCATTGACCATGTAGTCGCCCTTGATCTCCACCTGGGCAGATGCATCAAAGCGAGCAAGAGGGGATTCGACTGGGTAGTCTCCTGTCTCAGGATCCTTCTCGCACTCGGTGAAGTAGGAGACGATCTTCTGGGCGTTTATGGCAAGCATTGTGTCATCATCGCTGCCTCCGCTGATTATCAGGGGGGTTCTTGCCTCATCTATGAGGATGGAGTCAATCTCATCGATGATGCAGAAGTGGTGAGAAGGCTGTATCTTGTCGCTGAAGCGGGACTTCATGTTGTCCCTGAGATAGTCGAAGCCAAACTCGTTGTTGGTGCCGTAGGTGATGTCGGCCGAATAAGCCTTCCTTCTGGCCTCATTGTCCATTGAGGAGAGTATGCAGCCAACTGTCAGCCCAAGGTACTGGAACACCGGCCCCATCCACTGGCTGTCGCGTTGGGCAAGATAATCGTTGACTGTGACTATATGGACTCCCTTTGACTCAATGGCATTGAGGTAGGCGGCAGGAACGGAGGTGAGGGTCTTGCCCTCACCGGTCTTCATCTCAAGGATGTTGCCTTGGTGAAGCACGATGGATCCCATTACCTGAACATCGTAGGCTCTTTCTCCAAGGACCCTGAAAGCAGCTTCACGAGCAAGCGCAAAGGCTTTGGGGAGCATGGAATCAAGGCTTTCGCCCTTGCTGAAGGCTTCCTTGAAGGCCTGTGTGGCCTTGGGAAAGTCATCCTTGCTGAGACTTTTCGCCCATTGTTCCTGGGCGTTTACTGACGCGACTATAGGAAGAAGCTTTTTTTCATCCTTTTGACTCTTAGAACCGAACAGCTTACTTAAAAAACTAGACATGAATACAGTATAATGATTTGAAGATGAATAGAAAAGGACGAAGCTGCAATTTAATCGCAATCACAGGCGGAGGAACACTGGGCCATGTGGAGCCTGCCTTGGCTGTGGCCGAGTGTCTCAGAGCCTATGGCTATGAGCTGTTCTACATAGGACGCGAGGATTCTCTTGAAAGACAATCAGTCCAATCCAAGGGCATTGAGTTCCTGCCCATCAGATCCGGCAAGCTGCGGCGCTATTTTTCATGGCAGAATTTCTCAGATGCCTTCAATGTAGGTCTTGGCTTCTTCCAGGCAAGAAGGATACTTGCTTCAAGAAGGCCTGCCGCTCTTTTTTCAAAGGGAGGCTATGTGTCCTTTGGTCCGGTGCTTGCCGCAAGGATCTTGGGCATCCCTGTCTACAGCCACGAGTCTGACAGCACCCCAGGCTTGGCTACCAGGCTCAACAAAGGCTCAAGCAGGCTTGTGTTCTGCGGCTATGAGCAATGCGCCAAGGCCCTCAGGAACGGTGTTTACACAGGCAACCCCATAAGGCAGGAGGTTCTGGATGCATCGGCTGATGCCTTTCTCAAGCAATACAGCATAAGAGCCAGCAAGCCCATTCTCCTTGTCCTTGGAGGCTCTCAGGGGGCTGCCGGCCTGAACGATGCAATCATCAAGGCTCTAGACACAATCTGCAAGAGATTCTTCGTTGTGCATCAGACCGGCAGGGGGAAGATGACTGCCGAGAGGAAAAAGGACTACCTTCCTCTTGAGTTCATAGAGAACATTGGAGGGGCCATGAAGGCTTCTTCGCTATGTGTTAGCAGATCCGGGGCAGGGACTATCGCTGAGCTAAGCGCCCTTGGGGTGCCTATGGTGCTTGTGCCTCTTTCCCTAGGGGCTTCAAGAGGAGACCAGATAGAGAATGCACGGATCCAGCAAAGTCTCCACAAGGCCTTGGTGATTGACGATTATTCTCTTCTGGTGCAAACTGTGATGAGCTTCAGGCTTGAGGATCGCCACCAGCAGGGCAGCAATGAAAACCCTGCAGGCTTGATAGCAAGGCTGATCAAGGAGGATCTGGATGAGCTTTAACATTGTCGATTGGGTGCTATGCTTCATTTGCCTGCTGGGGGGCGTTGCAGGCGCCATCTATGGCTTTATAGACAGCGTATTTCGCAAGTTCGGCTATGTCTTCTCCCTGGTATTCGCCCTAGTGTTTGCCAAGGACCTGTCTGCGCTGTTCCCCTTCGATGCATTCTGGTCCCTCTTCTTGAGCTATGTCATTCTCTATGTCCTTTTCTTCTTCCTGATAAGAGGCCTGGGAGCGCTTCTTGCAAAGGCCTTGGATGCCATAAGGATTGGCTTTGTAAATCATGCCCTGGGCTTTGTGCTGGGCATTGCAGAGGCCCTTGTGGTGCTGGCCTTGCTTTATGCGCTTATAGCAAGCCTCGACTTCATAACCCTTGGCCCGATCTTTGACGAAAGCTGGATCATCACCAACATCCTATCCTGGATCCTGGATACTGGCGGGAGACTGGTGAATGCTTGACACTCTTGAGCTGACCCAGAAGGAGAACGCTCTGATCCTGGAGGAGCAGCTTGAAAAGGGGCTGCTTCCTTATGCCATGCTCTTTGCGGGTCCTCGGTACACAGGGCGAATGCATGCTGCTCTTTGCGTGGCTGAGGCCTTGGGCTGCAGCCTTGGCGACATGCTGATCATCTCCAGACGAGAGCAGAAGATGCTGGTTGAATCTGCAATCAACAACTTTGAAAAGGCCAGGAACAACGCAAGCAGGGATATCCTTCAAAGGACCTTAAGCGTCCTTCTTCTTCAGTACAATGGGGCCATGGCCCAGTGCGCAAGCGCCTCTGAGAAGCCAAACTTCGCTCTTGCATGCGATATAAGCGACAGCCTCAAGGCTCTGAAGATGATCCACGAGGACGAGGTTCCAGCCTTCTGCAAGACCCTGAGGGCAAGCTGCCAGAAGGTTCTTGCCAATTGCCGCAAGACCGGCGGAGTCTCCATAGCCCAGGCAAGGCTGATTGGCAAGTGGGCCTCTGACACCACAGCTTCCGGCAAGCCCCGGCTCATCATCATAGAGGGCATAGAGGATGCCAACGATGCTGCCAAGAACGCACTGCTGAAGACTCTTGAGGAGCCGCCGGAGAACACCTACTTCATCATGATAAGCTCCAAGGCAGAGAGGATAATGCCAACAATCCTGTCCCGTCTTCGCCGCTATTCCTTCAAGGCCCTGGATGAGCAGATGACCAGAAGCCTGCTTTCTTCTGTGATGAGAGTGGACCCGACAGGCTACAGCAGTCTTGAGGAGTTTTTTCTCGCCAGCTCGAACATCAACCTCAAGGCTCTCAAGGATTGTGCAGCTTCAATCATCCAAGGCAGGGATGAGGGCATAAGGCAGGCCTGCGACGAGATGGCAAGGTGCGACATGACATCCTGGTTCTATGAGATGCTTTCAAGAGAGGCCCAGGAGGCCTTCAGAAGCGGAAAGATCAAGTACGACAAGGCTCGCAGGATGCAGGAGGCGATAAACCGCCTCTGCAAGAGCGCCCTTGTCTATAATCAAAGCGCCAGCCTTACCTTGACTGCGCTAAGCTACGAGATAAGGGGGATGCTGAACAATTGAAGCGCTTCATAGAAAAGGCTGCAGCCAGGATAAGCCAGCTTGAGCCTCAGGTCATACAGGATATCCTTGACAACCAGCAAAAGGAGCTTGGTATGCTGGACAGCCTTCTTGACCTTGTAGAAAGAGGCCTTGTCATACTTTCAAGGGACTTGAGCGTGATCTACACCAACCGGATTGTCAACAGCCTCATGCCTGTCAGGCCTCGCTATCAGGTCCCTTCCTCCAAGGCATCCAAGTTCATAGCCGATGCTGACGTGCTGACTTATCTCAAGGATTTTGCCAGCCAGGACACCTACACCAATTCCGAGAAGGAGTTCACCTTCGACACGCTGGGATCCTTGAAGACCGTTGTCATAAGGCTTATTCTCACCGACAAGCTTCTTGAAAGCAAGAGCGTGATCCTTATGTGCCTGACCGATGTCACCCAGGCCCGAAAGGACAGCGCCAAGCTTAGGCGCAACGAGAGCCTTGCGGCCATGACGACAATGGCAGCTGGAGTTGCCCATGAGATAAAGAATCCGCTGGCTTCAATAAGCATTTATCTGCAGCTCCTGGCACAGGACCTGGATGAGAAAGGATCTATAGATCCTGACACAGCAAGAAAGTACATTGGGATCATGTCAAGTCAGCTTGACAGGCTCGATTCGATCGTAGTCGACTTCCTGTTTGCTGTCCGCCCCATGGACAGCAAGCTCAAGCTTCAGGATATCAACCCTCTTCTCATCAGCCTGGAGGAGTTCGTGCACCCCGATCTGGAGCAGAAGGGCATCGAGCTTGTGCTGCAGCTTGACAAGAGGGCGCCAAAGCTGCTTTTGGACCAGAACCTCTTGAACCAGGCGCTTCTGAACCTAATCTACAATGCCCAGCAGACCTTGGAGGAGAAGCAGGCGGCGATTCCTGGCTTCAAGGGCCAGATAACCCTTTCCAGCAAGTTCTCCGGCAATCATGTGGAAATCATTGTCAGCGACAATGGAATGGGCATCAGCAAGGCCAACCAGACCAAGATCTTCGAGCCATACTACACAACAAAGGCAAAGGGCACAGGACTTGGGCTTACTGTCTTCTTCAAGGTCATAAAGGAGCACAACGGCGAGGTCGGGCTGATCAGCGAGGAGGGCGAGGGCACTTCATTCACTGTCACCTTGCCTGTTCCTCAGAGCGAGCGAATGCGACTGGAGGCGAACAATGGCTAGAACAATACTCATTGCGGATGATGAATCCTCCATCAGGGCGGGTCTTTCAATCGCCCTTGAGAGAGAAGGCTACAAGACAATCGAGGCCGCTGACGGCCTGCAAGCCTGGAACCTGATCAACTCCCAGAACCCAGATTGCGTCATTACAGACCTCAGGATGCCGGAGCTAACCGGCGAGGAGCTTTTAAGGAAGGCCACTGCCGCCTACCCAAGGCTGCCCATCATTGTGCTCACAGGCCATGGAACAGTGGAGACCGCTGTTCAGGCAATGAGAAACGGAGCTTCCGATTTCCTGACAAAGCCTGTAAATCTGGCACACCTGTCTGTGCTCTTGAAGAAGATCTTCCAGAACTCAGAGCTGGCAAGCAGAAACGAGGCCTTGCAGGCTCAGGTCAATGCCCTGGAAGCCAAGGACAGCTTCAAGCGCATCATAGGCAAGAACCAGAGCGTTACTCGCCTTATGGAGGTGATAGGCCAGGTTGCACCAACCAAGGCCTCGGTCCTTATTACTGGAGAAAGCGGAGTTGGAAAGGAGCTTGTGGCTGATGCGATATTCAAGGCCTCCAATAGAGCGGACAAGCCCTTTGTGAAGGTCCATTGCATGGCTCTTGCAGAAGGCCTTCTTGAAAGCGAGCTCTTTGGCCATGAGAAAGGCGCCTTCACAGGAGCAGTCACTCAGTCCAAGGGACGCTTTGAGCTGGCTGACGGAGGAACGATCTTCCTGGATGAGATAGGAGAGATAAACCAGTCGATACAGATAAAGATCCTGCGCGTGCTTCAGGAGATGGCCTTTGAGAGAGTAGGTGGACAGAAGACAATCAATGTGGATGTGCGTGTAATAGCAGCAACCAACCGCAACCTTGAGGAGGAGATCCGCAAGGGCAGCTTCCGAGAGGATCTTTACTACAGGCTCAACGTCGTTCATCTTGAGGTTCCGCCTTTGCGCGACAGAAAGGACGATATTCCGCTTCTGGCCCAGAACTTCCTGGAGACCTTTGCAAAGGAGAACAGCAGAAGCATAACCGGCTTCTCCAATGAAGCAAGAAACGCCTTGTTCCGCTACAGCTGGCCTGGCAATATAAGGGAGCTTCGCAACGCCATAGAAAGCGCAGTGGTTCTCTGCCGCACAAGCCAGATAGAGCTTAGCGACCTGCCTTACCAGGTGTCCTCATTCAAGGGCTCCAGCGAGATAAGCATTCCCTTGGGCTCGACCATGGATGAAGCTGAGAAAGCCTTCATAATGGCAACGCTGGGATTTTGCAATGGAAACAAGTCCAAGGCCAGCGAGGTGCTTGGAATAGGAAGGAAGACGCTCTTCAGAAAGCTCCAGAGCTATGGGGAAGCGGATGAATCATGACGACATCCTGAAGGTCTTCGACACTGATGGCATTCTGTCGAGATCCTTTTCAGGCTATGAATACAGGGAAGAGCAGGTCCAGATGGCCCTCAATGTCACCGATGCCATAAACCAAGGCTGCGTTGCCGCCATTGAGGCAGGGACCGGAATAGGCAAGAGCTTTGCCTACCTGGTGCCCCACCTCTTAAACTGCCTCGAGAATCCAGACAAGCGTGTTGTCATAGCCACCTCCACAATCAACCTTCAGCGCCAGCTCTTTGACAAGGATGTTCCCTCAGTCTTTGACTGCCTGGGAAAGAAGGTGACTGTTTCAGTGCTCTTTGGCCGTTCCAACTATCTATGCAAGAGAAGAGCCAAGGAGAGGATTGCCCAGCAGCCCTTGCTGGCTGAAGACCCGCAGACGGATGAAGGAAAGCTTGCCTGGTGCCTTAGGAATGACTTTCCAGGCTCAAGGACTGACCTGCCATTCAACTTCAGCGACCCCTCGTTATGGGCTGATGTGTGCAGCGACTTTGAGACCTGCGCCGGCTTCAAGTGCCCCTTTGCCCAGGATTGCTTCTATCAGAAGGCAAAGCATCAGGCTGTTGAGTCCAGGATCATAATCACCAACCATCATCTTCTTTTCACAGATGCAAGCATGAGAGACGAGGGCTTTGTCGAATATGACGAGGATTGCCTGCTGCCAGCCTTCTCCAGCCTTGTGGTGGACGAGGCTCATAACATGGAGCGCAATGCAACCGACCTCTTCTCCTCGGTATACAGCGGACATTCAGTTCGTAGACTGATCTACAAGTTCAACCAGAGGCGCTTCAGCGGGAAAAGCGCCTTTGAGAGCCTCATTCCCTTTTCAGAGAAGAAGGATGTGGTGGACGTAATACCTGACATACTCAAGCTCCTTGGAGAGCGCACTGTCACCCTTGACTCCTACCTTCAGCTTTTCTTCAATGAACTCAAGGGCAGAACAAGCTACCTGGTCAAGGCCGAAGAGAAGAGCTTGCCCCGGCTTAAGGAGTTCTTCCCAGTTGCCGTCCAGGTTCAGGAGACACTATTCCGTGCAGCTGCCAGGCTTAGGGAGTTTTCAGAGTCCCTGCAGGCAAAGGACACTCCAGTGGGACGCATCGAGGAGTTTGATGTGTTTCAGAAGAACTTCGAGGACTTTGGCAATATCCTGAAGAGCTTCTGCGCCTTCACCGATGATAACTGGGTGCACTTCCTTGAACGCGAGACAAGGAGAAACGAGCAGATATTCAATGTCTGCCTTGCCCCTCTGTCAGTTGCAGAGATACTCAACAAGACCTTGTTCTCAAGGATTGAAAGCATCGTCTGCTGCTCGGCTACCATGGACCTCAACGATGACTTTGCCTTCTGGATGAGAAGAGTAGGGCTTAACCTTTGCCAAAAGCCTATGATAAAGGCGATCTACGCCTCTGCCTTTGACTATCAGCATAATCTTCTGCTGCTGACCCCAGCAGATTCCCCTAGATACAGCAAGGACAACATGGAAGCCTTCCTGATTTACGTCAAGGCCATGATACGTGATGCCATCCTCTCCTCAGGGGGTGGATGCCTTGCTCTTTTCACCAACCAGTCTCTTATGGAGGACATACACCATGAGCTGGCCCCTCAGCTTCAGGTCCATGGCATCAATACCTTTCTTCAGAGCAAGAAATCTGACAGGGCGAAGCTGCTTGTGGATTTCAAGGCCGACGAGGATTCCTGCCTCTTTGCAACCAACTCCTTCTGGGAAGGGGTTGATGCGCCGGGCAACACCTTGAGAATGGTCATAATTGTGAAGCTGCCGTTCACAGCCCCTGATGAGCCGGTCTTCCAGGCAAGAAGCGAGAGAATCGAGAAGGATGGAGGCTCAAGCTTCTTTGAGCTGTCGGTTCCAGATGCCACGATGCGCCTTAAGCAAGGATTCGGCAGGCTTATAAGAAGCGCCACCGACAAGGGCATTGTGCTTATCCTGGATTCCAGGATAGTCACCAAGAACTATGGGCTTGCCATGATAAGAAGCCTTCCAGACAGCTATCACCCCGATACCCTGAGCGAAGGGGTCTGCAATAAGATCGAGGAATTCCTTTACTGATGAGCAGTTCCTATCTTGGGCAGGCCTTTAGCCTTGTCGTGGCTTTCTGCTGGAGCCAGAACTCCTTGATATACAGCAGGCTCGGAAAGACCAACGATGCTGATGCAATAGCCTCTGTCAGGCTGTACCTTGCTCTTCCCATGCTGATTGTCATAAACCTTGTGATGAACAGCCGTGTCATCAGTCCCTGCCTTAGCCTATCTGACTGGGCATATCTGCTTGGTTCTGGCTTGCTTGGCTTCTAAATAACCGACGTGTTTCAGATCAGGTCCTATCAGTACATAGGTCCAAGGGAGAGCGTAAGCATATTCACCCTCAATCCTTGCATTTCTGCAATCATGGCCTTCTTCTTTCTTGGCCAGAAGCTTACTATCAGCCAGGCCATAGGCATGATGGTGACAGCGGCAGGCGTGATTGTCCTTGTATACCCTGACCTGGAAAAGGAGAGAAGGGGGAGAAGCAAGGACAATAGGCTGAAGGGAATAGCTCTTGCAACAGGGGCAGCCTTCTTTCAGGCCTTGAGCCTTGTGCTTGCAAGAAAAGCCAATTCAGAGATCGATCCCTACAGCGTGAATCTTGTGCGCTGCATTGGAGGCCTTGTGAGCTTGTCCGTATTTAGGCTTGCCAATGGCCAATGGGCCAGCGACTTCAGGATAATGGCCAAGAAGCCTGATGGACTGCTTCTGCTAAGCGCTGCCTTCCTGGGCCCTGCGCTGGGAATGTGCCTTGAGATGAAGGCCTTTACCCTTGCAAGCCTTGGGGTTGTCACTGCAATAACTCAGATAAGCCCTGTCATTCTTCTAGTTATTGACTTGCTTTATTGCCACAAGAGGCCCAGCGGCTTCTCCATTGCAGGCACCCTGATATCAATAAGCGGGGTTATGCTGCTTTTCCTGGCATGAAAAAAGGCCACCCTAAGGCGGCCTTCATGATTTTAGCAAGCAAAGAAGCTAGGCCAAAATAGCCAGAACGTTCTTTGACTCGAGGATGAGGTACTCAGTGCCCTCCACCTTTACGGTGGTTCCAGAGTACTTGTCATGCAGAATCCTGTCTCCGACATTGATGAGCTTGACTTCGCTTCCAACAGCCTCAACAATACCGATCTGTGTCTTTTCCTGTGCAGTCTGTGGAATGATGATTCCGCTAGCAGTCTTCTGTGCGAGCTCTTCGTCCCTTACCAGGACTCTTTCCCCTAATGGCTTGATATTCATAGCATTTCTCCTTGGAAATTGAATTCATTGAATCTTAGGATAATATAATTAAACACGATGCCAAAGGCAAGAGAAACGCAGCAAAATCAGTAGTCTAGATGCTCCCAGTCAACTTGGTCATTAATTAGATCATATATGAAGGCATCAACGACAGTGGAGGCCTGGATTACATCCCGTGCATCCTGGGCATTGTCGGTTTTGATTCCATCAGCGCCTTTTTCCAGGCAGGCCCTGATGTCGGTGAGGTAATTGACTGTCCAGATATATATCTTCTTGCCCATCTTATGGGCAGATGCTATTAGGTCCTCCTTGAGATAGGTCTGCTCTAGGGACAGGAAGTCTACATCCATGTCAATAAGCTCACCTTTGATGATTGGAGTGCACCATCCTATTGGAATGCTTCTATCCAGGCTTCTGAAAGCCTTGAGCGCTTCCAGGCTCTCGCTGTGAACAGCGCATTGGCTTTCTGCGCCGCAAGCCTTGATGCAGTCAAGCACAGCCTTTGCCAGCATGGCTTCATCTCCACCCTGGGTCTTGAGCTCGATTAGGATCTTCATTGAGCCCCTGTCTTGCATAAGGATATCTTCAAGAGTGCAGAGCCTCAGGCCCTTGTATTGAGGCGGGCAATTTACAATGTCATAGCTCTGGATCTCCGAGAGAGTCAGCTCACAGGCCTTGCTGTCTGATCCTAGCATACGCTTGAGCGTGGCATCGTGGCTAAGGACAAGCTTCTTGTCCCTTGTAAGCTGCACATCGGTCTCAGCCCAGTCAGCCCTGTAGAGCTGTGCTAGCTCAAAGGCTGGCAGGGTGTTCTCCGGCGCCTGGGCTGAAACTCCTCTGTGGGCGATGACCTCAATTGAGGCCCTTGGGCCCTGCTTGGCCTTCTCTGCGCTGAGAAGGCAGCTTGCGATGCACCCTAGCGCGGTGAGGCAGGCAAGGATTAAGAAGGCCAGTATCGTCGAGATGCGAGTCCTTGAGCCCTTGAGGCTTTCTGCCTTGCCTATATATGCGATTGTCAGCCAGCTGTAGCCAAAGGCTATAGGCACTCTTGTTATAAGAACCAGAAGCAGGCTCTTGAGCCCAAGGTAGATGCCAAAGTAGGAGGACATCTCATAGGAGTTGTGGTAGGCGTTGATTAGGATGGGAGCTGCTATGAGGCCTATCAGCAAAAGCGTAAGCAGAAAGCCCCAAAGCTGGGAAGTCAGTAAGGACCAGGCAGTCCTTATTGCCTTGCCCTTGATGAGGCTAGCGGACTTTTGATAGGCCTTCCATGCGCTTGTCTTTTTCAGGAAGAAGACATGGTAGGCAAAGAAGCCGTAGACACTGACAATCACCATGGCTGCTATGAAGGCTGAATACAGTATAAGCAAAAGCGGGGTGTTCAGGGCTCCTGTTATGAACTTGGGAATGGCAAGCTTGCCCACTATGGAAGTAGAGAAGACTATTGGCAGGTTGGGCAGAAGGGCGACAGAGAAAAGTAATAGAGGCCAGTTGCATGGTATAAACAGCCTGAGGCAGGATGAAAAGGAGATGCACAGGGCTTCAAGCAAGGTCGCTTTTCTGCCTTTCTGAGCCTCAGACAGCAGATATACCAGGCCTGCTATCTCAAGGCTCAGAAAATAGCCGGAAAGAAAGCCAATAAGAATCACTCCCAGTCCAAGCAGAGGCCTAGAAAGGCAAAGAGTGATATTTGACATTGATAGGTAGGAGATTCCAAAAGCCTTGAGAAGAAGTCCGTAGAGCCACTCAAGAGCTGGAGATATCAATAGCCTCATGCAAAGTGCATATAGCATGCCGAAGCTGCATAGGCTGAAGAAGACGCGGCTGATGAGCCTGAGGTTCTGCTTTCTTGACATATTCAAGCAACATAGGCTTTTTATGTAGATTTGTGAAGCAAGATATTTGCCCTGGACGTTTTTTTTGCTTATATTTGCCTTCGAGGAGAAGAAAGTATGGTCTTTCAGCTATGCAATGTGACAAGAAAGGATCCAGGGACTGAGTTTTATGACCTGGCCAAGGTCTTTGCACGCTCTGCCGACCTGGCAAATGCACTAAGGTGCCTCTGCAACGCTTTCTTCTTCCGCAACGCAAGATGCCTCTCCATTGACAAGGACTTCTATAGCTTCTTTGAGATTCAGATGACCATCTACCTTCTTTCAAGAAGAAGCCTGAACATGAGCTTCTGCGAAGGGGACATGATTTACGCCTTGATCAAGGAGAAGTGGGAGGACGTGAAGGATTACGTCAATCTCTTCTCAGAGCCAAGGAGGCTCTACAAGATGGTCAGGATAGACTTTCCATATGATATAGAGTGTCCAGAAGAGGCCCAGGTGGGTCAATTCTTCGAGAAATGTGTCTGATTCTGATAAATCTGCAGAAAAACGTGTCAAGATGACCCTTTTTTTATATGTTTTGAGGCAGATGGGTTAAAATGACCCGTTTCAACTTAGCATCCTTATCAAGAATAAGCATTAAATCATGTATTTAGTGGAGTTATGTTGTTTGGCACGATTCTTGCATTGTCATTGTCAAGGAGTTTAACAATGGACAAAGCAAGCCTATATAACGAAGACGACAATTTCCTGGCAATGTATCTGAAGGAGATTGAAGCCATTCCACTTCTCTCTAGGGAAGAGGAATATGATCTGTGCATGAAGGCAAAGTCCGGAGACGTTAGCGCCCGCAATCGAGTCATAGAGGCAAACCTTCGCTTCGTGGTCAGCATAGCCAAGAAATACCAGAAGAGGGGAATCCCTCTTATCGACCTCATCAATGAGGGCAATATAGGTCTTATGACAGCTGTAGACAAGTTCGAGCCTGAGAAGGGCTATCACTTCATATCCTATGCAGTATGGTGGATCAAGCAGGCGATCCTGAAGAGCCTTGGAGACAAGGTCAGGATGATAAGGCTTCCAATGAACAAGGGAGCTGACCTAGCCAACATACAGAAGGCCAGGTTCCATCTGGAGCAGAAGACTGGCAAGGAGCCTACTGTTGAGGAGCTTGCAGAAGTATGCAACCTTGAAAGCGATGATGTCAGGGCCTTGATATCGATCAGCCGCGAGATGACAAGTCTTGAGGCGCCGATCACCACCGTCGCTGGATCCTCCTCACTAGGAGAGTTCATTGAAAGCGATGAGAAGGCTCCTGATGATGTAGTCATGGATCAGAGCCTGAAGACTGAGATAAACAAGGTTCTTGCGAAGTTCCCGGAGAAGGATCGCAACATACTTGAGCTGCGCTTTGGGCTGAATGGCAATCATCCGATGAGCCTAAAGGAGATTGGAGAGCTCTATAACCTTACAAAGGAAAGAATTCGCCAGATCGAGGGCAAGATGATGAAGAAGCTTGCAAGCGATGAGGATTTCCAGCAGCTGAAGATATATTCAGCCTAGGTAATGCCATGATATAGAAAGAGCAGGAGCTGATCCTGCTCTTTTTTTGTTCATAACATGAAAAAAAACGCTTCAAAATCACCTAAAAGTAACATCTGTGATTTATATAGATTGACAAATAAGGTTAAAGGGGATAAATTCAACTATCTGTTTTGAAAAGAAGCAAAAAAAGAACTACAAAGAAAGAGTTAGGAGTTTTTATGGATTCTAAGAAGTACGTTTTCTTCTTCGCAAATGGCGTTGCGGAAGGAAAGGCCGAGATGAAGGATCTTCTCGGAGGAAAAGGCGCGAATCTTGCAGAGATGACCGCAATCGGACTCCCGGTCCCACCGGGATTCACTATAAGCACAGAAGCCTGTGCTTTTTTTTCGTCCAGCAAGGGACAGTATCCTGAGGGAATGAAGGAGGAGGTTCTTGCCAACCTCCATAAGCTTGAGCAGATTATGGGAGCCAGACTCGGCGACAAGGACAATCCACTGCTGGTTTCAGTGCGAAGCGGAGCTGCTCAGTCAATGCCTGGAATGATGGACACTGTGCTGAATTTGGGAATGAATCCGGATTCAGTTCAGGGGCTTATCAAGAAGACTGGAAATGAGCGCTTTGCATGGGACTCCTACAGGCGCTTCATGCAGATGTTCGGCGATGTGGTCATGGGAGTGCCTCACGCACTCTTTGAAGAGGCCATCGAGTCCATCAAGGCGGAAAGGAACATTGTCCAGGACCTTGAGATGACAACAGACGACCTGAAGAAGCTTGTCGAGAAGTACAAGAGGATCTACAAGAAGGCCACTGGAGAGAGCTTCCCCACTGACCCTGAGACCCAGCTCTTCAAGGCCATCGATGCTGTCTTTGGCTCCTGGAATAATGAGAGAGCCATCAAGTACCGACAGCTCAACGACATCCGCGGCCTTCTTGGAACTGCTGTAAACGTGCAGAGCATGGTCTTTGGAAACATGGGCCTGACAAGCGGAACAGGAGTGGCCTTTACAAGAGACCCTTCCACCGGAGAGAACAGGTTCTACGGGGAGTTCCTGATGAACGCACAGGGTGAGGATGTGGTTGCAGGCATAAGGACGCCTCAGACCATAGATACCCTTGAGAAGATCAATCCTGATGTCTACAATCAGCTTTGCCAGATCAGGACCACTCTTGAAAATCATTACCACGACATGCAGGACATTGAGTTCACCATCCAGGAAGGCAAGCTGTTCATGCTCCAGACCAGAAATGGAAAGAGAACCATATTCAGCTGGCTCAGAACCCAGGTTGAGATGGTAGAGGAAGGCCTCATCGACAAGAAGACAGCCATCCTTAGAGTGCCAGCCTCTGAGTTCAACAAGCTTTTTGCACCGATTCTTGACCAGAAGAGCATAAAGGCAAACAACATAAAGCCGGTTACAAACGGCCTCAATGCCTCACCAGGAGGAGCCTGCGGACAGATTTGCTTCACTGCACTTGATGCAGAGGCCCTGAGCAAGGAAGGCCATGATGTCATACTTGTCAGGACTGAAACCAGCCCCGAGGACATCGGAGGCATGCATGTGTCCCGCGGTGTGATCACCTGCAGAGGCGGCATGACAAGCCATGCTGCAGTGGTTGCTCGCGGAATGGGCTGCCCCTGTGTCTCTGGTGCAGGAGCAATCCGGGTCAACGAGAGAGAGAACCTCATGGAAGTCAACGGAATCACTCTCAAGAAGGGAGACTTCGTTTCCATCGACGGCTTCACTGGAGCGATCTATGCAACCAAGATCGAGGTCAAGGACTCAGAGATCATGCAGGTTCTTCGCGGACAGATGAAGGAAGCTGACAGCAATCTCTACACCAACTACCGCAAGTTCATGGGCTATGTTGACGAGTACAAGACCATGGGCGTCAGGACCAATGCCGACACCCCAGCAGATACTGTGACTGCAATCCTTCTTGGAGCAGAGGGCATCGGGCTTTGCAGGACTGAGCACATGTTCTTTGGAGAGAAGAGGATCATAAGCATTCGCAAGATGATTCTTGCCAACAACCGAATCGAGCGAGAGAGAGCTCTCGATGAGCTTCTCCCCATGCAGAAGGAAGACTTCGTTGCCATGTTCAAGACCCTTCAGGGACGCCCGGCTACCATCAGGCTTCTTGACCCGCCGCTTCACGAGTTCCTCCCCAATGACCATACCAGCCGCCATGAGATGAGCCTTAAGCTCAACACGACAGTTGATGAGATTGCAAAGAAGACCAACGAGCTCATGGAGTTCAACCCCATGCTTGGATTTAGAGGATGCAGGCTTGCAATAGTCTACCCAGAGATTCTCAGGATGCAGGTCAAGGCCATCATCGAGGCTGCCATCGAGGTCAATGAAGCTGGAATATCTGTCAAGCCAGAGATCATGATACCTCTTGTGGGCAACTACAAGGAGTTTGACTACTGCAAGGCCAAGGCAGAGGAAGCCATCAAGGAGGTCTTTGAAAAGACCGGCAAGAAGGTTGAGTACAGAATCGGTACAATGATAGAGGTTCCTAGAGCCGCCATCACAGCTGACGAGATCGCCAGGTCTGCTGAGTTCTTCAGCTTTGGAACAAACGACCTTACTCAGATGACCTGCGGCTTCTCGAGAGACGACGCATCAAGCTTCCTGATTCCTTATGTCAACGATCCAGACAAGATGTTCTACGACTACGACCCCTTTGCAACAATAGACGAAGGTGGAGTAGGGAAGATCCTGAAGATGGCAGTCGAGCTTGGAAGAAGCGTGAAGCCTAATCTTAAGATGGGAATCTGCGGCGAGCATGGTGGAGATCCCAAGACCATTGCATTCTGCCAGAAGGTAGGATTGAACTATGTGTCCTGCTCTCCATTCAGAGTGCCTATTGCTCGTCTTTCAGCCGCCCAGGCTGCTTTAAGGTAGCAAATCAAGAAAGAGGCCCGAAAGGGCCTCTTCTTCTAAAAGAAATGGCCTTCACAAGGAAGGCCTCAGCCAAAACTCGGATTCGAACCGAGGACCTGCTCATTACGAGTGAGCTGCTCTACCCCTGAGCCATTTTGGCGCTCTAATGATATTATTGGCTCTACATAAAAAAATCAACAGCTATATTGACCTTGGCCTGAAAAAAACGTTTACTTAAATCATGAATGAAAAGATCAAGTCCCTTGACTGGACGCTGAAAGAGCCGATGCATAAGAGGGGAGCTTACCAAAGCTCAAGCCCCTTGTCTCTAGAAACCTACGGTTTTTTGAAGACTGCATATCCCTATAGCTTCAGTCTTCACATGATGTTCACAGCCCCAAGGCCAAGCCAGATTCCCAGCCAGGTTATAGGGTCCTATATGGATGGCCTGGAGTATCCTGCAGAATATGGGCTTGATGACCTTGGCAGCTTCCTTGATGAGGATCTTGAGGATTTCACCGAGGACATCATCTATACCGAGAAGCCGCAGGCCAAGGCCAAGAAGGCAAAGAAGAAGAAATGAAAGTCCTAGGAATCGAGACATCCTGCGATGAGTGCTCGGCAGCTGTTGTAGAGAATGGGCATAGAATACTCTCAAATGTCATTGCAACCCAGATAGAGCTTCATAAGTGCTTTGATGGGGTTGTGCCTGAGATTGCCTCAAGGCTTCATACCCAATGGATAGAGCAGGTTGCAAAGGCAGCCCTTGAAAAGGCTGGAATGACCAGCGCCGATGTGGATGCAGTCGCCGTGACCTCCCGTCCTGGACTTCTTGGATCGCTTCTGGTCGGTGTCAACTTTGCCAAGGCCTATGCAGTTTCCTTGGATAAGCCCTTCATTGGGATAGATCATATCAGGGCCCATCTTTATGCGTCTCAGATCGAGAACCCTCTTGAGTACCCTTATCTTGGAGTCTTGGTTTCAGGCGGACATACTGTCATATGCCAGGTCGATGGCTATGATGACATCGACGTTCTTGGAACGACCATCGATGATGCTATCGGAGAGGCCTTTGACAAGGTTGCCAAGCATTATCAGCTGGGCTATCCAGGTGGGGTCAGGATTGACAGGCTCGCCCAGAGCGGAGATCCCAAGGCCTTCATGTTTCCAGGCGCCTGCATCAACAAGAAGGGGCATCCTTACGACATGTCATATTCAGGCCTCAAGACAGCGGTGATCAACCAGCTGGCCAAGTTCGGGGATGCCCAGAACGTAAAGGTAGAGGATATCTGCGCCAGCTTCCAAAGATGCGCTGTAGGGATCCTGGTCAAAAGAGTAGACAAGGCTCTAAAGGATACTGGCCTTATGAGGCTTGCAGCAGGTGGCGGAGTTGCTGCCAACTCGCTTATCAGGTCCTCTCTCAAGCAGTTCGAGAAGCGGGGAGTGCAAACCTCCTTTCCTTCCCTTAAGCTATGCACAGACAACGCAGCAATGGTTGCAGGACTAGGATACAAATACCTAAGCGATGGATATTCCAGCGGCCTTGACCTTGAGCCAAGCGCTAGGGTTGCTGCTTTCAAGAAGCAGTGAAGGAGTTGCAATGAAGCCATATGATATCGACAAGCTTATAGCGAAGAAGCAGACTGAAAGCGGACAGGTCTTCTATGAAGTGCGCAAGATCATCCTCAATCCCGATGCTCTTTCATATTGCGTTGACATGATGTGCGAGTTCTACCGCGATCTCAGGCTGGATGCAGTTGCATGCTCCAGCGGCAGGGGAGTAGTCTTTGCAGCCCCTTTTGCCTATCGCATGCATCTTCCCCTCATGTTTCTTGAGACACTGCACAATGCTTTTCATCAGGAGAACTACACCCTCAACACTCCAAGGGACCAGATCGACAGCAACATGAAGTTTTTGATTGTGGACGACCTGATCGCCAGCGGCAAGACAGCCCTGTCGGCCGCACAGTGCATTGAGGGCAGAGGTTCAGCAGTTGGGGCCATTTTTGGGATAATCGGCCTCAAGGACAGGGGATATGAGGAGAATCTTCTGTCCTATGATGTGAAGACTCTCATAAGCTATTGAAAAACAAGTTGCCAAGGCACTTTTTGTTATTGACAAAGAAAAGCCTTTTCTTTATTCTACCGATGTTGTTTGGGATGTGGTGTAACGGTAACACTGCAGATTCTGGTTCTGCCTTTGGGGGTTCGAGTCCCTCCATCCCAGTTGAGTAAAGACGGTCCCATCGTCTAGTGGTTAGGACAGGAGATTCTCAGTCTCTAAACAGGGGTTCGACTCCCCTTGGGACTATAAGGCAGCTGAGGCTGCCTATTTTTTTGCCATGGAGGCTCCAAAATGCTTACTGCTGCCAATGTTTCTCTATCTTTTGGAACTCAGGTTCTTTTCAAGGAGGTGAATCTCAAGTTCACTCCAGGAAACTGCTATGGCATAATAGGTGCAAATGGTGCTGGAAAGTCCACCTTCCTGAAGATCCTTAGCGGAGATCTTGAGCCGGATACCGGAGAGATCATCATCACCCCGGGTGAGCGCCTTGCCACCCTTAAGCAGGACCATTTTGAGTTCAATGACTTTACAGTCATAGAGACCGTAATAAAAGGCTACCCCAAGCTCTACTCCACCATGAAGGAGAAGGATGCCATATACGAGAAGGCTGAATTCACTGAAGCCGATGGCATACGAGCCTCCGAGCTGGAGACAGAGTTTGCCGAGATAGGAGGCTGGGAAGCCGAGAGCGATGCTGGAGTCCTTCTTGATGGACTTGGGATACCCACCGATCTTCATGACAAGCTTATGAGCGACATCGAGGACAACCTCAAGGTAAGAGTCCTTCTTGCCCAGGCGCTTTTTGGAAATCCTGACATCCTGCTTCTGGATGAGCCTACAAACCACCTTGACCTGGAAAGCGTGCATTGGCTGGATGATTTTCTGGCACATTTCAATAACACTGTCATCGTTGTCTCCCACGACAGGCACTTTCTCAACACAGTCTGCACCCATATTGCCGACATAGACTTTGGCCGAATTCAGCTATATGTGGGCAACTATGACTTCTGGTACCTGTCAAGCCAGCTTGCCCTCAAGCAGATGAAGGATGAGAAGAAAAGGCGGGATGAGAAGATCAGCGAGCTGAAGGAGTTCATCCAGCGCTTCAGCAGCAACGTGGCCAAGGCAAAGCAGGCCACCAGCCGCAAGAAGCTCATAGACAAGCTGACAATTGATGACATCAAGCCCTCTTCAAGGCGCTTTCCCTATGTTGCCTTCAAGCCCAACAGGGATATTGGCAAGAATGTTCTCAACTGCTATGCCATAAGCAAGAGCATAGATGGCGAGCCCATACTCACTGACTATGACCTGGAGGTCCTTCCTGGAGACAAGATAGCCTTCGTCGGACCCAACCATTATGCCAAGACAGTGCTCTTTGAGATCATAAGCGGCCAGATGGAGTGCGACAGCGGAACCTATGAGTGGGGAGTCACCACATCGGTTGGCTACTTTCCCAAGGACAATTCCCGCTATTTCCAGCAGGAGATCAGCATCATGGATTGGCTTGCTCAGTTCTCAGAGGAGAAGGATGAGACCTTCATTCGGAGCTTCCTTGGAAGAATGCTTTTCACAGGCGATGAAAGCCTTAAGGACTGCAGGGTTCTAAGTGGGGGAGAGAAGGTGAGATGCGTGCTGGCAAAGCTGATGCTGGAAGGCGCCAACTGCCTGATCTTCGACGAGCCAACAAGCCATCTCGACCTGGAAGCCATCACAAGCCTCAACAATGCTCTGGAGGAATTCAAGGGAGTTGTGCTTTTCAACAGCCATGACCATGAGTTTGTATCCACTGTGGCAAACAGGATCATAGAGTTCACTCCAAGCGGAGTCCTCGACAGGAGGATGAACTTCGAGGATTACTTCTCCGACGAGTCAATCAAGGCTCTTCGCCAGCAGATGTATGGCTCAAACGGCACAGTGATGCTATAATAGGCACATGCTGCTTGCAATAGACATCGGAAACACAAACATAGTCATCGCAATACACGATGGCGACAATTGGATCAATGTGTGGCGAATCCATACCGATCCAGCGTCCACTTCAGATGAGCTTTTCCTCTCCTTGAGAGAGCTCTTCAACTCCACAGGCCTTGAGCTTGGAATCATAGACAAGGCCATTGTAGCCTCTGTAGTTCCAGCTCTCACCAGGTCGGTTGCCAAGGCTGTATATAAGGTGTTCGCACTTAATGCAATGATTGTCAGCCATGATCTTGACAGCGGTCTTGTAAAAGAGACAATACCCATTGAAATGGGCTCGGACATACTCTGCAACCTGGCTCAGGCTCATGACATGCACCCGCAAGGTCCCTGCATCGTAATGGACTTTGGCACAGCCTTGACCCTCAGCGCAGTGGATGAGAACGGAAGAGTGCTTGGCGCCTCCATAGCGCCTGGGCTGGTGACAGCTGTCAAGGCGCTTGCGGGCAATACAGCACAGCTTAAGCAGGTTGAGCTAAAGGTGCCTTCAAGGGTTCTTGGCATGGACAGCGAGTCCTCAATACGCAGCGGCATCATGATAGGCTACAGCGGCTTGGCGTCAGCCTTGATAAGAAGGGCTTCCGAGGAAATAGGGAAGAAGCCCTATGTCATTGCAACAGGCGGGCTTGCAACCACGATCAGCTCATTGATAAGCGAGATCGACCTGGTTGACAGGGACCATACCCTCAACGGCCTAAGGCTTCTTTCGCAGCTCAATCAGTGATCAGATTGTAAATCTTCCCTTTCTCATTATCTGAACAGTCTTGCCATCATAGGTGGTGGCTTCTATGTCCATGTCCCTTGAGCCGATCATGAAATCGGTATGCTCAAGGCTGTGGTTCAGGTGATTGGCCTCATAGTCAGCCTCGCTCTCTATGGCTGAGGATATGCAGTCAGGGTATCCAGCTCCAAGGGCTATGTGGCAGGATGCATTCTCATCATAGAGGATGGACTTGAAGACCAGGCCTGCCTGGGCAATGGGGCTTGACTCGTCGACCAGTGCGACCTCTCCTATCCGGTCTGCTCCTTGCTTGGCTAGATAGCGCTGCATCACATCAAGCCCTTCCTCTGCCTTCACATCGATTACCTTGCCATCTCTAAAGGTAAGAGTGACTCCAAGAGTGCTCTCTCCCTTGACGCTTACTGGCCTTGTGGTCTTCACATAGCCTTCAGCCATGTACTTGTCAGGGGCTGTGAAGACCTCGGCGGTGGGAATGTTTGGGTTGAACCACCTTCCATCTGGAAGGTCGGCCGATCCGCCCTGAAACACAGCTTTCCTGCCTAGGCCGATTGTCAGGTCGGTCACCGAGCTTGTGTAGTGCAGGCTCTCTATGCCCAGCTTGGTGAGCCTTGCACGCCTTGCTTGAAGATTGTCAGAGTCCTTTTTCCACATGGCCACTGGATCCTCGCTGTCAAGATGCAGGATTGGCAGCAGTCTCTCAAACAGGTCGACTGCCTTCTTGTCCTGGCCAAGGATCATGCTGGACCAAAAATCATCAGGGTAGGCGACAACGCACCAGGGAGACTGGTTGCACATGGCCTTATCTCTCCAAGGCTTCTGGACCTTCAGAAGCTCCGACCTGTAGGCATCATAGCCTTCTCGGTCAAGAGCAGCCTTGACATTGTCTGATGAGACTGGATCGATTGAAATGGTCGCCCAGTCATTTTCTCCAATATACTTGAACATGTCGGCTATGAAGCCTGGGATTTCAGCCATCTGCTCTCTTGTCTGGCAGGTGCTTCTGTACTTGTCAAGAAGAACAGTCTCCGGCTTTATATGAACATAGCCTGCACCCCTGTCGTAAGCCTGGCGTGCAAGCTCAAGGGCAAAGTCATAGGCGCTTATCGGGGTGGTAATAAGCACTCCGCGGCCCTTGTCCAGGTTAAGTCCGAAATCCAGCACCAGGCTGGCATACTTCTCATTGATGCTCTTGATATCCATAATAGCTCCTCAGCTTAAGCAAGCCTTGCCCTTTTCATAGATGACTCTTTCAGACCTGTCTGGAAGGACTGCAGTGATCCTGTCGGCCTCAAGTGTGCAGACAAGACGATAGATGCAGCTGTTAAAGCCCTCTGGAACCTGCTCATCCTCAAGGCTTGGGCCGTTGTATGACCGGGGAAGCCCACCGCCCAGGGCAAGAGCCACAGAGCCGTCCTCCAGGCTAAGATAGCCTGAGCGCTTGAGGTCCTCATCCCTGTTCAGAAACTCCTTGACACCTTCTTCCTGAAGCAGGGAGTTGCAGACCCTGCCACTCTTGAAAATGAGATCAAGGTCAAAGCTCTGGGAAAGGATTGAAGATCTAAGCCTTGCCCGCCCTTCGCCTATGGCGCTGTCAAGGCTTATCTGAAGGGAAAAGCTCCCATCGCTTTCCCAGAAAGCCCTGGAGCCAAGGTTGATCAAGGGCGATATCCAGAGGCTGTCCCTAAGCGGAGCCAGAACCAAATCAGTGCCAGGACCTTCGATGTGGATCCTTCTCATAGCAAGCCTGTTCAGCTCCTTCTGTGCACTCTGAATTGCATTCTCTTTCTCAAGGCTGTAGGCAAAGCCCTCAAAATCATCGTCGTAGGCCTGCAGGACAGAGTAGGGAACGGTTATGGTCCTGGTGAAGTCCGCTGGATCGCTGAGATGGCCATGACGAGCCATGAATCCAAGCTCCTCAGAGCCAAAGTAGCTTTCACCGCCCTTTAGATGCAGCAGGACAGGCCTGGTGAAGGCCTGGGCAGGGGCAAAGAGCTCAGGCTCAAAGCTCATGACATCCATGGGACGGCCTGACTGCAGGATCACCAGCTGGCTGGCAACTCCAGTGATATTGGCCGCCTTCTGTGCAAGGCGCGAGGCATAGACCGTGTTGGCTTCATCTACATTTATATGGAGGGCCTCTCCGCCCTCAAGCTTGAGAAGGTCCTTTATGACCCTTGAGCAATAATCGTCAAAGCTGATTTTCATGGCACTAGGATAAGGCTTTGAACATTTACTTTCAAGACTGGGAACTAAGAGCCTCGCCTATAATTGCGCCCTGGACTGCAATCAAGGAGAGCCAGAGCAGGCAATTGCTCGATGCCAAGGATCATGCGGTGAAGCAACTTCAGGCTGCATTAATGAAACCAATGACAAGGCTCATTGCAGGGAAAATGATTATTATTGATAATCTTCAACCCAACGGCTTGACGAAAAACCAGCTTTTCTGTATAAAGCTTTGTGTATTGCATCTGTGGTATAACGGTATTACCTCAGCCCTCCAAGCTGAAGACGCGGGTTCGACTCCCGTCGGATGCTAAGATCCCGGTCGACGGGATTTTTTTTTGCCAGAAGGCAGGAGGCTGATCATGGGACAGAGAGGTGAGGTTTACTCCTCTAGTTTTCAGACAAGGGACAGGACTTACTTCTTCAATGTGAAGGAGAATATCCGTGGCGACATCTATCTCAACGTGGTTGAGTCCAAGCAGAGCGAAGGCAAGTTCATACGCCAATCGATCATCATCTATCCAGAGGATCTTGGCCAGTTCCTAAGAGAGCTTGGCAAGGGCGTCGACTATGTAAAGAAGAATGCAAAGGTCACGGACGAAGAGTGAAGGTCCTTCTGTGAATAGGGCATAGGCCCCATTCAAGGCAAGCTTGCCTGTGAGCCTTGGTAGGGTAGCCCTTGTTCACTTCAAAGCCATAATGAGGCCACTTCAGCGCGGCGCTCTCCATGAAGCGGTCCCTTGCGCACTTGGCTAGAATCGATGCAGCCATTATCTGAGGTATGGTTGCATCTCCCTTGACTATAGCATTGCAGGGCCATGGGACAAGAGGCTTCTTGTTGCCATCCACCAGCAGACAGTCAAACGCGGCCTTCTCATGAACCTTCTGTGCGCTCTTGGCCATGGCAAGCAGGGAAGCCTGGAGTATGTTGATCCTGTCAATCTCCTCTGCTGTGCAGAAGCTAACTGCCCATACAGCCTTTTCCTTTATGATGGCTTCAGCATAGAGCCTTCTCTTGAGGCTCAAGGCCTTGGAATCTCCAAGGATCTCGACAGGAAAGTCAGAAGGCAGTACAACGGAAGCTGCATAGACAGGTCCAGCCAAGGGTCCTCTGCCGGCCTCGTCGCTGCCGCAGACAAGCCCCGGATCCACATCGAAAAGAAATCCATCAGACATATACACCTCGTTTCTTATTTATGATAATATTCCCTAGCAAGGAAAAAGGAAATAACAGTGTTCTTAAAGTATCTTGAACTATTCGGCTTCAAATCATTCCCAGAGAGAACCAGATTCGACTTCGCCGATGGCATCACTGCGCTTCTTGGACCCAACGGGTGCGGCAAGAGCAATGTCGTAGATGCCATAAAGTGGGTTCTGGGAGAGCAGAACATCAAGAGCCTCAGAGCTTCCAAGAGAGAGGATGTGATCTTCAACGGCACAGCCCTTCGCAAGCCTATGCAGATGGCCGAGGTGCTGCTGGTCATCGACAACGAGGAAGGAATACTGCAGATCGACTATCCTGAAGTCAGCATCTTGCGACGCCTTTTCAGAAACGGCGAGTCAGAGTACCAGATCAATGGCCAAAGATGCCTTCTTAAGAATGTCAAGGAGCTTTTCATGGACACTGGAGTGGGCAAGTCAGCCTACTCGATCCTTGAGCAGGGAAAGATCGACCTGATCCTGTCCAACAAGCCTGAGGAGAGAAGATACGTCTTTGAGGAAGCCGCCGGGATATCGCGCTTCAAGGTTCAGACCGCCGAAAGCCAGCGCAAGCTTGAGAACACTGAAAGAAACATCTTCCAGGTTGAAAGCGTGCTTGCCGAGGTCAAGAGGACCTACGACAGCAGAAAGGTCCAGGCCTCTCGTACAAGATCCTATCATGAGGCCAAGGCTGAGGTGCTGGATTGCGAGATAAGCCTTCAGCTCTCGACTATACAGACCTACGGCATGCTTAAGGATTCCTTGGCTAAAAGGCTTGAGGATGCCTCAAGTGCATTGGCCGACGCCTTGGAAAAGCAGGAGAGCTTCAAGTCCTCCTCAAGCCAGGAGCAGGAGGACCTAAGAGAGGCTCAGGATCGCAAGAGCGACATAACAAGCCGAATAGCTGCCTTGGATGAGCAGGTCAAGGGCTATCAGAGAACCCTTGATTATCAGAACGACAGGCTTTATGAGTACAAGACGCGCAAGGCCCAGATTGCTGAGAGAGTCACAAGGAACAAGGAGATCCTGGACAATGCCCAGGACCAGATGAACCAGCGGCTTGAGAGAATCAGCGACCTTAAGAACCGATATCTTGATGGCCTGGCCTTGCAGAAGAGGCTTGAGAGCGAGCTTGCAGAATCCAAGAGCCAGAAGGACAGAAGAAGATCTGAGATAGGCGAGCTTGAGAAGTCTGTAAGCCTTGGAGAGTCAAAGCTGCACGAGTTCACCATGAGCCTTACATCTCTTACCGGCGAGATAGTCAGCCAGCTGGATGAGAAGCTGAAGGGAAGCGGCTACAGCTCAAGGGTGCGCCTTGATGCAGAGAGATCCTTCCTGTCAAAGCTAGGACAGATGAGAAAGGCCATCCTTGAGAAGGAGGACTTCATCAAGGGCGTCCTTGGAACCGATGCCCAGGATAATGCGGTTTCCATGACCTTCGAGCAGATAAGGGATGACCTAGACGAGCTCAACGGCCTTTTCCAGGAATACTCAGGAACGGTGCCAAACTTCATAGATGATCTTCTCTCTCCAAGCGGCATCATCGCCCAGAAGAGGCTGCTGGACAAGCAATACAGCGAGGTTGCAGACCAGATTGCGCTGGACAGGTCCTCCATAGAGAAGCTTGGAGTTGAGATAGAGCGCCTTGAAACCCTGATAAGCTCAAAGAGCGAGGCGCTTTCAAGCCAGGTGATTGCCAACAATGATCTTTCCTACCAGTGTGCAAGCGCCCAGCGAGCCATTGAGGAGTTCAAGAGCCAGCTGGAGGAGAGAAGGGACAACTATGACGAAGCCCTTCAGGCTATGGACAGCGAGGATGCCAACATTGAGAAGGCTCTTGATGACATCAGGCAGACAAAGGCTGAAATGGCTGATTCTGCTGACAGGATCGCCAGCCAGAGAGAGCTGCTTTCTGAGGTCGGAAACCAGATAGACGAGCTTAACAGGAGAATCAGCGGCCATGACAGCCTTCTGAGCTCTCTCTTTGACCAGATCACAACGCTTGGCAATGAGAAGATCAAGCTTGAAACCAACATAGCCAACCTTGCTGAGCAGATAAGCGCAGCCTATTCCTCCTTCTTTGATTCCACTGGCAAGAACCTTCATGAATTTGAATCCCGCCAGATCAGCGAGAATCCGGAAGAGCTAAGGCAGCGCCTGGATGAGCTTAAACGCAAGATTGCAGCCTTTGGCTTTGTCAACGAGATGGCCGAGGACGAGTTTCAGGAAGCAAAGACCAAGTACGACTTTTTGTCTGGCAACCTTGCTGACCTGAACAAGGCCAAGGAGGACCTGCTTACTGTCATTGAGCAGATCCGCAAGCAAAGCGAGGACCTCTTCATGGAGACCTACACCAAGATCAGCGAAGCCTTCCAGGAGATGTTCTCCAAGCTGCTGTCCGGCGGCAAGGCCGCCCTGGAGCTTGAGGATCCCGACAACCCGCTGGAAAGCGGAATAATCATCAGCGCTCAGCCGCCTGGAAAGAAGATGAACCCGCTTTCTCTTCTAAGCGGAGGAGAAAGATCGATGACCGCCGTTGCCCTGCTGTTTGCAACCTACATGGTCAAGCCATCTCCCTTCTGCATCCTGGACGAGATAGATGCAGCTCTTGACAGAAGGAACATTGGAGCCTTCATGTCGGTTCTTGATGTGTTCGGCGAGAAGAGCCAGTTCATAATCATAACCCATAACAAGGCTACAGCCACTGCAGCCTCAACCTTGCTTGGAGTCGTGCAGGAGGAGCCTGGAGTGTCCACCTCAGTCAGCTTCCGTCTTGGAAGCGAGCCGAATATGCAAGGCGTATATTGATACTGAGCTTGTCCTGCCTGCCATTTCGTTGACACAATAGGGTAAATTGTTTTATAAATTATAAGTTATGTTTGAGTCACTCAGTCAGAAGTTCAGCAATCTTTTAAGAAGCCTTTCAGGCAAGTCCAAGATATCCGAGAAGAATATCAGCGACGCCATGGAAGTGATCAAGACGGCCCTTATAGATGCCGATGTGAACCTTCGTGTTGTAAGGCGCTTCATAAACCAGACAGCAGAGGAGGCAAAGGGCGAGAAGGTCCTGAATGCCGTTGACCCTGGCCAGCAGTTTGTAAAGATCGTCTATGACAAGATGGTGAGCCTTCTTGGCGGAGAAGGATCGCAGAACCTGGAGCTGAAGGGACCTGATGTAACAAGCGTCATACTCATGATGGGCCTTCAGGGCTCTGGAAAGACCACAACTGCAGCCAAGCTTGCTCTCAAGCTTTCAAGGCAGGGAAGGCGAGTCATGCTGGCAGCCTGCGACCTGGTTCGTCCAGCAGCAGTGCTTCAGCTTCAGATCCTTGCGGACCAGGTGAAGGTTCCGCTCTACAGCGAGGAAGGAGCCAAGGACCCGGTAAAGGTTGCACGCAACGCTCTTGAAAAGGCGAGAAAGGGCCAGTATGACACCTTGATCGTCGATACAAGCGGAAGAATGCACCTTGACGACCAGCTCATGGCTGAGATCGTGAACATAGCCAGCGCCATCAAGCCCGAAGAGAAGCTCTTTGTCAGCGATGCCATGACTGGCCAGAATGCTGTCATCATAGCCCAGGAATTCGAGCAGAAGGTGGGAATAACCGGAGTGGTCCTTTCCAAGTTCGATTCTGATACCAGAGGCGGAGCGGCCATGTCCATCATGGGCGTTGTCGGCAAGCCGGTCAAGTTCATTGGAGTCGGAGAGAAGATGGAGGATCTTGAGATCTTCTATCCAGACCGCATCGCAAGCCGAATACTTGGGATGGGAGATGTAGTCAGCCTGGTTGAGAAAGCCCAGGAGACCTTCGACCAGGAGAAGGCTCTCAAGCTTCAGGAGAAGATGGCCAAAAGCGCCTTCGATCTTGGGGACTACCTTGAGCAGCTGGAGAGCATGACCAAGATGGGAGGCATCGAGAAGCTTGCCCAGATGCTTCCTGGGGGCGCCTCTATAAGCGAAGATGACATTGACAAGAAGGAATTGCTCCAAGAAAAGGCAATTATCCAGTCAATGACCTTTTCTGAAAGGAAGAATTCCTATATAATAGGTCCGGCTCGTCGGAAGAGAATTGCTAAGGGAAGCGGAACCAACCTCAGCGATGTAAGCCGGCTATTGAAGAAATTTGAGAAATTGCGGCTTCAGATGAAGAAGATCGCCAAGAATAAAAAGTACCAGGCAGCGCTCTTGCAGCAAATGGGCGTGAAACCTGAGTAGGAGGAACAAGTGAGCGTAAGCATGAGACTTAAGCGCTTCGGCACCAAGAAGAGACCTTACTACAGGGTCGTCATCATGGACAGCCATAGGGCTATCAGCGGAAAGGTCATCGACGAGATTGGCTTATATCATCCTGTAGAGGCTGAAGACAAGCAGATCGAGATCGATGCCGACAAGGCTGTAGACTGGATTGCAAAGGGTGCAGTCCCAAGCACAACAGTCAAGGGCCTTCTGAACAGGAAGGGCATCAGTCTTGCACCGAGCAAGGCTCAGTAATGGAAATGGAAAAGGAACTGGTAGAATTCCTTGCCAAGGCCCTGGTCGACAATCCTGACCAGGTCAGCGTAGCTGAGGGTGGGGACGGCAATGAAGTTGTCCTCAAGCTGTCAGTGGCTGAAAGCGATGTTGGCAAGGTGATCGGAAAGCAAGGCAGGATCGCAAAGGCCATACGCACAGTGCTAAGCGCATGTGCTTCGAAGACTGGAGCGAGAGCCACACTGGAGATAATGGACTGATGGACGGCCTTTTGGCCACTGGAAGGGTCCGGACAGCCTTTGGGCTGAAGGGATTTCTGAAAGTTCAGGCCTTTTCAGATGATTTCTCTCACTTCAAGAGCCTTCATGAGGTTGTCCTGAAGAAGGGTGATGAGCTGAAGAAGGCTGTCATTGTCGAGTGTGAGCTTTGCGCAGATGGTCCGATGATCCGCTTTGAAGGCATTGATAGTCCTGAGAAGGCGAAAGCCTTCAATGGCTATGAGATACTTGTGCCTCGGACACAGGCAAGCAAGCTGAAGAAGGGAGAGCATTATATCTCTGACTTGATCGGCTTGAATGTCATAGACCCAGATGGACAGCATCTTGGAATAGTGAAAAGCTGGTGCGAAGGCGCACAGGCCATTCTTCTGGAAGTCAAGAGGGAAAGCGCAGTTTACTTTCTGCCTTTCCTTCGGGATGTCTACGTAGGTCAGATTGACCTTAAGGCAGGCACCCTGGTCCTTCTTGAACCGAGGCTTGCTGAATGAACATCGAGGTTCTTACTCTTTTCCCGGGGATGCTTGAAGGCTTTTTTGAGAACTCCATAATGAAGAGGGCTGTAGAGAATGGAATCATCTCATACAGCTTGATCGACTGGAGGCCTTATGCAGAGGATCCTCATCATAAGTGCGATGACGTACCTTATGGCGGGGGAGCAGGCATGGTGCTCAAGCCTGAGCCTCTTGGAAAAGCCCTTGAAGCCCTGAATGCCAGATCCAAGCGAGTGATCTACATGTCCCCATCAGGACGGCAGTTCACCCAGTCCTATGCCCAGGAGCTTTCCCGCGAGGAGAACCTGGTCATCATCTGCGGACACTATGAAGGCCTTGACCAAAGGATCATAGATCTCTGGGTAGATGATGAGATAAGCATAGGAGACTATGTGATAAGCAGCGGAGAGGTGGCATGCCTTGCCATTGTGGATGCTGTATATCGCCTGGTGCCTGGAGTGCTTGCACCTGAATCGTTGAGCGAGGAAAGTTTCACCGGACCTTTTCTCGAATATCCGCAATATACTAGGCCGCAAACCTATTGCGAAAAGACGGTTCCTGATGTATTATTGTCCGGTCATCACGCCAACATAGAACAGTGGCGGATGCAAAAAAGGCTGGAGAAGACATTGTCCAACCGGCCGGAGCTTTATGATCTGTCATTTTTGGATGACAGGGCGAGAAGGCTCTTGAAGAAGAATTATTAATTTGCGAGGAAAAGCAATGGACACCATTAAAGCCATCGAAGAGCAGCAGATCAAAGAGAACGTGACCGAGATTCACGTTGGTGATACCGCTAAGGTATATTTCAAGATTGTCGAGGGAGCCACAGAAAGAGTTCAGGTCTTCGAGGGCATCATCATCGCCATCAACAACGGCGGAATCAGAAAGACATTCGTTGTCAGGAAGATTTCCAATGGAGTTGGAGTTGAGAGGATCTTTCCCCTTCATTCACCCAGAGTGGAGAGGATCGAGGTCGTACGCCGTGGCCGCGTAAGACGCGCCAAGCTCTATTACCTCAGGGACAAGGTCGGCAAGGCTGCCAAGGTTCCTGAGCTCATCAAGAAGAAGCAGGCTTGATCAAGGCCATCTGGCCTATTTGATTAAAAAACGGCGGAACGCGATTGCATCCGTCGTTTTTGTGTATCCGCAGGCTTGAAGAATCAAGTCTTTTTAATCTATATTTTCCTTAAGGAGCGATCAATTGGAAGAGAAGATCCAGGACGCCAGGAAAGGCGGCCAGAAAAGGCGAAGGAAAGCTCAGAAGCAAGGACAGAACAGCCCTCAGAAGGCCCAGCAGGTCAAGCAGAAGCAGCAGCAACAGAAAGCCTTCAATGTTCTTAAGCCAGATGAGGTTCGCAGGAGCAACCCGAAAGTGCTTGACTACTCAATAGAGCTTAAGAGAGTCAATGAGCCAAAGGTGCTCTGTGCCTTATGCGGCCAGCCCATAGGAGCAATTGCTGAGGCTATAAGCGAAGGCGATAATGGCTACAGCCATTTTGACTGTGTGATCAAGAAGATCGCAGAAGATGAGCAAATCAAGAGCGACGAGAAGATAAGCTATGTTGGAAAAGGCGCGTTTGCCGTTATCAGGACGACCGAGGAAAACAAGTTCGAGATAGTTAAGCGCATAGCCTATGAGACCAATGAGCAATATGCCAGCCACAAGCGCTATGTCGAGGAGCTTAAGTCATGATAGCCATGCTTCCAGGATCCTTCGATCCGCCGACTCTTGGCCATCTTGATATCATAAGAAGATCAGCCAAGCTTTATGACAGGCTTTTTGTTGTGATCAGCGAGAACATCTACAAGAAGAGCCTGTTCTCTGCACAGGAAAGAAAGGAGCTTCTTGAAGCTCTTCTCAAGGACCTTGACAATGTGGAAGTAGTGATTCACAGAGGCCTTGTGGTTGAATTCGCAAGAAGCCACGAGATAACCGTAATGATCAGAGGGGTTCGAGCCTTGAACGACTTTGGCTATGAATTCGAGCTTGCAATGACAAACCGTGAGCTTCTTCCTTCCCTGGAAGTGCTTTTCATGCCCACAGATCCCAAGTTCTTTCTTCTCAGATCCTCTGCCATAAAGGAGATAGCCACCTTCGGAGGCGATATCTCGGCAATGGTGGACCCTCTTGTGGCAGCAAAGCTGCAGGACAAGCTAGCAAAGGATGTAAAATAGATGCATAATCAGGCAGAGGCAAAAAATGAACAACAATAATAAGCCAGTGATAAGCTTTTCAGGTCCAGTGACACAAGGCGCACAGGTGATGCTATTCTCTCATGATGGCCGAACTGTCTACTACACTAGCGACTTGACAGACCCTTCTTTCAGCGCAACAAGAGCTGCCTACACCCAGCCCTTGTGCTTCAAGGGCGATGTGACGATAAAGGCCTGCTGTGAAGGATGCACAGCCCAGGCTATCGAGACCTTCCTTGTCTCAAGCCTTCCAGCTCCCTCTTTCTCGCTGAAGGATGACAGGCTGGAGATAATCGCTCCAATTGGGCTGAAGCTTGCCTATAGGAAGGGCAATGGGGCCTTCCAGGTCTACGATGGGCCTATTGAGCTCAGCGATGGGGATGTTGTCGAGGCCTATGGACTTGAGAACAGGGGAGACTCGATCGCAGAGACTATGGTTGCATCCTATTCATACAGCCCCTCTTCAGAGCTTCCCAAGGCCTGCGTCAAGGATCTGTTTCTTGGAGAGAAGAAGCTTGTGACCCTTTCAGGCAAGGACAAGATCGAGTTCAGGATCGATGGATCCGCCTTTGCTCTCTATGATCAGGCCATAAGCATCTCAAGGCCATGCAAGCTGGACTGCAGGACTGCTGGCAAGGCAAATGCTGTTGTCAAGCGCATTGAGATAACTAGAGCCATAGAGCCTGCCTATGAGATTGAAACCTCGATGCTCAGGCTTTCAAGTCCGAAGGGAAGCTTCATCTATGCAAAGCGATCAAGCGAGCTTGAAGCTAGGCTTTACACACAGCCCATTGAGATTGCCGAGGATGAGGAATATGAGGCCTTCTGCATCAGCCCGCTAGGGCTGCGAAGCAAGACCATATCCATCTGCAGGAGCTCTGGCTTTCCTCAAGGCTATTGCTTCTATGACAAGGGAGAGGAAACAGAGGGCTGGCGCTATCTTAAGGCCGCAGACACAGATCTGCAGATCACTGGAAGCGATGGCTTTGTGTCAAACGCATTCTCCTACGGCAGCGATGGCGTATTGACGGGAGCCGACTCAGATGGGCTGTCAAACACCCTTAAGATGGACCTGCCTTTCATCAAGGCGCTTGGAGAGGGCTGGTTCATCCCTTCAAGATCGGAGATGGCCGAGCTTCTTCGCTATTTCAACAATGTAATTGCCTATAGCAAGAGCAAGGGAGAGCCTATTGACCTTTCATATTTTGGATTTGACAAGCCATACTACATGACCAGCACTGAAGCCGACAAGGACCATTGCATAGTCCTCAGGACCTTCGGCATGCCGGGCTTTGAGTATAGGCGAAAGACCTCCGATCCAATGTATCCAATGGCTATCAGGCTGATAAAGAGGATGTAAGGAGTTTTTTCTTGCATAATTGACCCAAGTGTTGACTAAGGAATGCATATTGGGTATTCTCGTAAAAGAATTTTTCATAAGAGAGGAAAAAATAATGGCAGTTCCAAAATATAAAACTTCCAAGGCCAAGGCCGCATCAAGAAAGGCTTCAAACATGAAGCTTGCCGCTCCAACCTTGTGCAAGTGCCCTTCCTGCGGCAATATGATCCTGCCCCATAGAGTTTGCCCAAAGTGCGGCTACTACAAGGGTCAGCAGGTTGTTGAGCTGGAGAAATAGCAAATGACAGAGAATCAGATATTCGATACAGTCAAGAAGACCATAGTCAATCAGCTTGGAGTTGATGAAGCTGCTGTAAAGGCAGAAGCATCCTTTGTCAATGATTTGCGCGCAGACAGCATGGATATTCTTGAGATGGTCAGCAACTTTGAGGAGACCTTCAGTCTTCAGGAGATTCCTGAGGCGGATGTCAGAAGCTTCGAGACTGTCGGAGACGTGGTTAAGTACCTGGTCAAGATAATAGGCTAAGATGGTATCAGCCAGCGCTAGAGCTCCTCAACTGTCCCCAGAAAGGCAGAAGGAGCTTTTTCTATTTCAGCAAGCTCTTCAGTATAGCTTCAAGAGCGTTGAGATCCTGGACCAGGCTCTCACCCACAGCTCTTTTGCCAATGAGAACAGGGACCAAGGCTTTCAGGATAATGAAAGGCTTGAGTTCCTTGGGGATGCTGTGCTGGAATATGCAATCTCTAGATATCTTTATGATCACTATGACTTCAATGAGGGTGAATGCACACGCATAAGAAGCTCGGTAGTCAGCGAGGAAGCCCTTGCAACAGCTGCAAGCTTGCTTGATATAAGCTCCTTCATCAGAGTCGGCAAGGGAGAGGCAGCTACCGGTGGACCGCGCAAGAAAGCCATTCTTGCCGATTGCATGGAAGCTGTCTTTGCTTCAGTGTCGCTGGACAGCGGGCTGGAAGCAGCGCAAGCTCTCATCCTCAGGCTTCTTGTTCCCCAGATTCAGCAGGTGATCTCAAACAAGGGCCATAAGGACTACAAGACAATTCTTCAGGAATATGTCCAGAAGCGCTTCAAGAAAGTGCCTTCCTACACAATGCTGGATCACAGCGGACCTGATCATGACCAGGTCTTTACATACAAGGTGGAGTTCCACGGCTTCTCCTATGGACCAGTGCAAGGCCGGAACAAGAAGGAAGCCGAGCAGAATGCTGCAAGGCTTGCAGTAGAAGCTCTCGATCTTGACAAGGAATAAAAGGTCTTTTCAAGAACACAGAAAAGCCTTAGCATTAAGAGGTGGAGATTACAATGAGAAAAGCCATCCTTATAATGCTAGCTGCGCTTCTTCTGCTGTCATCGTGTGCAACAAACCATGATGTGGCTATGTCACAGAACAAGAGCGTCAAGGGAAAGAACGGGATAAGCCGTCCTGACTGGGTCATTCAGGACCAGTCAAATGACTTCAAGCACTATGCCTCCGGCTATGGCACTGGCAAGACCTTTGAGACAGCCTTGCTTAAGGCCAAGCTGAACGCTGATGCCAACATCGCTCTCTGGGTTTCCAAGTCTGTAGAGGCTGTGCGAGACCGCTACCTGGAGGAGACAAGCGAAGATGGCAAGGAGACCTACATTGACAGGTTTGTCTCCCAGGCCGTAGAAGCAGGAAAAGCCTTGCTGACCGGCGTAACAGAGGTCGACTTCTGGGAGGACAAGAGCGGAGGAGTGTGGGTGCTTCACATGATTCCCGTTGCCAATGTAAAGGCTCAGATCGAAAGCACAATCAAGGCTGTCTGCACCGATGCATCCCTTTTCCCAGATCCTCAGCAGGCTAGCCAGGCCTTTGACAAGCTAAAGGAGGCCCTTGATTCCTGCTTTGAGAAGAATTGACCTACAAAAGAGACCTAGCTAGATCCAGCAAGGTCTTTTTTTCATTTAGTTCAGGGCTCTCGATGACCTTCTCCAGAAGAGCGCTGAGAACCCTTCCTATATCCTGGCCCTTCAGGCCAAGGCCCATCATGTCGCGCCCATTCACAGCCAGGTCCTTTATCAAGAGGCTAGGGGACTGTATCTCCCTTATCCTCCTGCCTAGCTCAATGATGTCTGATTCGTCCAGGCTGCCGTCTATGGCGTATCGGTCACATCTGCGAAGCTGGAAAAGAAGCTCTAAGCAATCCAGTCCAACCTTGTTGACAAACCGTCTGACTGCGGCATCTGTCCAGCTTGCCTCGTAATGGAACATATGATTGGCAACCAGATGGCAGGTAAGATCGATCTCGTCGTTTGAGAAGCGAAGGCGATTCATCAGGGCCCTTGTCATGCTTTCTGAGATGATCTCGTGTCCATAGTAGGTCTCACTGTCATTTCGGACTACAGCAGCTTCAGGCTTGCCGATGTCATGAAGCAAGGCGGCAAGCCTTACAGCCTGGCAATAGTTTTGGGAAGAGGCAAAGTCAAGGGCGGCTAACTGATGCTCAAGCAGAGGGCGGCTATGATGCTTGCAGGGAGCAATCGATTCACAGGCCTCAAGCTCTGGAAGGACTATGGAAAGGAGGCCGCTTTCATGCATGAGCCTTATCCCCATTTCAGGTCGAGGGCCGTTGATGATCTTCATAAGCTCCTCGCGGATTCTTTCCTTGGCAACAAAGGCCAGGTCTGAATGCTTGAGGCATAGGGCTTTCCAGGTTTCATCCTCAATGATAAAGCCAAGCTTGGAGGCAAACCTTATGGCTCTCATGAGCCTCAGGGCATCCTCCTCAAAGCGCTTTTGGGGCTCTCCGATGCATCTTACAACCCCTTGCCTAAGGTCCTCGCAGCCATTGAACAGGTCAATGATCGCACCAGTTCCCAAGTCAGCAGCAAAGGCATTGATTGTGAAGTCCCGCCTGCAAAGGTCCTGGGCTATGTCCTCTGTGAAGCTCACATCCTGAGGGTGGCGATGGTCAATGTAGGAGCCGTCTGTGCGAAAGGTTGTCACCTCATAGCATTCGCCGTTGAAGCGGACAGTCACTGTTCCATGCTTTATGCCTGTTGGATAGGTCCTTCGAAACATCGAGATGACATCTTCAGGCCTTGCATCTGTGCAGAAATCATAGTCATCGTTAGGCTCTCCAAGAAGGAAGTCGCGAACAGCGCCTCCAACCAGATAGACCTTTCTGCCTTGCTTTGTGAATATCTTGGCAAAGTCTGACAGCTTTTGTGAAACAGGATAGCTCAACATGGCTTCATGATAGCAAAAAAGAAATTGTGCTGGAATAGAGTTCAAGCCAACGGTTGAAACAAAGGGACAAAATGACCATAATGTCAACGTTACACAGGAGGCTCATACAATGTATAAGAGCGTAGATCCAAAAGTTCAGTTTCCGAAGATGGAAGAGTCAGTACTCAAGTTCTGGAATGATAATGACATCTTCCAGAAGTCAATTGATCAAAGACAGTCCAGCAAGGAGTATAGGATTTATGACGGCCCTCCCTTTGCTACCGGCTTGCCTCACTTCGGCCATCTTGTGCCTGGTACCATAAAGGACATTTTCCCTCGCTACAAGACAATGCAGGGCTACAAGGTCCCGCGCACCTTCGGATGGGACTGCCACGGTCTTCCGGTTGAGAACGATGCAAACAAGCGCCTTGGAATCAGCGGGCACAATGCAATAGAGGAGTACGGAGTGGCCAAGTACAATGAGTACTGCAGGTCCATTGTGCTCACCTACACTGAGGAATGGAAGCAGATCATCTCCCGCATTGGACGCTGGGTGGACTTCGAGCATGGCTACAAGACCATGGACACAAGCTATATGGAGAGCATCTGGTGGATCTTCAAGACCCTTTATGACAAGGGCCTCATCTATGAAGGCTACAATGTTCTTGCTTATTCGCCAGGGCTAGGCTCACCGCTTTCAAACATGGAGGTGAACCTGGGCGGCTATCAGGATGTGGTAGACCAGGCAATAACCGTTAAGTTCAAGAGGGACGACGATGACTCCTACTTCCTTGCATGGACCACAACCCCGTGGACCCTTCCAAGCAACCTTGCCCTTGCTCTGGGAAAGGACATTGACTATGTCAAGATCCTTGACAAGGCCTCTGGTGAGAAGTACATCCTCGGCAAGGCCAGGCTTCATGCCTACTACAAGGACGAAAGCGAGTACGAGATACTGGAAAGCTGCAAGGGCACAGACCTTGCAGGCAAGACCTATGAGCCTCTTTTCCCATACTTCAAGGACCTGAAGGCAAAGGGAGCCTTCATAACAGTGCTAGGCGACTATGTTACGACCGAGGACGGCTGCGGCATAGTCCATACAGCCCCAGGCTTTGGCGAGGATGACTACCAGGTTCTCAAGGACACTGGAATCCCTGTGGTTTGCCCGATAGACCAGGACTGCAACTTCACCAGCGAGGTTTCCGACTACCAGGGCATCTTCGTAAAGGATGCAGACAAGCAGATCATAAGCGACCTCAAGGCCATGGGAAAGCTCGTAAAGAGAGAGAACTACCTTCACTCCTATCCCTTCTGCTGGAGAACCCACAAGCCGATAATCTACCGCGCCATGAGCTGCTGGTATGTCAACGTGACCAGAATCAAGGAGCAGCTCTGCGCCAACAATGAAGAGGTCTTCTGGATGCCTGACCACATCAAGCACGGCCGATTCGGCAAGTGGCTTGAGGGAGCCAGGGACTGGGCCATATCCCGCAACCGCTACTGGGGCAACCCGCTTCCAATATGGAAGAGCGAAAGCGGCAAGTACATAGAGGTGATCGGTTCAAAGGCAGAGCTTGAAGCCAAGTGCGGCAAGCCTGTTGCCGATCTGCATAAGCACTTCATAGACGACCTTACCTGGACAGCGCCAGATGGAAGCCTTATGAAGAGAATTCCGGATGTGCTGGACTGCTGGTTTGAAAGCGGCTCCATGCCTTATGCCCAGGAGCATTATCCCTTTGAGAACAAGGAGCACTTCGAGAGCAATTTCCCAGCTGACTTCATATGCGAGGGCCTGGACCAGACCAGAGGCTGGTTCTACACCCTTATGATCCAGTCTACAGCGCTTTTCAACAAGCCCGCCTTCTACCATTGCGTCACCAACGGCATCATCTTGGCAGAGGATGGAAGGAAGATGAGCAAGAGCGAGCGCAACTACACCGATCCTATGGAGATAGTCAATACCTATGGAGCTGACGCCCTAAGGTTCGCCTTGATGAACAGCCCAGCCGTGAGAGCAGAGAACCTCAAGTTCTCAGACTCCTTGGTAAAGGAAGTGCTCAAGAGCCTGCTGCTGCCGCTGTGGAATGCCTACTCATTCTTCGTGACCTATGCTAACCTTGACGGCTATAACACCTGCAAGCTTGACTATTCAACCATAACCAATCCTATGGACCAGTGGATAATCAGCGCAGCCGAGACCTTGATAAGCGACATGACCAAGGCTCTTGATGGCTACGACATTCAGGATGCCTGCTCCAAGCTGCTAGGCTTCATCGACTCGCTGAACAACTGGTACATCAGGCGCTGCAGGCGAAGATTCTGGAAGAGCGAAAGCGACAGCGACAAGAAGGGTGCCTATGACACGCTTGGCTATGTCCTGCTGACCTTCTGCAAGCTTGCCTGCCCGATAATCCCCTTTGTCACAGAGGAGATCTATCAGAACCTCAAGACCGACGACATGCCTCAGAGCATACATCTTTGCTCCTATCCTCAGAATACTGAGGAAT
>JAQVSP010000131.1 GCA_028700425.1 Sphaerochaetaceae bacterium | reverse complement strand
GCCTCCAGAGCACCTTGGCCTTGTCCTCATTGGATAGGCCGGACTGGGCATTGAGCTTCTCAAGCTCAGCTTGCACCTCATCGATCCTCTCGTGGAAGTACAGGCTGTCGATGGCGGCAAAATCAAGGCCCGCAAAAAGGCACAATGTGCATAGGCACGTCAAAAGCAGAGCGGCAAAAAGTTTCTTCATAAATTCTCCTTGCCAAAAGAATATGTCAGTTTGCCTTTTCCCGCAAGCTAAATTGAGAAGAAGCCTTTTGAGAAGATAGAGTAGACTGTGAAGAGCTCAAGTCGTCCTACAAGCATCAGAAATGAGCAGACCCACTTGGCCCAGCCAGGGTAAAAGCCGAAGTTGCCTGTGGGCCCGACCTGGCCAAAGCCTATGCCGATGTTGCCAAGGCACAGGAAGCTTGAGGAGATCGAGGTGCTCAGGTCTGCACCTGAAAAGGAGAGTGCAGCCGATCCAAGCAGTCCTGTAATGATGTAGGCAAAGAAGAAAGAGCTTATCGACGAGACTATATCGGCCTTTACGACTGTATCCCCGATGCGCACAGAAAAGACTCCATTGGGATGAATGCGGCTCTTGATCTGAGCATTCGCAGCCTTGAAAAGAGTGGCGATCCTTATGACCTTTATGCCGCCTCCAGCAGAGCCCGCGCAGCCTCCGACAAAGAAGAGCAGGAAGAGCAGCATCTGGCAGGCAGCCGGCCAGACCTGGTAGTCAGCCGTGGCAAAGCCTGTAGTGGTCATTATGGATGTGCATTGGAAGGCGCTGTAGCGCAAGGCTGTCCAGAAGTCAGGGTAGGTCCCATTGATCAGAAGAGCTGCAGCAACAATCAGTATGACTGAGAAGAGGATGCCTATGTAGGCGCGAAGCTCTCCATCCTTGAAGACTATCCTGAACTTGCCCTTGAGCAGGAAGAAGAAGAGGGCGAAGTTGGTTCCGCCAACCATCATGAAGATTGTGACTATCACATCTACAGCAGGGCTTGCAAAGGCTCCAATTGATGCGTTCCTCACGCAGAATCCTGCGGCGCTGATGGTCGAGAAGGTGACCGTGACAGCATCATAGGCATCCAGGCCTGCTATCATCAGGCAGATGGTCTGAAGCAATGAGGCAAAGAAGTAGATCAGCCAGAGAATGGCAGCTGTGGACTTGATCTTCGGTGTCAGCTTGTCCTTGGTTGGGCCAACGGATTCTGCTCCAAACAGCTTGGTTCCTGAGGTTCCTGTCAGGGAAGGCTGCAGGGCTACAAAGAGAACCACTATCCCCATTCCTCCTAGCCAGTTGGCCATGGATCTCCAGAAGAGGATGGACTTGTCCAAGGGCTCTATGATGGTCAGGGCCGTGGCTCCGGTGGTGGTGAACCCGCTCATCAGCTCGAAGTAGCATGAGGCAAAATCAGGGAAGGCCTTGACAGAGTAAAGGGGTATTGCTGCAAAGGCTGTCCCGAGCACCCAGCAGAGGGTCACGCAGAAGAAGCCGTCCCTTGTGCCAAAGGAAAAGCGGTCGCGGATGAAGATGCAGGCTGCCAGAACAATTATGACAAAGGCGGCTATGAAGCAAAATGCCGTGGCAAAGGCCTTGGTCGCCTGGCTTTCGCCAAAATAGATGGACAGCATCATCGGGACAAGCATCAGCGTTCCAATGAAAGCCTGGGAGTAGGCTAGGAACTTTAGGTCTTGCTTGAAGTTCATTGGATTGCCTTCACAAAGAGATCCTGGATGAAAGCTGTGCCATAATGGTTATAGGTGACAAGAAGCCTGTCGCCCTCCTTGATGAGGGTGTCTCCATTTGGAATGAAGCTTTTGCCATCAGCTGTAGTGATTCCTGCGACTATGCCTTTCTGCTTCATGTTTATCTCATGCAGATGCTTTCCAGTAAGCTTGGAGGCCTTGGTCATCAGGAACTCGGACACCTCGAACTTGCCTCCGAACAGCGAATGCGAGGACGATATGTTGTCGCCTCTGAGCAGCTGTATGATGGAGTCCACTGTTGCCTGTATTGTAGAGACCACAATGTCCAGGTCAAGGTGGCGAGCCAGTCGGACATAGTTGTTGTTGTTCTTTACAAGCGCAACCGAGTGCCTGACACCTATTCTCTTGGCATAGCTTGCGGTTATGACGTTGAGCTCATCGTCATCAGTGAGGGAGATAAGGAGGTCAAAGGCATTGACATGCTCCTCCTCCAAGGTGCCCTCGTTGGTCACATCTGCGTTGATCACAAGAATCTCCGGAAACTGGCTGGCAGCTTCCTCGCACAAGGCGCTGTCGCTCTCAAAGAGGGTTATCCCGCTTCTCTCCCTCTTGCTGAAGGATGCAAGAAGGGTCTCGCATAGCCTTGTGGCTCCAACAAGGGCAATCTTGTGTATCTTCTCCTGCTTGTTTCCAGCAGCCTGGAGAAGCTTGTCGAGGTTTGTCTCGTCGGTGACTATCGACAGCGTATCGCCAGCTTGAAGCAGTGTCGATCCTTCAGGCACAATGCCTTGGTGCTGGCGCTCAATCGCTGCAATGACGAAATCCACATTCAGGGCCTTCCTGGCCTCCATGACAGACTTTCCATCCAGTCTTGAGCCTTTCTTTATGTGGTAGTTGAAGAGCAGCAGGGAGGTGTTTGAGAAGGAATAGGCTCCGCCAAATATGCCGGTCTGGATTATGTCCCTGATATTCCTGGAAGCTTCGTTGTTGGGATTGACAATATAATCTATTCCAAGAAGGCCTGTCTTGAGCCCCGAATAGGATAGGGACCTGATGGTCGCCAGGGTCTTGACCTTGGGAAAGCTGGACTTGACCATTCCGCATGCAATAAGGTTGATCTCGTCGGATTCAGTGACTGCAATCACCACGTCACTGTCTGCGCATCCTGCGTTTCTCAGCACCGTTATGTCAGTGGCATTGCCGGTTATGCCAAGGCAATCCAGCTTGGAAAGTGCGGCATCCACCGCCTGCTTGCTGGAATCGACAATGACAACATCATTCTTCTCTTCAATCAGATGGGAAGCCAGCTCAGTGCCTCTTCTTCCCGCCCCAAGGATCACAATCTTCATGAATATAGCTTATCATCTTGGAGAAAAAGAAGGAAGTCGGTTTAAGCCCTTGGAGGCTTTCTTGACAAGCCTAGGCTCTTGATCACGATCATAGGCTCACTAATTCAAGGCTTGAAAGAAAATTGCATAAAGGAATAAACTGTGCTAGAGTGTTAAGGGAAAGTTAGTTGGGAGAGGCAAGAACGCTTAGCATTGCTTCTATTGAAGACCTTGGGCAAGTATATTGAAGCACTGAAAGCACCTTAGTTTATTCTTATGATGAAAGTATTATTCAAAGTCTATCGGCAGGCAGGAAAAAGAATCAATTTCCTATGCTTTGCCTTTTTCCAGTACTCTCTTGCCTTGCTTGCAGCCTGGCCTCTTATGATGTGGCTTCTGGAAAGGCAGGCGCCAATGCTGCTTATAAGCCTGGGCTTCGCAGCCTATCTATTCCTGCCGCGCCTGAAAGAGAGCTTTGAGCTCTATATCAAGGCCTTGGGCAATGAGAATCGAATGCAGATGATCAAGCTGTCCTTTGCTAAGTGCCTCAACATAGACTATGAGTTCTTTGAATCTGAGAAGGGGCAGCGGCTGTTCTCCAATGCAGTGCTTGCGACAAACTCCTCCAGCGCACCTTATTCCTTGGTGTTCCTTCAATCTGCCAAGGTTCTCTCTTCCTCTGCTTTCATAATAGGTTCAGTGATAACCGCCTTGACGGCCCTCTCGCTTACTGAGACTGCCGTATTGCTTTGCATTACAGCATTTTCCTTGCTCATCTCCTTGATATCACAGAAAAAGGGGCTTGATGACGATCTTTCCATGCAAGGCAAGGAAGCGGATATAAACAGGAATATAAGGTACTTGAACAAGGCATCAAGGCAGCCAGTCCTTTCCCAAAGCATAGATTACTATTCTGGCTCTGAAATGATTGACGATAAGTTCATGGATGAAGGCAAGAGCCAGAAGAAGCTGAATGCAAGGAGCATGAGAAAGCGCTTGCTATGGGGAATAGCAGAAACAGCTGGCATCATCCTTGCTTCCTTTCTTCTGCTTTCTAGAAATACCGATCAGAGCTTGTCAGTTGTTATTTATCCGCTGGCTTGGCAATGTGTGAAGGCTTCAATTGCCTTGAGCTCTGCCTTGTTCGACTTGAAGAGAAGCGCAAGAAAGATCCAGGATTTTCAAGCCTTCCTGGATCATAATGATGAAATGCTTGCCAAGACCTGTCAGCTCAGCGCCCTTGAGGAGATAGAACTGCAAAATGTCAGCTTCGCTTATCCCAGCAAGCCAGACCATCTTGTCTTGAAATCAGTCAGCCTAAGAATAGCAAAGGGAGAGAAGATCGGCATCGTTGGCCTCAATGGTTCAGGGAAATCCACATTGATCAAGCTCATCATGGGCTTCTATGCTCCGACAAGCGGGCGAATACTGATCAATGGCGTGGATCTTCAATCGTTATCCAATCCTCTCGACCTGTTTGGATGCATATTCCAGGATGACACTGTAATTCCATCTACTATAAGGGATAATGTATTGATGGGCCGAGAGCTTGATTCGGAGAAATACAACAATGTGCTTGTCTCTAGCGGCTTGAAGCAGGTATTGGATTGGAAGGGCGTCAATGATCTAGCTGAGATTCCAAGCTATTACTGCCAAGAGGGCACGGATCTCTCTGGCGGAGAGATGCAAAGCCTCTTTATGGCAAGGTGCTTATATAAAGACGCTTCCTTCTATGTTTTCGATGAGCCCACAGCTATGCTTGATCCAATAAAGGAGCTGGAAGTCTTTGCAAGCTTCAGAGCCTTGATTGGCAAGAATGGCGGGATTTTCATATCCCACAGGGCAAGCTCAGTGAAGTCCTTTGATAGAATAGTCTTTATAGAAAATGGAAGCATTGTTGAGGATGGAGATTTTGATTCATTGATGAAGAAGGAGGGCAGGTATG
>JAQVSP010000130.1 GCA_028700425.1 Sphaerochaetaceae bacterium | reverse complement strand
CAGTTGTCAATATTCTTGACACCCAGTACTATCTGGGAACCTACAAGACCTATAAGACCATCAGCGCGTCTGCTATCAAGTACGTGACCGGCGACAACGCCAAGAACGTCGGCGTCTCCCAGTTCCCATGCTTTGTGGCTGAGCTTTCCCTGGCTCAGTACAAGAGCGAGATGACAAGTGCACCTAAGGCAGGAGTCAGCTATACCTTCGCCCTTGAGCAGGCAAGCCTTGGCAAGAAGCTATACTTCAGCGGCAAGATGAGCGGCAACTACCTTGGAACAACGGACAAGCTTGCTAATGCAGCAACAGTCCAGTTCGAGGAAGCAGAAGGTGGAATGTTCATGTACTTCATGGCCGACGGAGCAAAGACATACGTCGAGATCTACGAGTACACATCAGGCAAGGTGGGGGTCCACTTCACTTCCGAGCCAAAGAACGTGTTCGTATGGAATGCAGATATCAATGCACCGGTCGTCAACCTTCTTGACACCCAGTACTATCTGGGAACCTACAAGACCTACGACACCATCAGCGCCTCTGCTATCAAGTACGTGACCGGCGACAACGCCAAGAACGTTGGCGTCTCCCAGTTCCCAGCCCATGTGTTCACCGACACACTGACCGCTATTGCAGTCGAGCCAGAGACCAATCCTCAGCTTGGCACAGCTTATAAGTACGCTCTTGAGCAGGCCAGCCTTGGACAGAAGCTCTACTTCAACGGCAAGATGGATGGCAAGTATCTTGGAACCACGGCAATGCTCGCAAAGGCAGCTGATGTCTATCGCGAGGATGCCGAGGGTGGATACAACATGTACTTCCTCGTCGACGGCGTGAAGACCTACATCGAGATCTATGAGTACACAGCAGGCAAGGTAGGCGTACAGCTTACTGCAGCTCCGAAGAATGTGTTCGTATGGAATGCAGAGCTCAATGCACCGGTTGTCAACCTTCTTGACACCCAGTACTATCTTGGAACCTACAAGACCTACAGCACTATCAGCGCCTCTGCTATCAAGTACGTGACCGGCGACAACGCCAAGAACGTTGGCGTCTCTCAGTTCCCAGCGCAGGTATACTCAGTGAAGTTCGTTGACTAGAAATCAACCAAGCTAGAATGAGAAAGGGCGGCATCAGCCGCCCTTTCCTTGTTATTGGCTCTTCTTCTTATTTCAGGATGAAAGCCTCGTAGCCTTCAAGGCTGCCGCTGAAAGACGATGCGCCGGATGAGGACATGACCACTTCTGTTTCCTTCAAGCTGACCTGACGCCTCTTTCCGCTTAGGTTGATGACGATCACAAGCCTCTTACCATCAAGAGAGCGCTCAAAGGCAAAGACTCCCTTTTGGTTGAGAATCTGGCTGAAGGCTCCCTTCTTCAGGATCTCCGACTGGTTCCTGAATTCCAGCAGCCTTCTGTAGAAGGCAAGAACGGAATCAGGGTCGTTCTCCTGTGCCTTGACATTGATGGACTTGTAGTTGGAGTTGCTCTTCAGCCATGGAGAGGCCTTTGAGAAGCCTCCATTTGCCTCATCTGACCACTGCATCGGGGTCCTGGCGTTATCCCGGCTCTTAGTCCTGATCATCTTCCATCTTATTCTTCTGGGCAAGTGCAGCCTGGTGGCAAGATCATAGATGTTGTGGCTCTCGATGTCCTTTATATCCTCCATGCTCTTGTAGTCGAAGTTGGTCATTCCAATCTCCTGGCCTTCGAAGATGAAGGCAGTTCCTCGCAGGCAAAGAAGAAGGACGGCAAGTGCCTTGGCGCTGGATGGCGAGCCATCGGCAAAGCGTGACGGGCTTCTTGGCTGGTCGTGGTTCTCAAGATAGACTGTGTTCCAGTCAAGGCTTTCCTGCCATTTGGCAAGAGCCCTGAAAAACCTTCTAGGACTGAATGGCCTAAGCAGCCACTTTACAAAAAAGCAGTCGGTCTCCATGTGCTCAAAGCTGAATACCGTGTTGAGCTCATGGCGCTCTGGGCTTGTCAGGTCCCTGGCCATCTGCGGATCTGCAAACACGGTCTCTCCAACGGTATAGCAGTCGTACTTGGACAGCACCTCCGAGTTGAAGCGCTGAAGCAGTGGGTGAAGACCTGGAGCAGAGATGTACTTCTCGCTTCCTGTCAAGGCAATCTTCTTCTTCCCATCCTCAAGGTCTGTCTTCCATAGGATGTTTATCACATCGCACCTAAAGCCATCTGCTCCCTTGTCCAGCCAGAACCTCATCACGCCCTCTACAGCGTCTATGACCTTGGGCTCATGATAGTTCAGGTCGGGCTGGCCCTTGGCAAAGAGATGCAGGTAGTACTGCCCGCGAACCTCATCATACTCCCAGGCCTTCTCGCCAAAGAACCCGGTCCAGTTGCTGGGCTTGTCTGCCCAATAATAGAAGTTGGTATAAGGGTCTATGCGCCTGCGGCTGTTCTGGAACCACTGATGGGCCCTTGAGGTATGGTTTATCACCAGGTCCAGAAGGACCTTGATGTCGCGCCTATGGGCTTGTTCTATCAGCTTGTCCATGTCATCAAGGGTCCCATACTCGCTCTGGATATTGCAATAGTCGGCAATATCATAGCCATTGTCCTCGTTTGGGGATACATAGGGCGGAGAGAGCCAGATTATGCCTATTCCAAGCTTCTTGAGATAATCAAGCTTGCTTATGATTCCCTTAAGGTCACCGACTCCATCGTCATTGGAGTCAGCAAAGCTTCTTGGGTATATCTGATAGACGACCCTGTCCTGCCACCATTTGCTTTCCATCTTTTGCTCCTGAAAACTATTGTACGCCCAGTTCGCTCTTTGCCCAAGACCTTTCTTTTCCCTATTTGCCCAAAAGCCATATTGGGCTATTATTAAGGCATGGAAAATTGGGTCATAAGCCAAGACATCAGGATGAAGGCCGCCTTCGGGCCTGGAACCATAGCCGGCCAAGGCCATAGCATAAGCTTTTGTGCCCATCATGGGCCCTTGATGGGCACTCTAGCCAGTGCAACTTTAGCCTGCAATGGAAAAGTTGAGGTCAGCGACCTGATAGTTGCCAATGACTTTGACTTCAAGAGCTCAAGGGATGGCAGGCAGGCCGTGGCGCTGCTGGTTCAGGGAGGTCCATCTGTGTTCAGGAACTGCACCTTCCAGAGCTTTCAGGACACACTTTGCATAGAAGGGGAGGCAGTCTTCATCAACTGCACAATCATTGGCTGCATTGACTTCATCTTCGGCTCCGGCAACGCCCTTTTCCAGTCATGCCGAATCCTGAGCAATGGCCCGGGCTTTGTATGCGCCCCTTCCACCTGGAAAGGCAGGCAAGGCCTTGTTCTTGAGTCTTGCAGCCTTGAAAGTGCCTGCGCGCTTCCTGCAGGTTCTGTCAAGCTAGCTCGCCCCTGGCATCCAGGAGGGCGTCCTGGACGCGTTCCAAAAGTCCAGTTCAGGTCATGCAGCTATGGGCCTCATATAGACCTATCCAGCCCTTGGGCAGACATGAAGGATACCTTCTCTGTGACCAGGAAGGCAGCTGACTCGCTTTTCTCTATAGCTGACTAGATGGTGAAAGCTCCAGCTTTCTGCAGGGATACGCTGTCTAGGCCGATAAGGACTTGATAATCTCCCTTGTCCAGATGCCAGCCATCGTCGTAGTCCTTTAGGTCCTCCATGTCTATGGTGATGGATACAGGCTTGCTGGATGAGGCAGGTACTGTTAGCTTTGCTAGGCCTTTTAGTTCCTTTATCGGAACGAAAACCTCTTTTCTAGGTCTTTCGACATAGACTAGAACAGCAGTGGATCCATCCCTTGGACTGTGATTGCATACAAGGGCGTTTATTGCAACTGATTCCTCGCTCTTGATAAGGCTGACGGCCTCCAAGCTCATTGAGCAATAGGATAGGCCTTGGCCAAAGGCAAAGGCCAGCGGGGTTCCATCCTCATCGAATTGCCTGTAGCCTATCCTCTGGCCCTCTGAGTAGCGGTTTTCAAGGATATGGCCTTTCTGGCGTCCTGGCTTGCCCTGGGCTCCAAGGACGCGGAAAAGGCTGAAGGCCTCATTGTCTACGCCCATGTTTCTAAGAGCAAGAATGTCCTCCTTTCTCCTTGGAACAGAGAAGGGCAGCCTTCCTGATGGGCTGGTTTCGCCTTTTATGATGCTGCAAAGTGCCCTTGAGCTTTCATAGCCAAGATAATAGGCCCAGAGAATGGCCCTTGAGGAAGCCAGGATCGAGGCCGTATCGCAGGCTCCTCCGCTGTGGACTATTGTGACCAGGCGTGAATTCATGCTTGCAAGGGTCCTAAGATCCTTGTCCTGGGGCTTGGGAAGAGCCCAGGTGCGGTCATAGGCTTCGCTTTCATAGACCTTGCCATAGCCTGCGGCGTAGATGACAGCGTCAGCTTTCTCAATGAGAAGGCGATGAGAGCTGAAGGAGCCTTTCAGATAGACGACCTTGGCATCTGGAAAGGCTATCTCAAGCTCCTGTAAAAGGCTTGGAACCTTGGCAAGCGGCTTGATGCAGCTTGAGCCTCCTCCACCTGTTGGAGTCCTGGAGGAAAGCCTGCCAGCCACGACTATGAGGCAGGGGCTTTTCAAGGGCAGAAGGCCAGAGTCGTTTCTCAGCAAGGTTATGGCTTGCTTGGCAGACTGCAAGGCAGCCTGGATGGCCTTAGGCTCGCCAAGCTTGCAAGAAGTATCGAACATGCTTCGATTCAAGGCTCCTATGCGCTCCATGGACCTAAGTATCCGCTGAACCTTGCCATTAATCATGGACATGTCGATAAGACCCTCTGAAAGGGCCTTGCGAATTCTTTTTGAAGAGAAGAAGACAGGGCCTGGCATCTCCAGGTCAACACCATGGAGAAGGGGCTGGACAGTGTCGTAGAGGCTTGTCCAGTCGCTTATGACAAAGCCCTTGAAGCCCCAGTCATCAAGGGCTTTGCTAAGCTGCTCAGACTGGGAAGCATGGACAGAGTTGACCAGGTTATAGCTGGTCATGACGCCTCCGGTTCCAGCTTTCACAGCTGCCTT
>JAQVSP010000129.1 GCA_028700425.1 Sphaerochaetaceae bacterium | reverse complement strand
CTTGCTTCATCGCCGATGCCATGGCTGGCAAGATAAGTCGCGATGGCTTTGCTTCCATGATAGCCAGGCGCACAATCGGCTCTCCGATAAAGGCCTTTGACCGATCCACCGACATCCTGATAGACCTAGCCCTTTCCAGGGATCCAGGGCTCAGGGACTCAATTGCCTCTCTTAAGGCAAAAGGCGTGCATCTTGCCATCAACTCCTGCGGGTCTGACTACATCATCACTCTTTTTCTCAAGAAGCTAGGGCTGCTTGATCTCTTCACCTTCATAGATGCAAGAAGATTTCTTGTAAAGGATGATAGGATCAGCTCTATCGAGCCTATCTGGCTTGAATCCTCCGTCAAGGCCGTGAACCTTCAGAGAAGAAGGCTTGAGCTTGGAAGCCCATGCTGCATAAGCATTGGCGATGGCTTTACAGACAAGGCCTTTCTAGAAGCCTCGGACAAGGGCTTTCTTGTCAATTGGGGATCTGGAAACAAGGGCCTTGACTATCCTAGGTTTGACAACATCAGCTCCGCCTGCTCAGCGGCCAGGGCCCTGATGGGCAGCCTGGCTGATTGAGGGCCTAGATGGCCTTGATTGCCTCCCATGGAAACTCTGGACGGCCGAAATGGCCAAAGCAGGCTGTTGGGGTGTAGATTGGCCGCTTGAGCCCAAGCTCGCGAATGATATTAGATGGCGAGAAATCGAAGTTCCTCTGTACGAAGTCCTTGATCTCCATAATGTCAACCTTCTCTGTGCCAAAGCATTCTATGTGCATGCTCACGGGCTGAGCCTGTCCGATAGCATAGGCGACCTGGATCTCGCAGGCTTGCGCAAGGCCTCTAGAGACCACGTTCTTGGCTGCATAGCGAGCATAATAAGCCCCTGACCTATCTACCTTTGTGGCGTTCTTGCTTGAGAAGCAGCCGCCTCCGTTGCGCCCTATTCCGCCATAGGTGTCAACGACTATCTTGCGACCCACACAGCCTGAATCTGAGAAGCTTCCCCAAATTGAGAAGCATCCTGAGGGATTGATGATGAAGCGAGCCTGTCCAAGGTACTGGGGGTAGCACTCCTCAAGACAAGGCATTATTACCTTTTCAAGTATTGTCTTCTGGATGGTCTTAAGATCCAGGGCGCTTGAATGGGAGACACTTAAAAGGATCGTATCAAAGTGATCAGGCCTGTTGTTCTTGTCATAGGCAACGCTGACCTGGCTCTTGGCATCTGCAAAGTAGCAGTCTGTTGTCCTTCTGAATTTGTCATAAGCCATCATGAGCTTATGGGCGGCCATGATGGGCAGCGGCATCAGCACCTCAGTCTCATCACAGGCATAGCCATAGACCATTCCCTGGTCATTGGCCTTTAGCTCATCCTGGACCACTGCACTGTGGATCTGCGGACTCTGCTGGCTTATCTCTGTGACTATGGTGAACTCATTGTCATAGCCTATCTCTCTAAGGGTTCTGCGTGCTATGGCCTGGTAGTCAATGTCAGCCGTCGTTGTAGCCTCTCCGTAAATGAAGAGCTTGTCGTTCTTTATTGCACATTCGACTGCCATCTGGCTGTCAGGGTCCTGGCTCAGCGCACGGTCAAGAAAGCTGTCTGCGATCACATCGCAGGTCTTGTCTGGGTGGCCAATGTTCACAGATTCGCTTGTTAGGATCTTGTAATACAAAAGAAAACCTCCAGACATGGAGGCATAATTGGATTTCGAATAACATCGATCAAGCCTTAGCACCTTGTCATTGCAGGTTGCTGTGTGGTCAACGAGCTTGTCTCTCGCACACTCTCCATGTCAGAGGAGAATGTACAGAAAACAAGCTCGCTATGTCAAGACCTAGGCTGGGCTATAGGCCTTTGAAGCCTGCTTGAAGGCAAGATCCAGGAAGAGCATGCTTGAGCATGCGCCTATGACCAGGGTGGCTATGATGCCTAGTATTGGAGAGATCAGGCTTGTAAGGAAGTAATAGGCTGCTCCCTGCACGAGGATATAGGCAAGCCCCATCCCCATTCCAAGCAAGCCATTCTTGTTCTGCTTGACTGCCTGCTGAGCTGTCTTCCAGTCCAGCATAGGGCTCTTGTAATCGAAGTAGAGTCCGCATGCACCGCTGACCAGGTAAGCAAGAAAGCTCATCGGAATCATCCATGCAAGCCAAAGAGGGCTTATCTTGAAGAAGGCCACGCAGACAGCGTAATACAGGCAGCTAGGTGCAAAGCCAAACACCATATGAAACAGCAGCTTGGCCTTCACAAACGTCGATGAGTCGCAGGGCAGGCTTCGATCAAGATAGAAATACTTGCCTTGGCGGGAGATGCTTGTCGATGAGCACATGTTCATTACAGCCATGAAAAGCAAGGCTGCTGTGATAATGGCTGGGAAGGAAGGGCTGGAAGAGATCATGGATATCTGCTCTGACATCTGGCCGATGATGCCCATGGCTGAATACATGACAATGAGGATCACAGGGATGAAGGTCTCTCCAAAAAGCTCAAAGGCAAAGCCAGAGCTGGAAAGCAGGTTTGTCCACTCTCTCCTGTACAGGGATATGATTGGGCTCTGGGCCTTATAAAGCACAGAATGGCTTGACTTCCTGGTTGCCCCTCCCCCGTTCTGGACTACAGAGACGCAATAGAAGAAGTGCTTTCTGATGTATAGTTCAGCTAGAATGCATACGCCAGCGAATATCAGCAGATACCAGACAAAGCCTATGGACATCTCTCCCGCTGCTGCCTTGGCAAGGAAGGTCATTGGAGCAAGATACTTCATGGCAACCGTGGCCAGTTCAATAAGAGGCATTATTGAGGCTGAATCCTCCATGAGCGTTGCATACATCATTCTCATTCCTAGTCCATAGACCAGGATGATAGCAAGAATCAGGATGATCGAGAAGGCAAGCTCTCCGCCCTTTCGGCTGTTCTTTCTCCAGCCAATCCTTATTGACAGGGTCACCAGGAAGGCTGAAATAGCTTCAGGAACCAGAGGGCTGAGAACAAGAAAGATCAGGGCTCCAAGCAGGCTTGACAGCGAGAACGGCAGGAAGAACAGCACCACGATGGCTGGCAGGCAGACAAACAGGTGCATTACAAAGAATGACAGATAAGAGATTATCAGCCTGCTTATCATGAGATCCGACTTGGTGATCGGAAGTGTCATAAGAAGCTGGTTCTCCTTGGTGCGATAGAAGATGCCTGAAGTGCTGAACAAGGAAAAGACCAGGAGAATGACAAAGTCAATGACAAGGGCCATGAAGAAGCCAAGGCTGCTTGTGCCTAGCAGGCTCTGGCCTGTGACCTGGTAGCTGTAGAAATTGAAGCCAAGCATTACAGCCATATACCCGAAGCTGATCGCCAGCAGTATGCCCAGTCCTATCTTTCCCGCAAAGGTCATGGCCTTGCTGCGCTTCTTCTTGGCCAGAGGCAGGCCCAGGGATGTGGCGATGCGAGAGCCAGAGAAATAAGCCTTCACCAGGCTTGCAATAACAGCTGAATGTGTCATCTTGGCATTTCTTCCTTGTCAGTGAGCTCAAGAAAGAGCTTCTCAAGCGTGGCGTTCTGCTCGCCGGAATTGGCCTTGAGCTGGGCAAAGGATCCCATGGCTATAAGGCAGCCTTGGTTAATGATGGCGACTCTGTCGCACACCCTCTCTGCTGTATCCATTACATGTGTCGAGAAGAACACTGTCTTGCCCTCATTGCAGAAAGCTCTCAGGGCTTCCTTGAGCAGGAAGCTGGACTTGGGGTCAAGTCCTACCATAGGCTCATCAAGTATGAGGACCTCTGGATCGTGAGACAAGGCTGCGATGATGCCAAGCTTCTGCTTCATTCCATGGCTGTAGCTGGAGATCTCATTGCCAAGCTTGTCCTCTATCTCGAACATTCTTGCGTATTTCTCGATGCGTATCTTGCGAACCTCGGCAGGAACCTCAAAAAGGTCATCAATGAAGTTCAGATAGCGGATTGCTGTCATCTTCTCATAGAACTCTGGCTCATCGGATACATAGCCAATTCTCTTCTTCATCTCAAGGCTGTCGGTCAAGTTGTCAAAGCCTGCCACCTCTATGGTTCCCCTGTCCTGGGCAAGGATTCCTACCAGCATCTTTATTGTCGTGGACTTTCCTGCCCCGTTTGGACCCAAGAAGACGAAGATCTCTCCGCTGTTTACTTGAAAGCTGAGATCATTGACAGCTGGCTTGGCATTCTCATTATATGCCTTTGTGACATTTGCAATCCTAATCATTATTTTTCTTCCTTTTCCAGGACATGCTCTCTTCCGAGCATAAGTATTGATGCTATGTGATCATCAGATAGGCTGTAGAGCATATGGGCTCCATCCCTGGTCGCCTTGACAAGCCTGTTTATCTTAAGAAGCTTAAGATGCTGGCTTACGGTTGACTGGGACGCTCCCACAGCCTCTACAATCGTTGTGACATCACTTAGGCCTCGATCCTTGAGGCATTGGAGTATCGATAGGCGCGTTGGATCTCCGAAGACCTTGAAAAAGCCTGACATGTCAAGCATCAAGCTTGTCTGCAGAGCCTTTTTGCTATCCATCTGGCTACCCTCCATGTTGTAGATGATAGCACAGGGGCTAAAAAAGATAAAGCTGTTGTTTTAAGGGATTTATTGAGACAAGTCTTGTATAAAAGCCTTTTTGCCTCTATTCTCTATCAAAAAAAGCGGAGGTTTCAGGATGAAGAGCATAGGCTGGATCGGCACTGGGGTCATGGGCCTCAGCATGGCTTCACACTTGATGGACAAGGGCTTCAAGGCCTATGTCTTCAACAGGACTTCATCTAAGGCCCAAAGGCTTGTAGACAAGGGAGCCTGCCTTTGCGCAAGCCCCAGGGAAGTCGCAGACAAGGCTGATATAATCTTCACCATCGTGGGCTATCCCAAGGATGTGGAGGAGGTCTACTTCTCTGAAAGCGGAATCCTCAAGGCTGACATAGAAGGCAAGGTGCTTGTGGACATGACCACAACAGAGCCAGCCATAGCCAAGCGCATCTATGAAGCAGCCAGGCTCAAGGGAGCCAGCAGTCTTGATGCTCCTGTCTCGGGCGGAGATCGAGGAGCCAGGGAGGCCA
>JAQVSP010000128.1 GCA_028700425.1 Sphaerochaetaceae bacterium | reverse complement strand
GATGGCTCTCTTCTTTGTTTGGTTTGGTTATTCAACAATAGATGAGTTCCATCCTCTTTTTCTAGGCTTTTTCTTGGGCTATTGACTTTTTACCTTTTCCTCATCCCCCAGGTTTCTGCATTGAGCCAGAAATCAAGCTGCATTTTCAATCCTCCAGACCACACTAAAAGATTAAGAAATGTTTTTTTTGCTTGCCTTGAGAGCAATTCCATTATGCCCTTCTTCTCAATTTCACCCTCCTTGCTCTATAATGAAAGCAGAAAAGCATACTTTCTTTTCCCATGTTGTTGACAAGCGCATGATTTTATCGATATTATTTTATCGATATTAAAGGAGCTATTATGCAGGGCATATCGGGCCAGACTATCAAGAGACTTCCATTGTACCTAACCTATCTGAAGACAAGAAAGACGGATGAGACCTATGTCTCCTCCACCACAATCTCAGAAGATCTTAGGCTTAATCCAGTTCTTGTAAGAAAGGACCTAGCATGCGTAATGACCGGCAAGCCAAAGGTCGGCTTTCTCCGCGAGGACTTGATTGCCGCCTTGGAAGAGTATTTGGGATACAACAGGCTGGACAGCGCCATCATAGTCGGTGCTGGAAAGCTTGGCCGTGCTCTTCTTGACTATCCTGGCTTTGATGCCTATGGCATCGAGGTCATAGCCGCCTTCGACATAAGCGGCGACGACAGGACCTCAGCCAGGCCCGTGCTTGGAATTGACAAGCTTGATGACATAGTCAAGAGAATGCACATCAAGATTGCCATACTTACGGTCCCTGCTCCTAACGCCCAGGATGTGGCCAAGTCTCTAGAGGCAAGCGGAATTGAGGCAATCCTCAATTTTGCCCCTGTGCACTTGAGCCTTGGCGAAAGCGTTATTGTCAAGAACGTTAATCTGGCTACTGAACTAGCAGGCCTTGCAAAGAGCCTGGCAGAAGCCAAGGAGAAGAGCAATGAACCTAAGGAAAGTCGAGACCATTGAGGACCTAGAGTCCAATATCGCCTTGATCAGAGAGGCACAGAGGGCCTATGCCCTCTTCAGCCAGGACCAGGTGGATGCCATATTCAAGGCTTCCGCCATGGCTGCAAACCAAGCCAGGGTTTCTCTAGCCAAGATGGCAGTCGAGGAAACCGGCATGGGTGTTGCAGAGGACAAGGTGATCAAGAATCATTTTGCTTCTGAATACATTTATAACGCCTACAGGAATGTGCGAACCTGCGGCGTGATAAGCAGCGATGAGGCCTCTGGAATCCAGACCATCGCAGAGCCTCTTGGGCTCATAGCAGCAGTCATCCCAACGACAAACCCAACCTCCACCGCCATCTTCAAGACCCTTCTTGCCATAAAGACAAGAAACGCCATCATCATAAGCCCGCACCCTCGTGCCAAGCAGTGCACCATAGAGGCAGCCCGGGTTGTCTATGATGCAGCCGTCAAGGCAGGGCTTCCAGAGAACATCATCAGCTGGATTGATGTACCCTCTCTGGAGCTTACCAGCCTGTTGATGAAGGAAGCCGACACAATCCTGGCAACAGGAGGGCCAGGCATGGTCAAGGCCGCCTACTCTTCAGGAAAGCCTGCCCTGGGAGTCGGGCCTGGCAACACCCCGGCAATCATCGATTCCACTGCAGACATTGAGCTTGCAGTAAGCTCAATCATCCACTCCAAGACCTTTGACAACGGCATGATATGCGCAAGCGAGCAGTCGACGATTGTCCTGGACAGCGTCTATGAGGCTGTAAAGAAGGAATTCATCAGCCGCGGATGCCACTTCCTCACATCCGATGAGCTTGACAAGACAAGAGCAACAATCCTTGTAAACGGAGCGCTGAATGCCAAGATAGTCGGCCAGAGCGCCTGCACGATAGCAAGCCTTGCAGGCTTCAAGGTCAGCCCAAGCACCAAGGTCCTCATCGGCGAGGTTGAGTCTCTGGAGCTTACCGAGCAGTTTGCCCATGAGAAGCTCTCCCCTGTGCTGGCAATGTACAGGGCCTCGGATTTCCATGACGCCCTGGACAAGGCCTCCCGCCTCATAGCCGATGGAGGCTATGGCCACACAAGCTCGCTGTACATCAGCGAGATCCTTGGACAGGACAGGATCACTCAGTTTGCCGATAGGATGAAGACCTGCAGGATACTTGTAAACACCCCCTCCTCCCAAGGCGGCATTGGGGACCTGTACAACTTTGCGCTGACCCCGTCGCTTACCTTGGGATGCGGATCCTGGGGCGGAAACTCAGTGAGCGAAAACGTAGGTGCCAAGCACCTTCTCAACATCAAGACAGTTGCCAAGAGGAGGCAGAATATGCTTTGGTTCAGGGCTCCAGAGAAGACCTATATCAAGAGAGGATGCCTTAAGACAGCCCTTTCTGAATGCTCAGCTGTCCTAAGAAAGAAGAGGGCCTTCCTGGTCACCGATTCATACCTCTACCAGAACGGCTATGCCAAGCCTGTTGAGGACAGCCTTAGAGAGCAGGGAATTGAGTTCACTGTATTCTCTGATGTGCAGAGCGACCCCACCCTGGCCTCTGCCAAGGCAGGAGCGCTGAGGATGCAGAGCTTCCAGCCCGATCTCATCATCGCTCTTGGCGGAGGCTCTGCCATGGATGCAGCCAAGATCATGTGGGTTCTCTACGAGCACAGCGATGCTGACTTCATGGATATGGCCATGAGGTTTTGCGACATAAGAAAGAGAATCTACACCTTCCCTCACATGGGAGAGAAAGCCTACTTCATAGCCATTCCAACCTCGGCTGGAACAGGAAGCGAGGTCACGCCCTTTGCTGTGATCACGGACTCCGATACTGGAATCAAGTATCCTCTTGCCGACTATGAGCTTCTGCCCAAGATGGCCATTGTCGATGCAGATCTGATGATGAACATGCCCAAAGGCCTTACCAGCGCAACTGGAATCGATGCAATGACCCATGCCCTGGAAGCCTACGCCTCCATGATGGCCACTGAGTTCACCGATGCCCTTGCCCAGCAAGCCGCAAGCTCCATCTTCAAGTACCTGCCAAGGGCATATGAGAATGGTGCTCAGGATCCCCAGGCCAGGGAGGCCATGGCGCATGCCTCCACGATGGCCGGCATGGCCTTTGCCAATGCCTTTCTTGGAGTGTGCCATTCCATGGCTCACAAGCTGGGAGCTTTTCACCACATTCCCCACGGAATAGCCAACGCCTTGATGATCGATCAGGTGATCGCCTTCAACTGCTCTGAAAAGCCTGTGAAGATGGGAACCTTCCCACAGTACGAGAAGCCCCGCACCCTTGAAAGATACGCTCAGCTGGCTTCATCCTTGGGCTTTGAGGGAAAGACAGATGCCCTTAAGGTCGAAGCCCTGCGCAAGGGCCTTGATGAGCTGAAGAAAGCTGTGGGAATAAAGCCCACCATCGCTGACTATGGAATCGAGGAGAAGGCCTTCCTGCAAAGCCTGGACTTGATGAGCGAGCAGGCCTTCGATGACCAGTGCACTGGAGCCAATCCTCGCTATCCGCTGATCAGCGAGATCAGACAGATGTACCTGAATGCCTACTATGGCAAGAAGTGGAAGGAGGAGAACTGATGGAAAGTGATAAGATCCTGGCTGTGAGAAACGCCAAGACAATCTATCGCAGCAAAGATACTGTGGTGAAGCTCTTCAACGATGACTACAGCAAGGCCGATATACTTAACGAGGCCCTCAACCAGGCAAGAGTCGAGGAGACAGGGCTCAACGTGCCCTCTCTTCTGGAGGTTGCCAAGATAGATGGCAAGTGGGCCCTTATAAGCCAGTACATACCAGGCAAGACGCTGGCCCGGCTGATGGAGGAGAATCCGCAGCGCTGGGATGAGTATCTGGACCTGTTCATAAGCCTGCAGCTCCAGGTCCTGGGCAAGAAGGCTCCCCTTCTCAACAAGCTCAGGGACAAGATGAACCGCAAGATCAGCGAGGCTGATCTAGATGCAACCATCAAGTACGATCTTCACACAAGGCTTGAAGGCATGAGACGCGGAACCAAGGTCTGCCACGGCGACTTCAACCCGTCCAACATCATCATCCGCGAAGGCGATGGCGTACCCTTTATCATCGACTGGTCCCATGCCACCCAGGGCAACGGGGCCGCTGATGCGGCGCGCACCTACCTGCTCTTCTGCCTGGATGGACAGACAGACAAGGCCGAAGAGTACCTTCAGAGGTTCTGCAAGGCCGATGAGATCTCCCCCAAGTATGTGCAGCAATGGCTGCCCATCGTGGCTGCAAGCCAGAGCGTGAAGGCACGTCCAGGCGAGAGAGAGCTTCTGATGAAGTGGGTCAATGTTGTTGATTACGAATAGGAATTTCCAGGAGATAGAGTCATGAAAGTCACAGTGTGCATCGGTTCATCCTGCCACATCAAGGGTTCAAGGCAGATAGTTGAGACCTTTCAGCGCCTTATCAAGGAGAAAGGGCTTGGAGACAAGGTCGAGCTTGGCGGAGCTTTCTGCATGGGCGACTGCGTCAACGCAGTCAATGTGAAGATCGATGGTGTCAAGCACTCCCTCAAGCCGGAGGATGCCGTCGCCTTCTTCAACGAGAAAATCAATATTTAGGGAAGAATATGACGACAGAGTACATAAGCCTCAGGAAATCTAATTGCAAGAACTGCTATAAGTGCATCCGCAACTGCCCTGTCAAGTCAATTCGCTTCTCCGGAAGCCAGGCTCACATTGTAAGCGATGAGTGCATCCTCTGCGGGACCTGCTATGTAGTCTGCCCTCAGAACGCCAAGCAGATAGCCTCTTCCTTGGAGAAGGCCAAGATCATGCTTGCTGAAGGGACCAAGTGCATCCTATCCGTAGCCCCCTCCTTTGCCGCAGCCTACCCTGGCTTCTCCATAGCTTCCATACGCAAGGCCGCCAAGGCTCTGGGGTTTGAGGATGCGGAGGAGACTGCCATCGGAGCCCAGATAGTTGCAGGCGAGTATGACAGGCTTGTTGAGAATGCTTCAGGCGAGGTCATCATCAGCACCTGCTGTCCAACTATCAACCTTCTGGTGCAGAAGCACTACCCACAGCTTCTGGGCAGCCTTGCCCATGTAATGAGCCCCATGAGGG
>JAQVSP010000127.1 GCA_028700425.1 Sphaerochaetaceae bacterium | reverse complement strand
ATATCAGAGCTCTGAGGGTTCTGTTTCGTATAAAAGCACTGCATATTCCCAAGGATGGTCATCTTTGGCTCTTGGCAATGAATGTGAGTCAAGAAAATCTCTAATTTGATTATAAAGCTTCTCGGCATCCTCAGTGCTCAAATGAGCTATGCCGCCTATCAAGTCGCCAAGGAACTGCCCTGGAGCTTCCTGGGCTTTCTTGCGCCGGGAGGGGAGGGTGGCAAGGAATCGATCTGCTATCTCAAAGAGCATAACCTGAGATGCTGAGTCCCGCTCTGCGGTATATGCATCCTGAAGGCTTGTTCCGATAGAAACAGTCACATCTGAAGCTATTAGATAGTCGGCCTTGATCCCATTGATCTGCTCATAATGATCATGTTCAACCAAGCCAATCTCCTTTAGCTTCAGAATGTGGTGTCTTGCAGAGGAGGGGGCAATTTCCAGCATGTCTGCAACTTGCTTTGTGGTGACCGGTCTGCCGACTATTCTCATAGTTCTCAGGATTCTTTGTCTCAGCGGCAATGTGAAAATGCGCAGCTGCTTTTCTGATTCAAGTCTGACTGTAGTTTTTTCATTTTTCATTGAAAGGCTCCTGTCTAACGTAACATTAATTGATACGTTAAATATATTGTAATGTTAAGGAGCTGTCAATCATGCACCTGCATGCTGGTTGGGAATTTCCTCTAGGTGCTTGAACTTGCTCTGCAAAAGCAGGAAGCCGCCGGCTTCCCACTTTGAATGCGATATTAGCTCTGATTTTGATTAAGTCGCCTACACGATAGGCTCAAGCTTGTTGATTATCAAGCATCTCTATAGTAGGAAGGTGATTATAGGGGATGCTCTTCTAGATAAGCCCTTTGCTGCAGCGCCTAAGAGCTTTGGCTCTAAGGCGTAAACCTGCAGCTTTTAGAATGGAGGGTCTTCTTAGACCGTAGTTTCATAGGGCCAGTCAATGATGCCCCCAAGATCATAGATGTTCTTGTAGCCGATCTTGAGCAGCTTTGCAGCAGCATCTGCGCTTCGTCTTCCCGATCGGCAATAGACTATGATAGATGCATCCAGGTCAGGCAGAAGCGATGGCTTCTTGTCTATAATGCTCTCATTGGGAATCAGGATAGCTCCGGGTATGTGTCCTGTCTTATATTCCTCAGAGGTTCTCACATCAACAAGTATATATCCCCCTTTTTCAAGCATGGATCTTGCTTCCTTGGCATCAATCTTGACTGCCTTGGCAGCCTTGGCTTCAGCTTTCCCTGTACCGAATATCATCCAGGGCAAAAGCAGCATGGCAGCGGCCAGCATAATTGATTTCTTCATCTTCTAGGTCTCCTTGTCCTTGCAGTAAAGCTAATTATAAAAATATCAAAAGGAAAGTATCCTGATTACGTCGCTAATCAATCCAAGCCTTCTGAAAAAAAAAGCTGATGAATCTACATTTTCTAGAGCGGCCATTGCTGGCTTGCTGTATAATGGCTCAAGTTCCAGCTATATCAGATGGTGATACGGATTGTGGTGAAAAGGTGATAATGCAGAAGCTATCGGACAATGTCTACTATTATCGCTTTAACGAAGACCATGACTGGCCAAACCTGGGATATGTGTGCGGAGATAAGCATGCTCTTGCCATTGACGCCGGCTTTTCTTCTTCTCATGCTGGCAGCTTCTACGCTGCGCTGCGCGATGAAGGGCTGCGATTGCCGGACTTTACGGTCATTACGCACTGGCACTGGGATCATACCCTTGCAATGGGGAAAATCAATGGAGTGTCAATCGCCAACAGGAAAACATGCAGCCTTCTTAGGCAAGAGAGCATCAGGCTCAAGGACGATAGATATCTTAGTAAGCTGAAGAGATCTTATGTCTACATTGCCACTGAATTTCCAGATGGAGACATTCCAGAGATGATACCTGCCGATATCTCCTTTACAGGTGAGCTCTCAATTGATCTTGGAGGCCTTGAGGTGCAGATCCTCCAGGCAGAATCAACTCACACAGATGACAGCACCCTGGTCTATGTTCCTAGCTCCGGCATCCTGTTCATAGGGGATGCAGCCTATGCCAACAGCCTTTCAGGCCCGCTTGATGGGAAAAAGCAGAAGAGCTTCATAAAGACAGTCAGGGACTTGGATAGCAGGATTATTGTAGATGGGCATCAGATGCCTATGGAAACTGAAGACTACCTTGCTTCTACCTGCGAGCCTATTGGCAATGCAGACTAATATGACAGACCTATCATAGGAGGCTTTCTGTTGGTGCAGACAATAAGGACTAAGAGGCTTGTAATCAAGCCATATGAAAAAAAAGACCTGGAAGCGCTGTCTGAGCTTCTCCTGGATGAAGAGATCAAGAGAAGCTTCATGATTCCCGATCTAGGGACCAAAGAGGCTCTGGATAGAATGCTTGACAAGCTTTATCGATACTCCTTGTCAGATGAGCATTTTGAGCGTGGAATCTACCTAAACGGCATTCTTATTGGCTTTGTCAATGATGTAGAGATCCATGAAGGCACCATTGAGCTAGGCTATGTGATAAGCCCCCTGTACAAGGGCCAGGGCTATGCGACTGAGATGCTCAAGGCTGTCATCCAAGCTCTTCTGGGAAACGGGTTTGACACAATCATTACAGCTTCCTTTGACTGGAATGCAGGAAGCATCCGGGTGATGGAGAAGAGCGGAATGCATAGGATCAGTCGTGATGAGCATGTTCTCTATCATGGCAAAGATGAGCGCTGTGTCTATTACAGCACAGCTTCTTCCTAATCAGGGTGACCTAAACAAGGCAGGCACAGACAAGCGAAGAAAAAAACAAGTGTGATAGACTGCTGAAAAAGGAGGTGCAGGCATGCACGCTTGGGAACAGATTCAACAAAGCATCGATTATATCGAGGATCACCTAGATGGGGATATCAGCATTGAGGAGCTTTCTGATAAGGCTGCGCTGTCGCCATTCTATTACCAGAGGCTTTTCAGCCGCTTGGTAAAGAAGCCTGTGGCAGAGTATATAAAGCTACGCCGAATGGCAAGGGCCACAGAGCTGCTGCTTGAGTCAAGAAAGCGCATACTGGACATCGCGCTCTCGCTAGGCTTTTCATCACACGAGCATTTCACCAAGACCTTCAAGAAAACCTTTGGCATGACGCCAGTGCAATACCGCGCTCATCCTCAAGCCCTCAACCGAATGACCAAGCCTGAATTACTTCTGAACTATGTGCTCATTGACGAAGGAGTGCCATTGATTTCCGAGGGCATTGTCCTTGAGGTCAGCAGGCAGACGCTTGTAAAGCCATTGCATTTCATAGGCCTTGAACAAAGGATGCCGGTGAGCTTCGTGCAAGATCTTGGCATCAAGTCAGGAATCGACCCCTTGGATGGGCTTTGGAAGGAGTTTCACAGGATCAAGACGACAGTCCTGGGCCTGGATGACAGTGCAGAGGAGATTGGTGTTTCACATCAATGTGAGGACCCTGGCTTCTTTACGTATTTTGCAGGCTCAAGAGCAGAGTCGGCGACTGTCTTGAATAGATGCGCCAGCTGGGATCTGCCGGCGGGCGAGTATGCTGTCTGCACTTTCGAGGCAGAGAATTTCAATGCTCTGGTGATGGATGCTCTTTACAAGGCTGAGCAGTATCTGTATGGCATATGGCTGCCAAGGCATAAGCTTGCATCTGAGCCTTTCTGCGCAGAGCGATATCATAGCCATAGTTCAGAGACCACAACAATGGAAGTCTGGGTGAAGCTGGCTCAAGAAAAATGAGTAGGGCAGAGCTGCCTATGACGCACTCAATCGGCCTCTGGACTGATTGCCTTGATGGGCTCTTGATGGTACATTACAAGCCAGGCATGGAGGTATGAAATGATCATCAAGTCAGAGAATATGCCAAGTGAGATCAAGGTCGCCATGAGAGGCGGCTGCAAGCAGGTCATCAAGACAGATGTTGTGGGCAAGGAGCAGTTCCTGAACCTGCGGCTCTTTTCCAGGTTCACCCTGGTTCAAGGCTCCTCGATTGGCTACCACGACCATGTCAAGGAAGTGGAGTATTACTACATCCTAAGCGGGGAAGGGATCGTTACAGAATCTGATGGAGAGAAAACTGTCAAGGCCGGCGATGTGGTGATCACTGGCTGGGGAGCTGGACACAGCATCCGCAATGAGAAGCCTGAGGACCTTGTGTTCCTAGGCATCATCGCTGTAGAGAAGCAGTGCTAGAGCAAGGCCCCATACTGAGCTTCAGCGACCGCACGAAGTGGCGTGCCTGGCTTGCTGAGCACTTCAAGAGTGAAAGCCAGGCTTGGCTTGTCTTTCCCATGAAGGAGGCCGGCGAGCCGTGCATAAGCTACAATGATGCAGTCGAGGAGGCCCTTTGCTTTGGCTGGATAGACAGCACAATCAAGCCTCTTGATGCGCTGCACAGAATCCAGCGCTTCACCCCAAGACACCCTGGCAGCACTATCTCCCGAGCCAACATCGAGCGCTTGATATGGCTTCAGGGCCAGGGTCTTGTGCACCCGCAGGTTCTTTCTGAGGTTCAGGGCATCATAAGCGCCCCCTATGAGGCTCCAGAGGACATAATGAAGGCAATTAAAGAGGATCCAGAGGCTTGGAATAACCTTGCCGCCTTTCCAGATCCCTACAAGCGAATCAGGATTGCATACATAGATGCTGCCAGAAAGCGCCCTCTTGAGTTCCAAAGACGCCTTCAAAGCTTCATTGCAAGAACCCATGAGAACAAGCTGATCGAGGGTTATGGGGGCATAAGCAAGCATTATCAAGCAGAATGAGGCTAGCTTGCGCCTTTTCTAAAAGAGTCAGTTTCTAGTCATTGAATAAGCAAGAGGGTTCTATCTCAAAAGGCCTTTTCTTCTTCAGCGCTGTCTCAGGCTCTGCAAGCGCGACAACCTTCAAGAGAAGCTCACTGTCATCTGCATCCAGTATGTACCAGGGACGCGCCTTGGGAAATGGCAAGCCAATCTGATTGGCAGAAAGAAGATCCTTTAAGCAGTCTAGGCGCTTGATGAACACAGTGTCATTGCATATGAGCAGAAGGGGCTTGGAATTGACATATACCATGTACCCGCTAAACAGCCT
>JAQVSP010000126.1 GCA_028700425.1 Sphaerochaetaceae bacterium | reverse complement strand
GTCATCATCGAGACAGGAACTCCGGAGGAGATCTTTACAAGCCCATCAAGCCCAAGGACTAAGGCTTTTCTCGACCACATGCTCTAGAATGCCTAGAAACGGAGAGGCAAAAAGGTTATCCTAGCTCTCATGGGAAAGAAGCAAGAAGGTTTCGAACAGTATTACAGCGAGCTATATCAAGATAGATGGGAAGCTCTCAGGCAGGCGCTTCTCAAGGAAGCAACCACGCTGAGCCTGAGCGACGAGCTGTCCAGTCCCTATTTCCTTGATCCTGCAAGCCTTGTAAGCGCATGCAACTTGCCAGTAAATGAAGGTGACAATGTGCTGGACATGTGCGCCGCCCCTGGAGGCAAGACTCTTTGCCTTGCACTCAAGCTCAAGGGCACAGGCAGCCTGACATCCAACGACAGGTCCCAGGCCAGGCGGATGCGCTTAAAAAACAGCATTGAGCAATGCCTAAGGCCTGAATGGCGCAGCAACATTATGATTACAGGCTTTGATGCAGTAAGCTGGGGAGTCTACGAAAAGGATGCCTATGATGCAATCCTGCTTGATGCACCATGCTCTAGCGAAAGGCATGTACTGTCAGATCAAGGCGAGCTTGATCAGTGGGGACCCTCTAGGCCGAAAAGGCTTGCAAGCCAGCAATATGGGATGCTTTGCTCAGCAATGCTTGCTGTCAAGCCACAGGGCTTCATAATGTACAGCACATGCTCAATAAACAGCATTGAGAACGAAGGTGTCATACAAAGATACATGGACAGGCATGACAATGCCCAGGTCATTGACCTTGGCCTTTATGAGGACCCTCGCCTAAGCCTTGAGAGAAGGCCATATGGCCAGATCATTCTTCCTGATGCCTCAAATGGATTTGGACCTATATATACCTGCCTGATGCGGAGGATAAAGTGAAGAGAGTAGCTATAGCCAGATGTCCGGATTACACCCAGGAGAACCTTGAAGCTGCAATATCCAAGATAGCAGAATGCTCTAGCTTTCCAGACCTTGAGGGAAAGACAGTGCTTCTCAAGCCGAACATCCTTTCCGATTCCCCTGTTGAGGATGGCATTACAACTCACCCTGAATTTGTCCGCGCCGTGATAAGGCTTTGCAAGAGAAAGGGAGCCTCTCGCATAATTGTAGGAGACTCTCCTGGCATCAGCACTCCTGGCTTCTTCCCACGCCAATGCAAGATCGGCGAAGTATGCAGGCAGGAGGATGTCCAATGGGCTGACTTCTTCAAGGATGCCAGGGAGCACAGGATTCCAGGCACCAAGTCACACCTTCTTCTCTGTGCAGCCCTTGATCAGGCAGATGTGCTTATCTCCCTTCCCAAGTTCAAGACTCACCAGCTGATGTACACCACTGGAAGCATCAAGAACCTTTTTGGACTTGTGCCTGGCCTTCATAAGAGCCCTTGCCATCTTCTTTACAGCAGGCGCGAAAGCTTTGCCAAGCTGATTTGCGGCATCTATGAGGAAGCCAAGCCCGCCTATGCCCTGATGGATGGAATCATTGCCATGGAAGGCCCAGGGCCGGCAAATGGCACTACTAGAGCTCTTGGGCTGGTGCTTGGTTCAAGCGACTGCCCTGCCATCGACTTCACCCAGGCTCTTATGATGGGCTACAAGCCAACCCTGGTTCCAATAATCCGTGAGCTCAAAAGACGAAAGCTTCTGGATATGGACATTGAATACACCATAGAGCAGCCTTATGTCATCAAGGACTTCAAGCTCATCAAGGTCACAGAGAAGACTCACTTCATGCAATCGCTTGCCTTGCCCTTCTTGACAAGGGGCTTCATGAAGAGAGCGCAGAGAAGAGAGCCTGCTCCTATTTTCAGCGACCAATGCCATCGATGCGGAAAGTGCATCCGCATATGTCCGGCTCATGCATTAAGCCTTGATGGAAAACAGCCAATCAAGCCCAGCATCGATGTTACTAAGTGCATAAGATGCTATTGCTGCCACGAAGTTTGCCCATTTGACTGCATCACAGTAAAAAAGTAGTCCTTTTTCTGCAAAAGAGCTTGCACAATGATAAAGCTAGATGTAAGGTTCTTGCCATGAATCTTATGGCAGGAATTAGATTTAGCAAGAGAAGACCTCTCTAGGAGAATACATATGGAGCTTTCTGATATACTTTATACCGTCCTACTGGCAGTGCTTCCCATATCTGAGCTAAGAGGTGCGATCCCTTATGCCTTCTTCAAGGGCATGAGCCTTTGGGGAGCTGCCCTTCTCTCCATAGCAGGAAACATGCTGGTCCAGCCCTTGTTCTATATCTTCATAAGCACCTTTCATAAGCTTCTCTATGTCCACTGGTCCTTCTACCAAAGAATTTTTGACAAGACTTTGGCCAGAGCCAGAGCCAAGGTTTCCAAGCAAATCGACAAGTACGGCTATTGGGGCCTTATGGTCTTTGTCGGCATACCTCTTCCTCTTACAGGAGCCTGGACTGGCACATTGGGAGCCTGGATACTAGGTCTGAAGAGAGGAAAGTCCTTCCTCTTCATAAGCCTTGGGCTTGTGATGAGCGCCATCATCGTCTCCCTGATACTTTTCACAGGTGTTGGCATCAATTCTATTTTCATTAAATGAGGTCATAAATGCTTAAGGATAAAGCGACAAGTCTTGACAAGGAAATCGGGTTGCAGGACCTATTCGGGTGCAATTGCTTCTCCGATGACAAGATGAAGAACTACTTGGATGACAGCGCAATGGCTGAGCTCAAGAAAGTTCGCAAAGGGGATTCCAGCCTCTCAACAGAGCTTGCAGCAGAAGTTGCCCAAGCTATGAGGCTATGGGCTATCGAGCGTGGAGCCACGCACTTCACCCATTGGTTCCAGCCGCTTAACGGACAGACCGCTGAAAAGCATAACTCATTCTATCAGCCTGAGAAGGTTGGAAAAGCCATACTAAGCTTCTCAAGCAAGGAGCTCACCCTAGGTGAAGGAGATGCATCCAGCTTCCCTTCAGGAGGACTTCGAGCCACCTTTGAAGCCAGGGGCTACACTGTCTGGGACACGTCAAGCCCCGCCTTCATAAAGGACAAGGTCCTCTTCATCCCTACAGCCTTCATAAGCCACACAGGAGAGACCTTGGACAAGAAAGTCCCTCTTCTAAGGTCTGTCATGGCCCTTGAGAAGCAATGCATAAGGATCTTGAGAGTCCTTGGCGATAACAGGACAAAGCATATCCATGTCAACGTCGGCCCAGAGCAGGAGTACTTTCTGATAGACAAGGACCTATATGACAAGAGACCCGACCTAAAGCTTACAGGACGCACCCTTCTTGGATGCGATCCTCCAAAGTCGCAGGAGCTGAACGACCATTATTATGGGCCGATCAGCCAGCGTGTCCAGGCCTTCATGCAGGATTCCAACCAGGAGCTATGGAAGGTTGGAATCTCCAGCAAGACAGAGCATAAGGAAGTGGCGCCTCGCCAGTTTGAGATAGCCGTTGTCTATGGCCAGGTGAACAATGTTGTTGACAGCAACCAGCTTCTCATGGACATTCTTCATTCCACTGCTATCAAGCATGGCTTTGTTGCCTTGCTTCATGAAAAGCCCTTTGCAAATATGAACGGCTCAGGGAAGCATAACAACTGGTCTATTGAGACAGACGAAGGCATAAGCCTTCTAAGCCCCAATTATGACCCAGCCCAGAATCTTCAGTTTCTTCTTTTCCTTTCTGCCATCGTAAGCGCTGTTGACCGTTATGCTCCGCTTTTCAGGGCATCGTGTGCCACCTACTCCAACGACTGTAGGCTTGGAGGCCTGGAAGCGCCTCCTTCTGTCATTTCCGTTTATCTTGGAGAGGTGGTCAATGAGGCTCTTGAGAATCTCACCAGCCTAAAGCCAATGCAGAAGAGCAGCATCACCAGCACGCTCAAGAAGCTTGCCAATCTGTCTACGGAGATCACAGACCGCAACAGGACAAGCCCCTTTGCCTTTACTGGAAACAAGTTTGAGTTCAGGATGGTAGGATCCGCTCAAAGCATTGCAGATGCCAATATCATCATAAACACTACAGTTGCCCAGGAGCTCAGCGACATAGCAGACAGGCTGGAAAGTGCAAGCGATGTAAAGAGCGAGATGCAATGCCTGATCCATGAGAACTATGAAAAGCACAAGAAAGTCATCTTCAACGGCAATGGCTATGACAAGGCATGGGAGATGGAAGCCTCTAGACGAAATCTTCCAAAGCTTCCAACCTGCATCGAGGCTATCCCAGCCTACATAAGCCCAGAGAGCATCAAGGTCTTCGAAACACAGAAGGTCCTTACAGAGACTGAGCTGAGAAGTCGCTATGAGATAGCACTTGACACCTATGCCAAGCAGGCACGAATAGAAGCTTCGACAATCAACACCATGGTAGCCAGGTATATCCTTCCTGCTGTGGAGAAGAATCTTATAAGCCTTCGCAATCTTCAAGTCTTGAACTCAAAGCTTTCTTTAAGCATCGATAGCCTCAATGCCAAGGCTATACTTATCAGCGATGCCTACAGCCAGGCCTATGAAAAGAATTCCGAACTTGCTTCTTATCTGGATACAAGCATTTCAGACAGGCCACTTCTAGAGCAGGCACGATGGCTCAAGGAACATGCCCTCATGAAAATGGAAGAGCTCAGAAGCTGTGTAGACAAGCTTGAAAAGCTTTGTGACAAGGAAACTTGGCCCTTCCCTGATTATTATGACATGCTTTTTGAAGATTAATTAAATAACATACATAATTGATTTATGAATAGAGGCGTTTAGCCTCTATTTTTATATTTATTCTATATTATTAAAATATCTTTTAAATATTGTATTATATTGTTATTATATTTTATCAATATATATTTAAATTTCATGTTCGTCTTAATTCAATTCTAATATTTTCGATATCATATTTATATTATAAAAGTATATTTTAAATTAGTTTTCTCACAATGTTAATAGATGCACATTAAATAAATATTGATATAATATCATATATATATATTTTTATACTTATAATATTTTATTTAATATTTAAATGATATATATTTTATATAGTTTACTTTAATATCTTATAAGTCCTTAAGTGATTTAAAAAGTTTTCTTTTATCGGTTAGTGCTAAATGTTTTAATCTATAATGAACCACTTTTTAAACATCTAAAGCAATAGGTTGTGCC
>JAQVSP010000125.1 GCA_028700425.1 Sphaerochaetaceae bacterium | reverse complement strand
AGAACATCTGATGAGATCTCACTGGCTCCCGATGATCCTGTTGGCAAGCTCATAGCTCTCTTCTCCGATTCTCAGCCTTCTGTAGTGCCCATAGTCAAGGCCGATCAGCTGGTCGGCCTTTTAAGCCTGGATGACATAACCGTCTTCTTTCTCAAGGACAACCTTGGCAAGAGACCCATCTACCACTTCCACACCTCAAGCTTCGGCAAGGTCATGCCAGGCTTCTACCTTCAGAAAAGCCCCATCGAGGAATTTGATGCTCCATTGATGGTAGGTGCCATGCCCTTTGAATCCTTCAAGCCCAAGATTGAGGCCATGACCGATGCAAGGCCTATTCTGATCATAGGCAACCGAAAGAATCATCTTGCTCTCGCCTCGACGCTGGACCTGCCGGCCATAATCCTCACAGGCCTTGATGAAGGACAGAAGCCAGACATGGACCTTGGAAAATTCAAGGGCACAGTCTATGTATCCAGCCTGGATACTGCCGAGACAACAAGGCATCTGAGGCTGTGCCAGAGTGTGCAGAGCCTTCTGCGCCGCCAAGGGCCAGCCATCAGCTCAAGCGACCTTTTCGACGATGCCAAGGCTCGTCTTGCCAGCTCCAAGCTCAGAGGGCTGGCTGTATATGACGACAGCCAAAACTGGACAGGCTTTGTCACAAGAAGATGCTTTCTGGACAAGCCTAGGATGAAGCTTATACTGGTAGATCATAATGAGCCTGATCAGAGCATCCCGGGAATCGAGGATGCCGATGTCATAGAGATCATCGATCATCATCGCCTTGGAGCTCAGAAGACAAGCCTGCCCATAACGATTGAGACAAAGCCAATCGGAAGCACCTGCACCTTGGTCTATCAGCTTTATCAGCGGCACTCAGCTGTCCTGGACAAGATCACAGCCACCCTGCTTCTCTCAGGGCTATTAAGCGACACGGTTCTTCTCAAGAGCCCGACCACAACCTTCGAGGACTACACAGCAGCACAGGACCTGGCTGCCATAGCAGGCATCGAGGATCTTACAGCCTACGGAGAAAGCCTCTTTGGCTCAGGAGCCTGTGTGCATGACAGCCTCCCAAGGGCCCTGGTAGACGGAGACTTCAAGACCTATGATGAGAATGGAATTCGCTTTGGCATAGGACAATGCGAAGTCACCACCCTTGAGGATGTAGATGAAGCCAAGGACGATCTGCTCAAGGCCCTTGAGCAGGCAAGAAAAGAAAGCCACCTTGACTGGACCATGCTTCTTATAACCAACGTCCTTACACAGACAAGCGTCCTGCTTGCCACAGACTATCCCCAAAGGCAAGGGCGCATATCCTACGCTCCTGACGGGAAGGGAAAGTACCTGCTTCCTGGCGTACTCTCAAGAAAGAAGCAGCTTCTTCCTGAGATTATCAGGGTTTTGACCGAGTGAAAAGCTTTCCTTTTAGGGGCATTCATGGTAATTGTTTAGAAACTGGAGTTTATATGGACAAGCGAATCGACTATATTTCCTGGGACGAGTATTTCATGGGAGTTGCGATTCTGTCAGCAAAGAGAAGCAAGGACCCAAACACCCAGGTTGGAGCATGCATCGTCAATTCTGACAAGAAGATCGTAGGCGTCGGCTACAATGGATTTCCCAGCGGGTGCTGCGACGACGAGCTTCCCTGGTCAAGGCAGGGAAGCTGGCTTGATACAAAGTACCCCTATGTCTGCCATGCAGAGCTGAATGCCATTCTCAACAGCATATCAAGAGACCTTAGAGGATGCACACTCTATGTAGACCTGTTTCCGTGCAATGAGTGCGCCAAGGCCATCATCCAAAGCGGAATAAGCAGAGTGCTTTATTTAAAGAACAAGTATCCAGAATCCGACAGCGTTGTGGCCTCAACAAGGATGCTCAATCAGGCAGGCGTTGAGCTTGTCCAGCTGAAGCTCACCAAGCCAATAATCCTGAACTTCGACAATTGATATTGACAGTCTGTAGAAATACTGTAACATAACACAAGGCAAGTTGTTACATTTGTGTAAATAGATTCCTACAGGAGAATGACCTATGAGAAAGATAATTATAGCGATGCTTATCGCACTCGTGCCTGCAATGGCATTTGCAGGAGTATTCGATATAGCTTATGGCGTGAACATTGAGCAGTCACAGCCAGTAGGCACTTACGCAGAAGGTTTCAAATGGGGTTCCTTTGAGACAGGCTATGAGATGAGGACCAGGATCTGGATCTTCGGCATAGACAGCGTCACCAAGATTGTCAGCACAGCAGTTGATTCTTCCATGGACCCAACTGCCTTTGTAGCCAAGACAGATCTCGGGCTCGGCTTGAGCTTCGGAATCGGAAACCTTCTCAGGATTGGACTGGGCATCAACACCCAGCCATACCAGTTCGCCATCGATGGCTCCACTGCCACCCTCAAGGGCTTTGGCAACTACACCTCCGATGCAGCGGCAAATTTTGCTGCGGACCTCCTGGAGCAGAAGTTCATCTACAAGGCAACAGTGGATTTCAACCTGGGCGATATGCTTCTAGGGCTTACATACAAGATGCCGTCAGATTTCAGCTGCAGCAGCTTCGCAGGCAGCTTTGACTGGAGCCAGCTCATCCCTCAGTTCGCCAATGGAACGATAGGGCTCTCGCTTCTCTACTCCTTCTTCTAAAAGAGGGTTTCTAACTTGAAAAGGCTGGCTTGACCAGCCTTTTTATTTGTCCTTTTCTCACCTGTAGCCTCGCTGGATCTCCCCTTTTTCCAGCAAGCTAAGGCATATTGGATAATCATATCCTAGGACAAGATATGCTAGATTGCAGGCCTTTGATCTTATGACAGAAAAGCCCCAGCCATAAGTGATAAGTCTTCAGGAAAGCCAAACATGTCATAAGCTTTTTTCCAAGACTTGTCATAAGGGAAAAAATAGAATCGAATAAAGCGCCTAGCCTCTGCCAAACCTCAAACATAAAATCCTTTATTCCTCTTTCAGGCGTGCAACATATAACAGATAAACGGATTTATCCTAGAAAGGACCTTATGACTTATGACCAGCTCTGGCCAAGGGAACGGATGACTTATGACAATGAGGGTCAATTGTCGATGAAGACGTGAACGTATATAGGGCAAGCATACTTGCCAGCGCTCAAGGTCCCAGAATTTGTTCCTGTTACATATCCTTTCAAGTCAGCCTGATAGCCTATGATTGTATCGGAGGCGATGGACAGCGAGTTCACGCCTAAGCTGTTCATGGTGTCAGTTCCATCATATATATGCATGTCCAAAGGATCTAAGGGATCCATAAGGACGAAGGCTGCAGAGATGGAGTTGTACTGGTTGAAGGTCTGCGCTCCATCAAGCTTGAACTTGAACCCTTCTGGATTGGATATGGTCGGATCGTTTGAAGCTGAAAGGAACATCAAGTATTCAGTTGTATTGCTTCCTGTCTGATAAACCGTGAAGTACACGCCGGCAACATCAGTCGGATCAGCAGCAGAGGAGGTCTTAAGGTTGATCCTCTGGCCATCGGCTGTCGGCACTATCTGAAGAAGAACCTGCTGCTCTCCGCCTCCAGTAGATGGATCGCTGGTGTCATAGTAGCCTCTGAAGTTATATACCAGATTGTGCTCCACGCCATCTACAGTGAACGTGCAGTTCAAGGAAAGCAGGTAATCATCGTAGGCACCAAGGTGCTCTGATTCCGCAGCATCAATCTCAGGCAGGACAATGACGATATCAAGCCAGTAGCTGTTGATTCTGGTCCAAGTGCTGCTTTTTATGAAGCCTGAAACTGTACCATTGGTCTTTGGCATATAGACCGTAGTCGTTCCAGTCTTAGATAGATTCTTGTATATGCTCGACCCGCTTATTGCTGTTCCGCTGCTATTGCTTTGATAAGCATTCTCGTCACCTGTATAAGATCCTGAAGCTCGGAAGCATATATACACATCCACAGAGCGATACTTTGTTGGATCCTGGATTGACCTGAAGACCATATCGGAAGACTGGAACTCCACTGTGACAACAGAGGCCGCGCCAGTGGAGATGATCTTGCCAACGTAATTCCTATCGGTATAATAGCCTGTCTGAATTCCTGTGCCGCCTGTATAGCCGTTCACTGGGACAGTATAGCTATCTGCCAAATTGAACCCAAATCCACCTTCTGAGTTTACGAAAGTCATCCCTTGCACTTCAGCAAAGAGAGTGCTGCAGAAAAGCATAAGAGCTATGGCTATCTGAACTATTCTTTTCATCTATTGCCCCACAAGCTCAAAAGTGACTGTTGATTGGTACAGCCCTGTCTCAATCGTATCAGGGTCCATAAGAAGACGGAAGTAAATGCCCTCCCTCGGGGTGGAGAACAGGCTGCCAGCTCCGCCTGACAAGATCAGGAAGATCGTCTTTGCATTATATACCCCTTTATTGACATATACTGTGCCTGTAGTATTATCCGCCTTAAGGTAATCCACAGCCAGCTCATAATCATAAGGCTGGCCTACCGCAGGAGTTGACACTCTGCTCAAGCCATTGTGCGATATCTTCACAGCTACGTTTGCGTAATTAGTCAGCATGCTCCATACTGCTATCTTCAGCCCTGGCTCCGTAGCTGGAACAGCTGATTTTGCGACGTATGGGCTCTCCAGGTCTATTGGATTCAGCTGGCTCATTGACTCTAGCGGCTCGATATGGATTATGCTTTGCTCGAATACAAAGCCATAGGCCGTAAACCCCTGATTTGAGATCTGGGTTACCGCGAAGGCCCTCATTGCCACGAGAAGAAGACAGATTATCAAGATTTTCTTCCTCATACTCAAATCCCCGTCAAGCTTATAGTCACATCAGAGCGATATTCCAGGCTGGTTATTGCCTGGTCATAAGTTGCGTTATTAGTAACCCAGAAGTTCTTTGCGGCAACACTTAAAGTCCCAGTGCGTGTCCAAAGGGCATTGCCTGCATTGCTGGATCCTTGGTAGGTGAAGGTGAACGGCAGCTTCAGTGATGCGTTGCTGCTGCTGTCATAATAAGCTGGCCATTCGTGTGAACCTGCTGAAGTAAGCGTGAAGCCATCTCCGCTTTGTGTACTGGAAAGCCCAAGCTCCATCAGTGTGTTCAAGGAGAGGTAATAATATGTTCTTGTTCCACTCGAAGTTGGCCTGATCCTGCTTGAGGTTTTCGCAGTCGAATAGAAATTGGTGACAGTGATGCT
>JAQVSP010000124.1 GCA_028700425.1 Sphaerochaetaceae bacterium | reverse complement strand
AAGTGATCCTGTCCAACCCGCTTCACATTGTGCTGATTGCTGTGCCGCTTATAATCCAGACCTTTCTCATCTTCTTCATCGCATATTTTGCAAGCAGGCTGCTAAAGCTTCCATATGATATAGCAGCTCCTGCTGGGATGATCGGTGCATCCAACTTCTTTGAGCTGTCAGTTGCAGTTGCTGTTGCGCTTTTCGGCACAACAAGCCCTGCAGCCCTTGCAACAACAGTTGGCGTGCTGACCGAAGTTCCAGTGATGCTGGTGCTGGTCAAGATAGCAAACAGCACCAAGGCCTGGTTCAAGGAATGAAAAGCGAAAGGTCGCTTTAATCTATGTCTAAGACTCCTGCCGAAGCCACTTTTGGCAGGAGATTCAGCTCGGATCAATCGATATTTCACCATCAAGGAAACTCTGCTGTATAATATAGCGGCAGGTCAGCTTCGCAAGGCGCTGAATCTGCAGGAGCTTAAATATGACAATGAAGAAGGCAATGCTGGAAAGGCATACTGTGCGCAAGTACATAGACAGGCCTCTAGGCGCTGATACGGTAAGCCAACTAGGCAGGCGTTTAGATGAATGCAACAGCAGATATGGCCTTGCAGTGAGGCTGATGAGGGAAGATTCCAGCGCCTTTGGGGCAATTACAAAGCTGTTTGTTGCCAAGGGAGCAAGGAACTTCTTCCTCCTGGCTGGCAGTCCCACCCCCGATCTGGATGAAAGGCTAGGGTATTGCGGAGCTGACTTGATGCTTTTTTCCCAGGCTCTTGGCTTGAACACCTGGTGGGTCAGCGGAAGCTTCAATCGCAGGGCCATGACTGCTCTTGCAGATGGCGATAGAGTCATAGGTGTTATTGCTGTTGGATATGGGGCCTCACAGGGTAAGCCCCATAGATCAAGGAAGGCTGAGGATGTCAGCGTCTACTCTGGGATTATGCCGCCTTGGTTCAAGTCCGGCGTAGAGGCTGCCTTGATGGCCCCCACTTCCTTCAACAAGCAGGCGTTCACAATCAAGGGCAAGGATGACAAGGTCCTCATAACCTATGCTCATGGCATTTTCTCCCATATAGACCTTGGCATAGTGAAATATCACTTTGAGCTTGGAGCCGGCAAGGAGAACTTTGAGTGGGCAGAGGAGCTGGCAGCCGACTGGTAGTCAGGCAACTGCTTTTTTCAAGGAGAGCCCAGTCTCAGGGTAATCAAGCTGGAAAAGGACTTCAGGCCTTCCTTGAATTGCTGTGTCCTTGTGCTATGATTGTCACAAGGGAGGCATGTTATGAAAGGCTCGTTTTCTGAGGCGAAGGTCTTCCAGGTCAAGCCTGAAAAAATAGAGGAGTTCAAGAGCCTGGCCTCTCAAATGGCTGAAAGCCAGGAGAAGAGGGAAGGCTGCCTAGGAATCCGCTACATGAAGAGATTCTATGTGTTCGATGACATAAACGAGAAGCCACGAAAGCTTACCAGGATAGTCAAGTGCATCAAGTACTATTCCTACTGGGAGTTCGACAGCATCGAAAGCTATGCCAAGGCAACCAGCTGGTTCTTTGAGACCTACAATCAGGTGTTCAGGCTCCTGATCATGCCATTTGACATCAACTGTGGGGAGTCTCTATTCTAGACAAGCTTGGGGATTTCTTTGTTTCAATAGAGTATTTTCATAGCAGGCAGACGATTTTCTGCCTGCTTAGCAGGCAATCCCTCTTGTGGTTGACTTGTCTTGTTTTTACTCCTATTCTCCAAAAGGAGGCATAATGCGATGAATGTAACAGCATTGTCATTGGTTGGCTTGCAGTCCAATGACAGCATAAGGGAATATCTGAGACAGCATCCTGAAATGATGGTTGAGCTTCCCTACAACATGGATGAGAGCCGTCTTGAGGACCTGGCTCTTGACCTTGAGGGCAGGGTTGCCTCCATTCATGCGTGCTGCCCTTCTGAGCTTGCATTTCCTAACTTCGGCTCCTCTGACGAGGCTGTCATAGAGCAGAGCATGAGCTATATGAGACGCACCTTGAAATCTGCATTGAGATTCGGAGCCTCCTTGGTTGTGCTTCACCCAGGCTATGCAACTGACAAGAGCATACCTTCTGATGGAGAGCAGAGGCTTCCTCTTCTCCATGGGTCGGAGTTCAGGGATTTCGTTGGCTTGGAGGATGGGTCGATCTGCAAGCTGGAATACACTCATATGGACAGGTACAGAAGGCATTTTGACATCATGAGGCATCAAGTTGCAAGCCTTGCCCATGAGTACCTTCAATCTGGAGTCAAGCTTGCGCTGGAGAACTTGAACCCAAGGGCTGGATACTTGAACGTGGAGCCTTATGAACAGCTTGAGCTAGCAAGGCTGGATGAGGCGTTCCTGTGCCTCGATATAGGTCATCTATGGATCAGCAGCCAGGTTTTCGGCTTTGATTTCCTGGAAGCTGCAGATGGCATCATGAAAACAGGGAAAGTCGTGTCAGTGCATCTGCATTCCAACCCCTCCAGACCTGGATTCTTCAGGGACAGTCATGAGAACCTGGATGCCAACCCAATGCCGGTCAAGTCCGCCTTGGAACTGGTTGCGGCCTATAAACCAAACCTTGTCTTGGAGACACTGCATGACTTTGATCTAAACACAGAGCTGCTTAGAAGATGGCTTGATGCATAATTAATTACTAAATCAAGGATTGCTTTTCAGCTAGGATGCCTTATAATTTACCTAATACGGCCATACCGTAAAAAGGAGTCAAATTATGAAGAAAGTGTTGCTGGCATTGCTAATGCTGCTTGCCCTCTCAGCAAGCCTTCTGGCCCAAGCACAGCTTGAAGCCACTGCATCCGGAACAGGTGAGCTGGTTATCTACAGCGCCGCTTCCGAAGGAGAGGCGGAGAGCCTCTCCAGGAAATTCAACGAGATCTATCCAGATATCAAGATCACAATCATAAGAGCTGGTTCAGGCGACCTGGTGACAAGGGTCAAGACTGAGTGGCCGAAGCCGGAAGGCGATGTGATCCTTCTGATGGGATCTGAGAACCTTGACCAGATCTATGAGCAGCTTGAGGCCTACAAGTGCGCCAATCATGACGGCTTCGATCCTGAGAACCGTGACAATAAGGGAGCTGTCCCAAAGTATTACGGAACATCAATGCCTCTTCAGGCCATAATGTACAACACAAAGCTCCTCTCCGCAGCTAATGCACCCAAGTCCTGGAAGGACCTTGGAGACCCGAAGTACAAGGGCGAGATCGTTCTTGGAAACCCAGCCTCATCTGGATCCTCCTACGCACAGCTCTACATGATGTACAAGCTTTATGGCCTTGACTTCATCAAGACCGTGGTTGCCAACTCCACCTATGTTGCATCCTCCACTTCCGGACCTGACTCAGTTGCTCGCGGCGAGTACGCCATCACAGTGACAGGAGAGGCCAACATCGGAAAGAAGCTTGCTGCAGGGGATCCTGTTGCATACGTTCTTCCTGAGGAAGGCACAGGACGCAGGATTGAAGGATCTGCAATCCTGGCCAACTGCCGCAATATGGACAACGCCAAGAAGTTCATCGACTTCATGACAAGCCCCGAGGCTTTCCAGATCGTCAGGGACGAGTGCTTCCGCAGGGCAGTCTCCACAGACGTTCCAGGCCCAGAGGGACTTCCTGCTCTTCAGGACATGAAGTTCTTCCCATATGATGCCGTTGAGGCTTCAGCACTGAAGAAGCAGCTGGTAGCTGACTTCAACGCAATGCTTTAAGCAAGCAAGAACTGAAAAATCGAGGGCCTGCTATGGTTTTGGCAGGCCCTTTGCATGAAGAGGAAAGAAATGAGCGAGAACCTGACCTATGAGAAGGTGAACAAGATATTTGATGTGGGTGGAAAGAACCCAGTGCATGCTCTTTGCGATGTGTCATTCACGATCAACAGCGGAGAGCTGTTCTGCCTTCTTGGCCCATCTGGATGCGGAAAGACCACATTGCTTCGCAGCACAGCAGGGCTTGAGACAATCACAAGCGGAAAGATGCTTTACGGAGACGTGGACATCTCCACCATACCGCCTTACAAGAGAAACATAGGCATGGTATTCCAGAGCTTCGCACTTTACCCTCACATGAACATATTCGAGAACGTCGCCTATGGACTAAGGGTTCGAAAGACACCTGAAGCCGAGGTGAAGAGAAAGGTAACAGAGGTCATGGAGCTTGTTGGGCTGCAGGATGAGCTCAAGCGCAACCCAAGCCCGACAGCCCTGTCTGGGGGCCAGCAGCAGCGCGTGGCTATAGCCAGGGCTCTGGTCTACAGCCCGGACATCCTTCTTCTTGATGAGCCTCTTGCCAATCTGGATGCAAAGCTCAGGCGCTATATGCGCGCTGAGATACGAAGGATCCAGAAGGCGACCAATATCACGACGATCTTCGTCACTCATGACCAGGAGGAGGCCATGGCCGTAGGCGATCGCCTGGCTGTGCTTAGAAAGGGAGTGGTGGAGCAGATCGGAACCTCTGACGAGCTTTACACTCAGCCGCAGAACTCCTTTGTAGCCAACTTCATTGGAAAGATGAACTTCTTCAAGGCAGAAATAGAGAATATTGATGGAGCCTCTGCCTTGGCCAGGGTAAAGGGAACCGGCTTTGCAGAGACAGTGGATAGGTCAAGAATCCATGGCTCTTTCACAAAAGGCTCTTCAGCATTGCTTGGAGCAAGGCCTGAGCAGCTTATTGTATCCAAGGCCCTTCCTCAGCGCCCTTCCTTGCCAGGAACCGTCAAGATCATACAGCACCTTGGACAGTTTGTCCGCTATGAGGTGGAGATGGAAGGCGATGCTGCCTCAGCCATATTCGAGATAGACATGGGCGGCCTGGTTGTAGACATCAAAGAAGGCGAAAAGGTCAATGTAAGCCTCAAGAGCAGTCTTGCATCGCTGTATGAGGCCAAGGAGGAGGCATGAAGGCAAGAAAGTATAGGAAGGACCTGACACAGGCCTTGGTCTTCTTAATCCCGATGGCTTTTCTGGCTGTCTTCCTCCTTTATCCAATGTTCACAACACTGATCAGGGCCTTTATGGCTCCTGCTGATGACCTGGCCTTTCATGGCTTCAGCCTTGAGGGCTTCAAGCAGTTCTTCACAAGCCGCCTATATCAGAAGAGCCTTCGCAACTCCTTTGTCGTAAGCATCAGCGTGACAGCGCTGACCCTGCTCATAGGCGTTCCCATGGGATATT
>JAQVSP010000123.1 GCA_028700425.1 Sphaerochaetaceae bacterium | reverse complement strand
TGTCAGAAACTCTGAGAACAATACCTCAAGAGCCCTACTGCAATCCCGCCCAGATGCCCAGGAAGCTCGGATGACCTATAAGTGCATCGGCGCTTCAAAATCCTTCTTTCTTCTTGAGATTGAGCTTCTCACCGGCCGTCATCACCAGATCCGCGCCCAGCTTCAAAGGTGCAACGTCCATGTCAGGGGTGACCTAAAGTATGGATTTCCAAGGTCCCTTGAGAATGGAGGCATCGATCTTCATGCACGAAAGCTTGAGCTTGTTCACCCTGTAACAAAAGAAAACTTGACAATAGTCGCTCCTACCCCTCAAAATGACCCAGTATGGAGTTATTTTGATCTACAGCTTTAGGCCCTATTCATTCATTCCCTTTATTCTTTTTCTTGTCTTTGCAGTCATCAATGTCAATGCAAACAGAATTCACAACAGAAAGCAGGCTCACATAGCCAAGCCCTTTCTCATGCCCCTGCTGCTTGCAACCTATCTGATGATACTCCCTGACCAGAGTCTCACCTGGTCCCAGCAATGGCCAGTTGTCATGGCCCTGCTCTGCCACACCATAGGAGACGTCCTCCTTATGGCTGGACATAAGGAGACTCCAGTCTTCATGGGCCTTGGCATGCTGAACTTCTTCATGGGCCATGTCTTCTACATCCTGTGGTTCTTCCGCAAGGGCCTGGTCAAGAATCCTTATGGCCTAGTGTCCGGAACCATTGTGATGATTTTCCTGCTGATCTGGCTCTATGGGTCCCTTGCCAAGGGAGACAGGAAGATAGCCAAGGTAATATTTCCCTATTGCTTCGGGCTTGCCGTTCTTGCAGTAGTCATAGCTGGAACCTATTCCTTCTCCTTCTTTGCAGAGTCTCAGCTCTGCCTGATAGGCATAAGCCTGTTCTGCTTCTCCGACTCGCTCATTGGCCATGAGCTTGTGGGCCGCAGGCTGTTTGGCAATACAACTGTGATGTGGACCTATATTCTAGCCCAGTTCATGCTCGTAAGCGGAATCGCAGCCTTCCAGATAGTATGATTATCAAGAGCCTAGAGAGCCAAAGCATAGAGGTTCTTCACTCTGCCTTCACAGAGGGCTTTGGCGACTACAAGCTGCCCATGCAGATGAGCCTTCAACTCTTTGAAGCCATGCTCAGGCGCAACAGCTTTGACCCTGGTATGTCCTTTGCTGCCTTCATCGATGACAAGATTGCAGCATTCATACTCAATGGCAGAAGAGGCTCCTGCATCTATGACAGCGGAACAGCGGCTCTTCCAAAATTCCGCAAGCAAGGGCTGACCGCAAGCCTAGCAGAGCGTGTAAAGAGAGCCATGAAGGAAAATTCAGTATCTAGCTGGGTGCTTGAATGCCTTGAGGACAATACCAAGGCCCTTGCTCTTTATACCAAGGAGGGCTTCAAGCCCACAAGAAGGTTTCTCTGCTGGCAGCGCAGCCCCTCATCAATGCCAGATGCACTCACAGCTCCCATCAATGCCTCGCTCCTTGAATTTCTGCAAGAAAGCTCGGACTATCCTCCAAGCTGGCAGAATGCCATAGACTCTGCCTTTGCTCTTGGCCTGGAGGCAAGGGTCATAAAGGAAGGTAAAAACATCTTAGGGGCAGCCATCGAGTCTGGTGGATCGCTTTTACAGATCGCTGTCAAAAGGGATAGGAGAAGAGAGGGCCTAGGCACCAGGCTGGTAGGCAATGTCTCCAGGGTCATCAACACTGATGAAGCAGACTCCTCGATGACAGCCTTCCTGAAGGCCAATGGATTTGAGGTTTTTGCACGACAGATAGAGATGTGCCTTATAGATAGCTCAAGGCCTGAATGAGATTGACATTGCCAGCTTTCACCTCAAGTTTCTCGACTCTTGTGTCTATAAGCGTGCCCACAGCCGAATAGAAGCTGATTCTTGCAGTATAGGAGCCTTCATTCAAGGTTATGCCGCCAGCCCATGCAGTGGAAGGAAAATAATGAGACGACCTAACATCAGCCTGCTCGCTGACCAGGCCTCCTAGCTTGAACAAGGAGCCGACCATGTAGAGCAGTCCCCCGAGGCCTGCTTCGCGTAAATCATCATCATTGCTTAGTCCAAGGAAGACGTTGGCTGCCACATCACGACCTAAGGTACGCAATATTGTCTTTGTGATGTAGGTCTCCCTCTTGTAGGAGAAGGTGTCCAGGGCTATGTCTGTCAGGCTTTCAAGCCTCTCCAGGCGGAAAGATATGCCATTGTCCAGGCTCACAACGACGCTAGCTATCATGTCAGGTCTTCTCTGAAGCTCTGGGTAGGCAATGATGCCAAACCAGCCTCCAGGAAGGTCCATGGCTTCCTTGACCTCGATCTTCTCAGGAGCAAGGCCGGTGAAGGCCACTGCATTAAGCCGGGCCTGGCCCTTGGCATAGGAGAAGGCCTCCTGGGCAAGGAAGGCTGGCTTATTGGGATAAAGCAAAACCTGTGAGCTGTAGGCCTTGTCTACAGCGCCTTGGCAGTATTCGAAGGTGCTGTAATCCTTCTGCGCCCGTGCTATGACCATTCCCAGGTAATAGGACAAGGCAGAAGACGAGAAGCGAGAGGACTGGGGGTTGGTATAGAAGCTATAGCCTTTCGAAAGGGAAAGCTGGTCAAGCCTCTGAACCTCCTCAAGGTAGCGCGACTTGAGAAGCGACTGCTTCTCTATGCTGGCTCTTATCTCAACCAGGGCATCCTCAGGCTCTCTGAGCTTCAGATAGCTCAAGGCTGAAAAGACGTTGGCATAGACGCTCTCAAAATCCTCGCCTTGGTACAGGCGCACATTATCGTTGAAAAGATAGGTGCCCAGGCTTTGGCTTATGCTGATGGTGTACAGCGAATCAATTAGACGACTGGCCGTCTCAAGGCTTCTTGCAGCCTCTGCATAGGCACCGCTTGCATAGGCAAGCATGCCAAGGTCCAGGCTGCATACCAGGTCTCCCTGGCTATTTCTGATATCCTTCTCCTGTCTCTGGTATTGCTCATAGGCAAAGGTGAAGTCGCCCGTGATTGCATAGTGATCCACATCGCCCAGCTCCACTAGGCTCGAACACGAGCAAAGCAAGGCTGCAGCAAGGACTAAGAGAAGGGCCTTTTTCAATTTCCTGCTTCCTTAAGGGCTTCCAGGACCTTGGATAGGCCTTCATTGAGGGCCTTTCTGTCAGCATCAGATTGTGAGAGTGCTGCCAGGCGCTTTTCATAGGCATAGCTGAAGGATTCAGCCTTATCCTCTATCACCGACAGGCTCAAGGACACCGAAGTATAGCAATAAGGGCTACCCTCCATCACTATAGGCGACAGGTCAAGCTTGCACACAAGCCTCGTCTTGCCCTTTGGATCGACATTGAAGCCAAGACTCTGGCAATAGGAGGCAATTGTCGACTGCACCGACGCTCTTATCGAGTCATCGCAATCGGCCTCTATGGCGATGTTGATTGCAGCGCTTGTACTCTTGATCAAGGTCTGCAGGCTTGCAATAGGACTATCATAGGCCTTTTGTGAAAGGACTCTCAGCTTTGCATAGCAGGCTTCAACCTGTGCAGCGGGCCCCAGGCAGGACCGCAAGGCAGCAAACCTGGCAAAGGCACCTGACTTGTCCAGGGCAATCGACTTTTGCTTGGAAAGCTGGGATGAAAGATCCTTGGCCTGCGCTTCATAAAGCTTGATGGCCTTCTTCCTGTTCAGGCTCGCCCTTGCCCAATAGACGCCATCCTTGGCCTAGGAGTCGCTGATCTGGGCTCCTGTTATCTCGGAGGAGCTTGAAACTATAGCCGTCTTGATAAGCTCAGAGGTATCAAGATTGTTTCCATCAGAGGATTCCTGGCTTGTCATCCTATAGGCCTGGAAGCTTTCAACCTGGGCGATGAAGACTGTTGAAAGAGCTGCCATGGCGCTGTCGGAGGCGCTCTGACGGTCAGATCCTGTTCCCACTGCACAGAGATAGTCCTTTTCCTTCAGTTTAGAGTCATAGGGGCTCTTGATCCATGAAGGGCTTCCAAGAGAGACGCAGGAGCAAAGAAGAGTCAACGCTGCAATAGCTAGTAATGTGTTTTTCATATCAGAATGTGTACTTTGCCTTGGTGATGTACTTCTTCACCGTCTTCTCTCCAACCCACACCTTGGCGCTTGTCTCGATGTCGATGAGCTCAAGGCTCACATAGTAGGTGCGAACAGCCTTGCCCTTGACCTGGTCAAGGTTGGTTCTCACAGAGCCCTGCAAGAAGTAGTCGGCTCCAGTCTCATTGCCAAGCAATGCGGCAGTATCCTCGCTGGCGTAGTACTGCTGATGTGTCCTTTCGTCTATCACCTGGTCCCTGTTGTCATAATCGGCGACAGTTGTAGCCAGGTCGGACTCTATGAGGGCTACCTCGACCTTCTTCGAGATGATCGCTGTATCGATGTGCTCGCTTGAGGAGTTGATTATGCGCCCGATTATTATGACAGGCTTGCCCTTGAAGGACCTTAGCCAAGAGGAGGAAATGCAATCCTTTATCAAGGCCTTGGAGACAATCTGGATGTCGGTATCATTCCAGTATCCGGATAGATCAATGCTCTGGTTGTCGCCAAGGCGGGTGACGCCTGTGGTTGTGCAGCCTGCAAGCAGCAACGCTGCTGCAATCAAGGTGAAAAGAACCAGTTTTCTCATAATTCCCTCCTAGGAGAATCTAGCCTCTAGGGCTGTGTTGATTGCGACTATAAGGTCATCGGCCTTAAAGCCAAGCAGGCCTATCTGAAGGGCTGCCTGTTTCTGGATGTCTGGCAGGGCAAGTGACATCTGCACCCAGCTTGTGGAGCCTGTCCAGGTCTTGTCCACAGCAGCCTGCCTGACAGAAGCTTCGACGATCTGCTGAACAAGGCGCTCTCTTGAATCTTCCCCCTTCAAGGGGCTGGGAAGCTTCGTCGATGAGCTCAGCGATTCCAGTATGGACTTGATTGTATCATAAGTCCATCTGGCAAGCTTTTCCTTTGTTGCTAGAAGAGCGGCATTAGGGCTCGCCGCACTAGAGGTGACCCAATAGAGCGTGCCTTTATAGCCTTCTGAGACCTCGGTCCACTCAGGATTCTCTGGTGCCTTGGTCGCGCAGCCTGCAAAAATAGCTAAAATTATAAACAGTGCTGCTATTTTCCTTATCATCAACTCTCCTCACCCTTTGAAAACAACTGCACCTAGCCTCTGTTACAGGATTCTATA
>JAQVSP010000122.1 GCA_028700425.1 Sphaerochaetaceae bacterium | reverse complement strand
GGTCTGGGGATGACACTGGATAGCAAAGGGCGCTTATCAAGGCGCCCTTTGTCTCTCTAGATCAGCTGCAGGCTTCCTGAGGCTATCGTCCTTTCGCTCTTCTTGTCGAATAGAAGGATGTCGCTTCCTATGAAGCTGAAGCCGACCTTCTTGTCCACTGGGTAGTCCACGCCTCTGAATATGACAGAGGTAAGCATGGTCTTTCCCAGCTGGAGCCTTATGGTCGTCTCCATGCCAGAGGGCATATTGGAGTAGATGACAGCATGAGCCTTGCCTGTGGGCTCGTCGCTTATGCAGACATACTCTGGCCTTATGCCGATGACAACCTCAGCATCCTTGAGCTCTGGAGCCTGGCTTGTAGTCATGCTTGCCTTGAAGCTCTCAGCTTCCAAGAGGATAGAGGAGCCCTTGCCAGTTGCCTTGGCGCTGATGAAGTTCATTGTAGGATTGCCCACGAAGTCCGCGACAAAGAGGTTGATAGGCCTGTTGTAGACTGTCAGCGGTGGATCGTATTGCTGGAGCAGGCCGTTTTTCATGAGGCACACCCTGGTGGACATGGTCATGGCCTCGAGCTGGTCGTGAGTGACATAGACGAAGGTGGACTTTGTGTCCAGATGAAGCCTCTTCAGCTCGGTTCTCATCTCAAGGCGAAGCTTGGCGTCCAGGTTGGAGAGAGGCTCGTCCAGAAACAGCACCTTTGGCTTTGGGGCCAGGGTGCGTGCGATGGCGACGCGCTGCTGCTGGCCTCCTGAGAGCTCGCTAGGGTAGCGCTTGGAGAACTGCTCGATCTTCAGCAGCGCAAGAAGCTCGGCTACACGGCTGGCGATGTCGCTCTTGGACCATTTGAGATTCTCCAGGCCGAATGCGATGTTCTGGTAGACAGTCATATGGGGCCATAGAGCGTAGTTCTGGAAAAGAAAGCCCACATCACGCTTGTTTGGCGGGACATTGATGCCCTTGGTGGCTGAGAACACCACCTGGGAGTCAATCAGGATCTCGCCTTCTGTGGGGGTCTCAAGGCCTGCTATCATGCGAAGCGTTGTTGTCTTTCCGCATCCTGAAGGGCCAAGCAGGGTGATGAATTCACCATCGTTTATTGTCAGGTCAAGGTTGTCCACTGCAACGAACTTCGTAAACCTCTTGGTTATGTTCCTTAGTACTATCTGTGGCATGTCAGCCTCCTATTCCTTTGTCGATTGATGCGCCTGTGAGCTTGTTCACTGTGAAGTTGATGATCAGGACGACCACTATTATCAAGAGATTTATGGCGTTCCCGAACTGGTCCCAGCCCTTCTCGCTGTACTGCATCAGCATTGTCGTCAGTATAGTGTCGCTAGTAGGAACAAGCAGCACGAACAGCGACAGCTCCCTCATGCAGGAGACAAAGGGAAGAAGGTAGCCGGAAAGGAAACTTGATTTCTGGATTGGGAATATCACACGGACCATTCTCTTCCACCAAGGCACGCTTACTATGACAGCAGCCTCCTCAATCTCATTGGACAGCTGAAGCATAGCGCTGATGCCGCTTCTGGAGGCAAAGGGCAGATACTTGACCGAGCCTACAAGAATCAGGGCGAACATGCCCGTGATGAAGCTCACCTTTGTGCTGAGGGCAAGGTAGATGGCTCCAAAGGCCAGGCTTGGAAGAAGGTAAGGGAAGAAGGATAGATTATTCACAGCTGTGCTGAGGAAGCTTCCTCTTCGCTTTACTATGCCATATCCAGCAAGGACTCCGCAGGTTCCGGCTATTACAGAGCAGGAGACTGCCAGCAGCAGGCTGTAGCCAAGAGCCTTGAGGATCTTCGGCGACAGCAGTATGCCATTGGCGTCTCCCTGGTCAAGGTAGCTTAGGTTTCTTCCTATCCAGAAGTCCAGGGTCATGTTCTCGATCGAGTAGTCCCCTGCCTTTATTATGACTGACTCAAGTGCAAAGGAGACCAGCGGAAGTATTGCAAGCAGGACAAGAATTATGACAAGCAGCACGGCTATTGGCCAGCTTGCCTTCTTGAGGTTCACCAGCGAGATCTGCGAAGACTTGCCTGTCACTGTGGTGAAGGACTTCCTCTTGCCTGTGAACCACTGGTTGATTGCAAGAATCGCCACGCCGAAGATGATCATTACGCTTGCAATGATGTAGCCCTGGCCCTTGTAGGTGTTCATGAGGCTCATCATCTTTGTCGAGAGCACATAGTAGCGTACAGGAGATCCCAGGAACACAGGGACAGCATAGGCGCTCATGGTTGATGCAAACACCAGCAGAAGCGTCGACAGCAAGGCCGGCATGACTATGGGAAGAGTAATTCTTGATACAATGCGGGCCCTTGTTGTCTTGAGGATGGTGGCTGCTTCCTCAAGGTTTGCATCCATGTTGCGCAGTATTCCTCCTATTAGAATGTAGGCAAAGGGAGCGTAGTGAAGGCCCAGAACCATGGAGATAGGGAAGAAGCCGTATACAAACCATTCTGGCATCATGATTCCAAAGACCGATGCCAGAATGCCATTAGAGGTTCCAGGGCCGACATTCACGTTCTTGAAGAAGTTTGACCAGAACATGGCCAGCGTCCAGGAGGGCATTATGTATGGAAAGACAAAGACTGTTGAGATGAACTTCTTGAACTTGATATTGGACCTGGTCACAAGCCAGGCAACGCATCCGCCGAAGATGATGGCAATCACCGAGCTGGTTATGGACACAGCCATGGTGTTGAGCAGCGGGGAATAGAACTGAATCCAGCTTGTGCTTTCCTTGAAGCCTTCGGATCCGCCATCATCCAGCGTGAACAAGAGCTTCTTGAAGCTGTACAGGGTGAAGGATCCTCTTGCCTGCTTGGTCGCTGTAGCCTCTCGTCCCGCATGGACCGTGAAGGTCTCGCTGACAAGAGTGAGAAGAGGGTAAAGCGTCAGCATGCACAAGAGGACGAAGAACACCACTAATATGACATTGGCAGGCTTGGAGAAGAACATCACGACCTTGTTGCCAAGGGGCATTCTTGCAGTCTTGTCTTTCAATCTAGCCATTTGAACCTCTTAAAAAGAGCGAGGGGTCTCCCCCTCGCCGACAGAGTTGAATGAAAGCCTAGAGGGCCTTGATCACGAAGCTTGAGACTGTCTCATAGTTCTCAAGTATGTAGTCTGCATCCTCGCTTACAAGGCAGTCCTTCCATACGGTCAGAGGAAGGTCTCCTTCCTTTGCAGGAAGGCTCTTGTTTCCGGAGTATGCTCCGATGCTCTTTCCCCACGGCTCAAAGCCATCAGCCTGCATAAGGTACTCGATGAAGAGCATTGCAGTGTATGGCCTTGAAGCATTGGCTGTGACCATGGAGTACATCGGATACATGAAGCCTGAGAATGGCTCAATGGCCTTGCCTGTCTCTGATGCCAGATACTGGCCGACTGTCAGGTTCTCTGACAGGACAGAGGAGGAGCGAAGCTTCGAAAGCACGAAGAGTCCGGCCTTTCCGGCTGCTGTAGCCTGGCTGATCTCCTCGGCGATTGTGGTGTCGCTCTTGATGAAGGTGCAGTTGGCGAGGAATTCGGCAACCCACTTGTAGCCAGCGTTGCTGTAGCTTCCCAGCTCGATGGCCTTGCCATACTGAGCCTTGTAGGCTTCAGCAAGCTTTTCTGCCCAGGCTGGGCTTGTGCACATGATCAGGAAGTTCATGTTGACCTGCTCAAGCTCGGGGCTCTTGAAGATCACGTTGCCCTTCATGGCAGGCTCGGTGAGCTGCCAGACGTTGGTGATGTTCAAGGCAGCATCCTTGTTGTTCCAGATGAAAAGCTTGTTGATGTACTGCTGAACCAGTGGGTTCTGGTCATTCTCGTCAATGTAGGGCTTCACAGATGCAGGAACGAAGTTGATGAGGTTGCCGGTGGAGAGCATCTGGCTCTTAAGGCTGGCTCCATCCTGGATCATGACCATGTCAGCGCCCTTGGCCTTTCCATTGATCTCGATGTCCAGCTTCTCATAGATCTCTGCATCCTTGAGGTTGGAAGAGGCGATCTCGATGCCATAGAGCTTTCCGAAAGCCTCGACTGCGGTGGTGATGCGGCTTGTGTTGCCATAGACGGTGAAGACCCCAGCTTCAGCGCTTGCCTTCTGTACAAGCTCGTCGTGGGTCATGGCTTCAGCGGCCTTGGCAAGAGCTGCGACTCCTGTCAGTTCGGGTTCAGCTGGCTTCTCGGCCTGCGGGGTTGAAAAGACCATCATTGCGCAAAGCAGCATGATGGATATAGAAAGCAGTTTCTTCATGATATTGATTCCTCCTTAAGGGAATTTCCTTTTCTATAATTATAAGGGGATGCCCAAAGATCTGGCAAGCCAACGTTCTTGTCAAATCAATAACATTCTTGCTTTATGGGACTTCCAGCCTGCTGGCATGCTATAGCTATAAAAGCTGTTCTATTCGATGCTTGAGCCCGTCATGAATGAAAATCTTTTCATTTGCCCTTTCTCGAAATCTGAAAACAGTAGTATAATCAAGAAGGGTATGTCTACAGTTCATCCTGTTGCTCAAGGGCTGAAAGCTGACTCGATATTCATGGCCTGGCCCTCAGGCTGGCCTTGCTATGCTGGCATTCCCATTATGGAGGCAGCATGTTAGAGGGCAAGGTTGAAAGAAGCACTCAGCACATAATAGGTGTTGCCTTTGCACTGATCATCCTGGCAGCCGGCGCAATGGGCTTTGCTGAAGCTGTTCAAAGGTTTGGAGGCCTCTCCTGGATGCACAAGCCAGAGGCTTGGATGGATACATGCTTGCCCATTCAGCTTGCCCTGATGATCTTCTACCTGTATTCAGCCTTCTCAAGGCATGCGGTCATGCGCTATGCACAGGCCTTTGTCTTCATGTGCATTGGCTACCTGGCAATCATTGAGGCATATGGGTCCTTCTGGGGATGGGGCTTTCTGCTTGTTTCAGTTCAGCTTCTCAGCCATTATGGGTTTTGGCGCAAACGGCCTTTGCCCAAGATAGCAGCCTGCATCGCCTTGACCGTTGCAGTCGCCATCTTTGCAATCAGGGACCAGCATGCTGGCCTGTCCGTTATAGTTGCCTGCATCAGCAGCTTCATCTTTCTTTTCGGTTCCTTCTTCTTCATCAATCGTAGTGAGATGAGCCGAATCTTCAGCACCAAGAAGGATCTGCTGGAGCTGTCTGAATCGCTGATCAGAAGAGAGGCGGAGCTTCATGAGCTTGAGGCGAAGCC
>JAQVSP010000024.1 GCA_028700425.1 Sphaerochaetaceae bacterium | reverse complement strand
CAGGTCATCAAGCTGGGCATTGTCAGGCTGAGGGTACTTGGTCAAGAGATAAGCCTGTGGATATTCGTAGTTGTAGGCTGGATTGCTCAACAGGCTTGTCCTGCTCCTGCCCTCTGCGCTTCTCAGGTTCCCCACTCCAGAGAACAGGTCCGACTCCGAGCTTGCATCTCCTTCAGGAACCTTGTAGTCCTTGGACCTGTCCCAGTTGAAGGACTTCTCCTCAAGGCTTGGCTTGGGCTTGACTGGGCTTTCGACAGAACTTGATCTTGTCAGCTCGAAGGGCTGTGACTCCGGCTGCAGAGGCTCGGGCTCTGCGGAAGGGGCCTCAGGCTCAAGCTTGCTTGCCTTGTCCTCAAGGACCTTCCTGTTCTGCTCCTCCAAGGGCTTGAAGTAGGTCTCCTCCTTGGCCTTGCTATGATTGTCTCTCAGGCGCTGAGCTATCTCAAGGCTCTGGCGCTCAAGATCCATGGCGATCTTGGAGGCTGCTGCCTGAAGGCTCTGCGGCTGGGCGGAAAACTCCATCTGCCCTCTTTGTCCCAGGCGAAGCAGTGCAAGGTCCTCCTGAGCCCTTCGCTCAGCTTCAGCACGCTGTTCCTGGGCCTTGCGCTCGGCTTCAGCACGCTCCTTCTGTCTTTGCTTCTCCAGGGCTTCCTGGCTCTTGCGCTCAAGCAAAGCCCTCTCCTCATCCAGGATCCTTTGCTTCTCAAGAGCAAAGCGCCTGTTCTCTTCCTGGATTTCCTGGGCAGTCATTCGAGGCTTGGCGGTGCTGAGTATCTGATTCTCCTTGGCTATAACATCGAAGATTGTGGGATACGAGGGCTTCGTCTCCTCCTGCTCTTCCTGAGAGTTGTCGATTACATCCTGAAGTTTCACATTCTCATAGATGTCGATAAGCTTGGCTGGAGCCTGTTCAGGTTCTGGGGCTGGAGGCTCGGGGTGGCTCATAGCCCTTGGGCTTCTTGTGGAGAAGTCAACCTTGTGCTCGCTTGGCTGTACTGCTGGCTCAGGCTGAGACTCTGCCTTGGCCTCTGGAGCTGTCTTCTTCCTTTCAAGGACCAGGATCAGGCAGGCCTGGAGCAGAAGAAGCGCTGAAAGGACCAGGTACGCTGGTATCGGAAGGCTTTCCAGGAATCTGAAAGCCTTTCCCTCTCCATAGCCTAGGCTGGTGCCAAAGAGGTAATAAAGGTTCACGTATACAGCAATGGCAAGGATAGGCCGATGTGGCTTTCTCTGAATCAGGATCCAGATTCCAAGGTATGCCATCAGCACAGCCATGGGCAGGAGGCCGAATCGGCTGTATGAAGAGAAGGCTTCTGTTCCATAAAGCCCAAAGGCCTTCTCGGCATAGGGCCTTATCTCGTCAAGCAGTGCAGAGGACCCACTTTCAAAGGCTGCCAGGCAGATGAAGACACCGCTTGCGACAATCAGTATCACACAAAGCAGAATCGTAGGAAGCAAGGCTTTTTTCATTGGTCCTCCAATAGATTAATTGTAGCACCTAAGCTTGCAGAAGTTCAACCTAGTTCATTTCGATCAAGGATGAGCAGGCATCTGCTGGCATCAAGGAATGGAACCTTCAAGAGCTCAATCCTGGCCTTGAACAGATCAAGGCTGCACTGCTCCAGCTCAGCCTTCACAGCAAGGGGATCGCCCTTGTAGGCAAAGACTGCCGAGCCTTCTGAGGTCAGCCTGCAAAGAGGTCCCATGATGTCAGACAGGGGATGAAATGCCCTGAATGTTATGTTGGAAAAGGTCCTGCCTATCTCCTTGATGTCGCGATCAATGATGGAGACCCTGTCCACAAGGCCTGTGACAGCAAGGGCATTTCTCAGAAAGCCGACCCTTCTTTGCATCCGCTCAATGAGAAAGACCTTCCTGTCAGGCATTGCTATGGCAAGGACTATTCCCGGCAGCCCTGCTCCGGATCCTAGATCTGCTATCTCGCCTTCATGCTTCTGGATGAATGGGACGGCAGCTAGGCAATCGAGAACGTGCTTGATCACAAGCTCGCTTCCCTGGGCCTTGACAAGGCCATAGGCAGGATTCCATTTCTCGATCTCATCAAGAAAGCTCTCAAGCCTGCCTATCTGAAAGTCGTCCATGTCGAAGCCAAGGGCTTTTATGCCCCTGGTCATAAGAGCCTTGTCTTCAGTCCTCATCGTCTCTCCTGAGCAGGATCAGCAGAACCGCTATGTCGCTGGTCCTGATTCCGCTTATCCGCTGTGCCTGTCCAATGGATGCAGGCCTTATTCTCTTGAGCTTCTCCCTGGATTCAGAGGACAGGCTTGGAGCGCTGTCGTAGTCGAAGCTCTCAGGGATCCGCAGGCCCTCTAGGCGCACAAAGCGCTGTACCTCAATGTCCTGACGCTTGATATAGCCATCATATTTGATATCCTGTTCTGTCTGATACCTTAGCTCCTGGCTATAATTTCCCAGTTCAGGGATATCATTTATCAGGTTCTCAATGTCGCATTCCGGCCTCTTCAAGTATTCTAGAGCGTTGGCATTATTCACAGATCTTGACTTCAGGATGGCCTTTATCTCCTCGATGGACTTAAGCTTCATTTCCAGAGCATCAACCCGGCTGCGGGAGGCAAGGCCTATCTGATAGCCTATCTGTGTGAGCCTTTGGTCTGCAGTATCCTGACGAAGATTAAGCCTGTACTCAGCCCGAGAGGTGAACATCCTGTAGGGCTCCTCTGTTCCCTTTGTCACAAGGTCGTCTATCAGGACTCCTATGTATGCCTGGTTTCGGCCAAGTATCAGAGGCTGCTCGCCTCTGAAATAAAGGGCGGCATTGATTCCGGCCATCAGGCCCTGGCATGCTGCCTCCTCATAGCCGCTTGTGCCGTTTGTCTGCCCAGCAAAGTACAGGCCCTTGAGAAGCTTGCTTGCAAGGCTGGGATAAAGCTGTGTCGGAGGAAGAAAATCATACTCAACTGCATAGGCCGGCCTCATGACCCTTGCATTCTCCAGGCCCTCTATGCTGTGGATGAAAGCGTTCTGGACATCTTCAGGAAGCGAAGAGGAAAGCCCATTCAGGTATACCTCGCTGGTGCCGGATCCTTCTGGCTCAATGAAGATCTGATGGCGGTCCCTGTCGGGGAAGCGTATGACCTTGTCCTCTATCGATGGACAGTATCGCGGACCCTTGCCGACGATCTTTCCCCCATATAGAGGGCTTCTGGATATGTTGTCGCGTATGATCTTGTGAGTTGCCAGGTTCGTGTAGGCGATCCAGCAGGGCATCTGGGCCCTCTCGAAGGCAGGGCTGTCAAAGCTGAAGGGGAAGATCGGAACATCTCCATCCTGCCTCTCCAGGCGTGAGAAGTCCAGGCTCTGCCTGTCAACGCGGGCAGGAGTTCCGGTCTTCAGGCGAGCTGTCCTGAATCCAAAGCCCCTGAGCCAGTCTCCAAGCCCAAAGGCTCCCTCCTCTCCAAGACGTCCTTCCGGCGCATCATAGTCGCCTATGAATATCTTGCCGTCCATGAAGGTGCCTGTGGTGACCACAACAGCCTTTGCACTGATGCTGTGCCCACGCCGTGTCCTTACGCCGATTACAGATGAGCCTTCTACAATGAGAGCTGTCACTGTATCCATGAACAGGTCAAGGTCCTTCTGCGCCTCGAGCGTCTCCTTGGCAAGCCTGCTGTAGGAGAACTTGTCCGCCTGAGCTCTTGGAGCCTGGACAGCAGGGCCGCGCCTGCGATTGAGAATCCTGAACTGCACCATGGTCGAATCAATGAGGTGGCCCATCTGCCCGCCAAGGGCATCCACCTCCCTTACAAGGTTGCCCTTGGCCAGGCCGCCAATGGCCGGGTTGCAGGAAAGCCTTCCAATTGTATCAAGGCTCTGGGTTATCAGGAGAGTCCTGGAACCCATGCGGCTGCAGGCAAGGCTGGCTTCTATTCCAGCATGTCCGCCGCCCACTACTATAACATCATAATCCATTTACTTACCTACGCAGAAGCTGCTGAATATCCTTTCCAGCATCTCGTCGCTTGAGGTCTCTCCCACAAGCTCACCCAGGCACCTTAAGGCGTTGCCGATATGGCCTGCACTGAGATCCAGGCCGATCTCGCTTGTCTCTATCGCCCTCTTCAGGCAGAGGCTGGCTTCGTGCAAGCCCTGTGCCTGCCTGGCGCTCTGTATCATCATACCATCACATGTCTCAACCAGGCTGCCAAGCCTTGATGATATGACATGGCACAGCTCCTCAAGGCCCTGGCCAGTGATGCAGCTGAGCTTCAGGAAAGGTCCATCAGAAACACTCTCGTCACACCTGCTCTGGACGCGGATCCAGCTTTCACACTGGCTTTCCAGGTCCTGGATGTCCGGTGAGAGATAGACAACCAGGTCAGCATCCTCAATGACGAGCCTGGACCGCTGGATCCCTTGCTTCTCTAGATCATCCTCGCTCTGCCTAAGCCCGGCAGTATCAAAGAGCCTGACCTTATGGCCGTCTATGAGACAGGGAGCTTCCAGATAATCGCGAGTGGTGCCCTTTATTGGAGATACAATGGCTCTGTCAGACTTAAGAAGCAGATTGAACAGGGTTGACTTGCCGGCATTCACTGGACCTGCAAGCACGACCCTGGCTCCCTCCTGGACCAGCGGCGAGGTCCTATAGGTTGCAGCTAGAGCATCGATGTCCTTGATAAGAGCCTCAAGCCTTGAATAGGGAAACCCGAATTCATCCTCTATGTCATCCTGGGCATAATCGAGCTGAAGCTCTATGGGAGCAAGGATGTCAAGCAGTGTCGACTTGAAAGCCTCTATAGCCTTGAAAAGGGAGCCCTGGAGCTTTGAGAAGGCCTGTTTCTGGGAGATGGGGCTGTCTGAGTTGACTATGTCCTGCACTGCTTCACTCTGAGTCAGGTCCATCTTTCCTGAAAGAAAGGCCCTCATGGTGAACTCTCCGCCCATTGCGGCTCGGAAACCCAGCTCCTCAAGCTTGGCGCTTATCATGTCGAAGGCTGAAAGAGATCCGTGGCACATGAGCTCAAAGGCTTCCTGTCCAGTGTAGCCGTGGCCATTGCGGTATACATTGACCACAACCTGGTCTATGTCGAGGAGCCTTCCGTAGATGCAGGTGTTTGTCGGGCAGTCCCGAAGCTTGCCTGCAGGAGAGAACACCTTGGAAAGCGCTTCGATGCAACCCTCTCCGCTTGCACGAAATACAGCAAGAGCTCCCCTTGCTCGAGGAGTCGCCAGGGCGTAGATCATATCATTGGTGTCAAAGCTTTTCACAAGCGACAATTATAGAGGTTTTCTGCCAATCATTGCAATAAGGAAGGCTTTGGGATTATCATCGTGCCATGAACACAGACATTGAAACGATCAAGGCGAGAAGCGCAATGTATCGCGCCATAAGAGACTTCTTTGACAATAGAGGATATCTGGAGCTGGAAACCCCGTCGCTCTCCAGCACCCTCATTCCAGAGCCGACAATCGAATGCTTTGAGACAGCTTTCATAAATCCATACAGGGCCCAGAAGAGCTTCTATCTCATACCCTCTCCCGAGCTGTTCATGAAGCCCTTCATTGCAGCCACAGGCAGAAGCGTATATCAGATCTGCAAGTGCTTCAGAAACAGCGAGCAGCTAGGGTTTGAGCACAACCCAGAGTTCACGATGCTTGAATACTACACAGTAGGCTATGATGAGAAGGATTCCATAGGCCTTACCAAGGACCTTCTCAGTGCGGTCGGCATCAAGCAGGAAATTGAGACAATGACTATGGACCAGGCCTTCCAGGACCTAGCCGGATTCTCCTTCCTTGAATGCCAGAAGCCAAGCCAGATCCGCCGGAAAGCATATGAGAAGGGGCTTGGCCCCTTTGGACCTGAAAGCTGGGAGGACACCTTCAACAGGATATTCCTCACATTCGTTGAGCCTTGCCTGAGCAAGGACCATCCCGTCATCCTCACCGACTACCCCAGGCAGATAGAATGCCTGGCCAAGAACGATGGGCTGGTGAAGAGGCGCTGGGAGATGTACATAGGCGGAATTGAGGTGGCAAACTGCTACGACGAGCTTACCGACGTGGAGCAGATCCGTGATGTCTATGAAAGGGAGACTGCCATATTAAGCCAGAGGCTGGACACGCCGATACCAGATACAGACCCGGATTTTGCCACAAAGCTGCAGGGCATGAAGCCTTGCTCAGGAGTGGCTATGGGCCTTGATAGGCTATTAATGGCTATATTGGACAAAAAAGATATCAAGGATTTGATTCTTTTTCCATTTTCTGATATGCTCACCTAGTCTAACGCAACGCTATTATTTTTAGAGGTACAATATGATTAAAGCAGGACAGATTGACAAAGGAATGGCTCTTCTGATCAAGGGCGCTCCCTTTGTATGCATCGACCGCGAATTCGTTAACCCCGGGAAGGGGTCAGCCTTCGTGAGGCTCAAGCTGAAGAGCCCGACGACAGGACAGGTTCTCCAGGAGACAATGAAGAGCCAGGACAATGCAGAAGAAATCACAGTAGAGGATCTCGACTTCCAGTACACATTCAATGATGGTGAGAACTTTCACTTCATGAATACTGAAAGCTTTGAGGAGAATGAGGTTCCAATGACCTCCTTCCCTGATTACCAGCTGATCATGAAGGAAGGCGAGACCTTCCGCTGCACAGTATGGGAAGGCAAGATTCTTGATGTCCAGGTTCCAAGCAAGGTTGTCTATACAGTCACCGAGGCAGAGGATGCCATAAAGGGCGACACAGTCACAGGCGCAACCAAGTTTGTCACACTTGAGACCGGACTTAAGCTCAGAGTGCCAATCTTCATCAAGCAGGGCGAGAAGATCAGAGTGAATACTGAGACCAAGGAATATCTGGAAAGAGTCAACGGCTAGCGATGACGTTTTCGGATCTAAAGGCACTGAGGCCGGATATCCAGATCACCAGGGAAGAAATGCTTTGGCGAGAGGACACGGCAACGGTGCCTTTTAAAATAACCAGGCACTTCGCATCTCTTATAGATGCAGATGATCCATCTGACCCGATAAGGCGCCAGAGCGTCCCCACTTGCCTGGAGAACAGCAAAGCCGGCAATTATGAGACCCTTGATCCCCAGCAGGAGGAGCAGCATCTTATAGCCCCTCGTCTTGTCCATCGCTATCAAGGCACAGCTGCCTTCTTGACAACTGACTATTGCGCTATGTATTGCCGCCATTGCTTCAGGCGACGCTTTACCGGAGGCATGGCAGGGCCGGCTGCAGATCAGGAGATCCAGGCAGCTGCCAAGGCCTTGTCAGAGAACCTGCAGATCAAGGAAGTGCTTCTCACCGGCGGCGATGTGCTGACCTTGTCCCACGATCAGCTTCGCTATCTAATATCAAGCTTCAGGCAGGCTCGTCCAGACCTGGTGCTCAGGGTATGCACAAGGATTCCGATTGTAGATCCAGATCGCATAGATGCAAGCCTGATCCAGCTTCTTGAAAGCTTCGACACTGCTCCGTTTTATGTGATGCTTCAGGTCAATCACCCTCGCGAGCTTACAGACAAGGCCCTGAGAGCTGTCAGGCTGTTCACAGACAGCGGCTTTCCCGTCCTGGACCAGACAGTCCTTCTAAAGGGCGTAAATGACAACGTGCTGATTTTGAAGGAACTTTTCGAGAAGTGCATTGCAAACAGGATAATCCCTTACTACCTCTTCCAGGCTGACCTGGTAAGCGGAACGGCAAGCTTCAGGGTTCCCTTGTCAGAAAGCCTGAGGATATACAAGGATCTTAAGCCGCTTCTGAGCGGCCTAGCCTATCCCAAGCTTGCGCTTGACTTGCCTAACGGAGGCGGAAAGGTGAACTTCTCAACTGATTCCTACATCGAGGAGGACGGATGGTTCCTGTTCGATGGACCGGATGGCAGAAAGCATAGATACCCTAAGGACTAGTCGTCGCTCAATGGACCGAGAACATTGTTCAAGGTATCCTCGCGAGCGGCTGAGACAGCGGACTGGTACTCAGTGCCTCCTCCAGAGGCCTCTGCCTTCAGCTCCTTTATGGCAGCCTGCACCAGGTATGGCGACACTACCTCAAGGACTGCTTCCCTGTTCTCCAGAAGAGCTTCCATTACAGTGCTGACGAATGCAGGATCAGAGATTATCTGGGCAGTTGTCACTGGGTCCACAGCAGCCTTGACAGACTCTATGAACTGAGGCTCGAGAGCCAGGATCTGGTCTATTATCTGCTGCTGGAAGCTTGGAGCATAGCTCAGCACCTCTTCAGAGATCTTCTTGTAGATATCCGGGTCTTCCTTGATAGCCAAGGCTATGCGGCTCTCAAGCTGTGGCTCATACCCAGTCCATATTTCAAGAAGCCCCTTGACTAGCTTGCCTTCAGGATCGACCAGGGCCTGTACAATCTGCGGCTCTAGAGCAAGCACTGATGGAATAACAGCCTCGAGAACCTCCTTGGACAGGGCTTCTCTATCATCGTCTACGGCTGCTTTCACGCTTGCCTTGAACTCCTCTGATCCCAGGAGCTGCTCCTTGGCCAAGTCCGCAGCCTCCTGCTTCAAGGACAGCTTGGCATCCTCTATCATGCTTGACACAAGAGCCTGAGTCTCCTCTTTTGTAAGAGCCGGCTTGACGAGGTTGTCTATTGCAGGGCTGTGAAGGCTGAGGTCCTGTCCCGTGATCAATATTATGCCAACAAGATAGCAGGCTATCAGAGCCAGCCCAATAAGCCAATACCACTTGTTTCTGCTAGACATTGCCTTTCCTCTCACAATCGCCTGTGATTCTAGCACAGATTCTATCTACCTGCCAACCTATAGCCTTGTCCCCATGGCAATTATACAGCACAAAGGTTGCTTGCCTTGGCCTATAGGCGCTGCGCCTTACATCTCTTTGCTGGGCGTTGCGAAGGCGAAACTGGCTTGGAGACAGGCCCTGTCGGAGCTTGCTTCTTCTCAGCCTCACGCAGTATGGTGCCCAGACAAGGACAACGTAATCGCAGAGCCTGTCCATTGCACAGCGATGAAGCAGAGCGCCGTTGAGGATGATGCTCTTGTCAGGGTTGGAAGCTATGACGGCCTTTGCTGCCTCAAGTATCCTTGGATGGGTTATGCTGTCAAGCAGGCGGGAGGATCTTTCATCCCTGAAGGCTTCTCTGGCAAGGCTTGGCCTATCTATCCTAGAGCCTTTGAGGATGGAAGGGCCGTAGGCCTTTACAAGATCATCCCTGCAAAGGTCCAGCACATCATGGGCTACAATATCAAGGTCTATGGCCTTGAAGCCCTTTTTCTCAAAGAAAGCGCATACATGATTCTTGCCGCTGCATATGCGCCCAGCCATGCCGATAACCATCAGTGCATCTTCCCCCAGGAATCTCCATCCTCGATGCTCACCCTTGTGGGCACCGAAAGCTTCACTGCATTCTCCATCTTGGACTTCACGATAGCCTTGACCTCTTCAACAAGGTCCTTTCTCACCTCAAGAATCAGCTCATCATGGACCTGCAGTATGATATGGGCATCCATGTGCTCGATGGCCTTATGCACATCTATCATGGCGCGCTTCATAATCTCAGCTGCCGTTCCCTGTATGACAGTGTTGACTGCCATTCGCTGGCCAGCGGCTTTTTCTGTCTTGTTGCGGCTTGCAGCGCTCTCAAGCTTTCTCTTATGGCCAAAAAGAGTCTGAACGCTCTGAGTCTTCTCTGCCTGCTCTGTGGTCTTGTCAATGAAGGCCTTGACGCCGCTGTAGCGCTGGAAATAGACATCTATGAAATGCTTGGCATCAGATCTTGTGATGTGCAGGGTCTTTGACAATCCGAAAGGCGACTGGCCGTAGATGACTCCGAAGTTAATGGTCTTGGCTATTCTCCGCTGATCAGGACTGACGAACTCTGGCATCTCATCAAAGATCACGCTTGCAGTCTGCCTGTGGACATCCTGGCCCTCCCTGAAAGCCGAGAGAAGAGCCTTGTCCTGGGCATAATGAGCAAGCACCACCAGCTCTATCTGGGAGTAGTCTGCCGATATGTAGGCATAGCCTTGGCTTGGCACGAAGGCATCCCTTATCCTTCTGCCTTCCTCGGTTCTTATAGGAATGTTCTGCAGATTCGGAGACTTGGATGACAGGCGCCCTGTAGCAGTGCCTGTCTGCATGAAGGAGGTGTGGATCCTGCCATCCTTGTCGCGCAGAGTGGGAAGAGCCTGGCTGTAGCCACGAAGCTTTACCAAGCCTCTTTGCCTTAGTATAAGGCCAGGCACAGGATCTGTGCCCAGGCCATCAAGGTCCTCGAGCACCTCTACATCGGTGGAGAAGCCTGAGGCGGTCTTCTTGCCCGTAGGCAGATTGCGCTCAACAAAGAGTATCTCCTGAAGCTGCTTGGGGGAGTTGATGTTGAACGGATGGCCTACTATTTCGTAGATCTGCTGCTCCACCTTGTCTATCTCATCATTGACATAGTCGTTGAACTGCTGTATCCGGTTTTCATCAAGCAGGACTCCTAGGCTCTCCATCTGGGCAAGAACCGGTATCAAGGGCAGCTCAAAATCATTGAGCACCTTTGTCAGGCCTTCTTCCTCAAGGGTTCTTGAAAGCACCTCGTAAAGGCGGAAGGTAACATCGCTGTCCTCTGCGGCATAGCCTGTTGCTGTTTCCAGGTCGATTGTCCCAAAGCTATTGCCCTTGGGCACGACGTCTTCATAGCGCACTGTCTTGTAGCCAAGAAGCTTAAGAGCAAGGTCGTCCATGTTGTAAGCCCCGCTGTCGCTGTCCAGAAGCCAGGCTGCAAGCATGGTGTCGTAGGCGATTGGGCCAAATTCTACTCCAAGGTGCCTGAGTATCTTGTAGTCATACTTGAAGTTCTGTCCAATGAGGCGTACATGAGGCAGGTGCCTTGAGAGCACGGCCTTGACCTCTTCAAGGTCAAGCAGGCTCTTGCCGCCAGCCTCTATAGGAACATAGAAGGCATGAAAGCTCCTGTCAGTGAAGGAGAATCCGACCATGTTCGCATTGTCAGCATCCAGGCTGTCTGTCTCGATGTCAAAGGCAATCAGGCCAGACTTGCAGGCCTGATTCAGCTTCTCATCCAAGGTCCTGCAATCCAGGATAGACTCATAATCGCCCTTCCTGTCATAGCCTTCAGCAGTCTTCATCGGAGCAGGCGCAATGACAGGCGGCTCCACCCTTGCTTCGGGCTTTGCTGAGACAAGTCGGGAGGCAGATGCAGCCAGGCTCTTGGATCCAGCCTTCTCAAAGTCAGCAATGGCCTTGGACCAGTCTATTGTAGATGCCGAGAAGGCATTCTCATCAAAGCTCGATTCATCAAGAAGGTCATTTCTAAGGGCGATAAGGCGCCTTGTCAGATCCAAAGTCGGCAAGGCAGCCTCAAGCTTTGCACGCATGGAATCCGTCATCTCAGAGCGATGGGCTATGGCGTTGTCCAGGGTGCCGTACTCTCCAAGAAGCTTGACAGCTCCCTTGTCGCCTATGCCCTTGATGCCAGGCACATTGTCAGAGGAGTCGCCGAGGATGCACAGATAGTCTATTATCTGGCTGCTCTTAAGCCCAAAGCCTTCCTCCACCTCCTTCTCCTTCCAGAGTCGATACTCCTTGTCATTGCCCTTGGGAGGCCTGAGAGCAAAGACGCTGTCATCCACCAGCTGAAGCAGGTCCTTGTCAGCAGTTACCATAACCGTGTCGATTCCACGTCTTGAGGCTATTACACTGAGGCTTGCAATAAGGTCGTCTGCTTCCATGCCAGGTCTTGCAAACACTGGCACTCCAATCTTGTCCAGGGTCTCGATGATGCGAGGCACCTGGGCATGCAGGTCCTCCGGAGCTGCCTGGCGATTGGCCTTGTACTGAGGATAGAGCTCATGGCGAAACGTCGGTCCATGGCTGTCCATGGCAACAACAAGATAATCAGGGCTGTAATCTCTGATCACCATCAGCAGTGTGCTGAAGAAGCCAAAAAAGGCGGAGACATTCAAGCCCTCGGGATCCTTGAGCGGACGGGATATGAAGGCATAGTATGACCTGTATATCATGCCATAGCCATCGACGATGAAGAGCCGTTTCTTGTTGAAAAGGTCCTCTGCCATCACAGGCCTGCCTTGCTCTTTACTGATTCAATGATCGACCCGATGACCTCTCCTGACAGCCCGCTTAAGTTGAACTGCACCTGGGACACGGCGTCCTGGCTCTTAGGATCCACGTTCAGCTTCTCAAGATAGGCCTTGATGTCAGCCTCGCTGACTCCCTGGGACCGCATTTCGTCAACGGCCTTCAGGACCGCGCTCTCATAGGCTTTCGCAGACCTTTGGGATGCATAGCTGGTGCCGAAGTACTTCTGCGAATAGTCGGTGAAGACGAAGTAGATCAGAAGAAAAGCCAGAGCCCCTATGACAAGGGCGCGAACGAAGAACTTGATGAAGCTTGTATCAGCCATAATAGCCTCCTTCTGCATAGTAGCACACCAAAGAGGAAAAATACACCAAGGAACAAAAAAACGGCCATCCGAGGATGACCGTTTCGCTTCAGCTTCCTAAGAGGCTAGAAAAGCTTGATTCCAGCTGAGAGGCCGACCTTGCATCTCATCAGGTCCTCTGCCTTCGGAATCAGGTCCTTGATATCCATTCCATAGAAGGACACGTTGACTGGCAGAACAAGAGAAGCTCCGACAACAACTGGTCCAAGAACGAAGTCTGCAGTGGCCTTGAGGTTGAGAGGCGCAGTAAGGAATGTGGCAAGAAGATCATCTGGGGTCTCGCCGTCATTCTTGGCCTGGTAGTCAGCCACGTAGTCATCATACCTGTCCTGCTGGGCCTGGTCCATTGTTCCGATCATAAGCTGTGGCTTGCCAAGTGCAGTAGCATCAGCTGGGTCAGTGAAATAGGTCACATCTGGTCCGATTGTCAAGCCAAGCTTGGCGATGAACAGATCAATGTTGATACCAGCAGTGAGATAACCGTTTATGATCATTCCTGCGTCCGCCTTGCTGAAAAGAGCAGCTGCATCGATTTCTGCGATGGCGATGCTGGTTCTGACCTCAGCTCCGAACTGCCAGGCAGCTGGATCGAGAGCGGCTTCCTTTGCCTTTTCCCAGTTGATGCTGCCATCTTCGTTGGTGATATCATGCATAGCAGATCCAAGAGTTCCGTTCCACTGTGCAATCGCTCCTGCTGTCACTCCAGCGAAAGCAGAAGCAGCGGCAATGACAACAATCAGCATGCCAATAAGTACTTTCTTCATTTTTTAACTCCTTTTCACATCCCGGATGTGTTTTTTTTGATTCTAGCTTATGAACAACAGAAAAAGCAATAAGTTACAAGTTATCATATTAAACTTATGACAAAATGATAAAGAAAAAGCCGCCCGAAGGCGGTCTTGTCCAGAATTGTCTATCTGGCTAGAGTATTGCGATTCCAGCTGAAATGGCAACCCTGCTCCTGAGAATGGCATCCTCGGTGGGGATTATCTGCAGGAAATCAAACTGGTAGAACGAGAGGTTTGTCGGCACTGTCACGCTGACGCCGATGGTCACAGATCCTACGAGGAAGTCTGTGGTGGCCCTCAGGTTGAGCGGAGCTGTCATCAAGGATGCGACAAAATCAGAGGCTTCTGGATTCTCAGCCTGATAGTCTGCAAACTTCCTGGCCTGGGTATCGCCCATTGTTCCAATCGAGAACTGCTTTGATCCGTCTGGAACATCCTCGGGGGCTGTGTAGAAGTACACATCCGGTCCGATTGTCAGCCCAAGCCTTGCAAGTCCCAGAAGGTCCATTGAAAGGCCTCCAGTCACATAGCCGCTGATGATCAGGCCCTTGCCATTCTCGATCTTGCTGAACATTGCAGCGCTGTCCAGCTCAAGAAGAGCTATCTTCGCCCTTGCCTCTGCTCCAATCTGCCATGCGGCGGGATTGAGAGCGGCCTGCTTTGCCTTTTCCCAGTCGAAATTGCCATCACCGTCTGTTACGCCGGCAACAGCAGTGCCAAGGTCGCCATTCCACTGGACAATGGCTCCTGCTGTAAGATCCAAGGCTCCGCGGCCTGCAAATGCGGATGCAACAGCCAATGCTGCAATCAAAAGAACCACTATTGTCTTCTTCATGATCGTTATCTCCCTAATTCAAAATGGAAAGAAGCTCATCGCTTCGTTCTATAATCATAACCAAGCTGAATGCGTGAATGTTACACACCTCATGAAAAATAAGCAAGAAAGAAATCAGTTATTGTTATTTTTGCCATGACACATTAATCTAGTTACAAAGAGGAAGACTATGAAGGATGGATTCATAAAGACTGCAGCCATAACGCCCCTTATCAGGGTCGCTGATTGCGTCTACAACACAAACCAGATCATCGATGCCATACAGAGGGCAAAGACCATGGGAGTGAACCTGCTTGTTTTCCCAGAGCTTGCTGTGACAGGCTATACCTGCGGCGACCTCTTCTTTCAGCAAGCCCTGATCCAGAGCGCCAAGGAAAGCGCCGAGAAGATTGCACAGAATGTCCCAGCAGGCATGGTTGTCGTCTTTGGCTGCCCTGTTGACAGCAGAAGCAAGCTCTACAATTGCGCCATCGTAGCAAGCAACGCAAGCATACTTGGAATCGTCCCGAAGGCAAACATCCCCAACTACCAGGAGTTCTATGAGGCAAGGTGGTTCTCAAGCGCCAGGGAGAAGGAGGAGTTCGTGGAGTTCAATGGCCAGAGCGTCCCGCTCTCCATGCACCAGATCTTCACCTGCACACAGATGCCCAGCTTCCGGCTTGCGGTGGAGATATGCGAAGACCTTTGGGTTCCATGCCCGCCAAGCGTAAGCCATGCGGTCAATGGAGCCACTGTAATAGCCAACCTCTCTGCAAGCGACGAGTTTGCCGGCAAGGCCAGGTATCGAAAGGACCTGGTCAATGGCCAGAGCGCAAGGCTCATATGTGGATACGTCTATTGCGATGCGGGAGAGGGAGAGAGCACAACCGACCTGGTTTTCACCGGCCATGACCTAATCTGCGAGAATGGTGTGCTTCTGGCTCAGCATGCACAGAAGCCAGGCGAGATACTTGCCACTGAGATTGATCTGCAGCGCATTGAGCATGAGCGGCGGATGAAGAACACCTTCTTCAACGAGAGCAATCCAGCCTATCGCTTCACTGATTTCCAGATAGAGCCTTGCGAGACAGACCTCACAAGGCCTATCAGCAGGAACCCCTTCATTCCTGAGGGAGATGCGGCTATCGAGAACCGCTGCGACAAGATCCTAAACCTACAGGCTCTTGGACTCAAGAGAAGGATATCCCACACAAGCTGCAAGAGCCTTGTCATCGGCCTTTCCGGCGGCCTGGACTCAACCTTGGCCCTTCTAGTGAGCGCCCAGGCCCTGGACATGCTTGGCATGAGCCACAAGAACATAATCGCCATAACCATGCCGTGCTTCGGAACAACCAATCGCACCAAGTCCAATGCACAGAAGCTTGCGGAGGCGATGGACTGCACCTTGAGGATAATCGACATCAAGGCCTCTGTGACCCAGCATTTCGCCGACATCGGCCACGATGAGACCAACCACAATGTGGTGTATGAGAACGCACAGGCAAGGGAGAGGACCCAGATCCTTATGGACGTTGCCAACCAGGTCAACGGCCTTGTGGTGGGCACAGGAGACCTGTCTGAGCTGGCTCTTGGCTGGGCCACCTTCAACGGCGACCATATGTCCAACTATGCTGTCAACGCATCCGTGCCAAAGACTCTGGTGCGCTACATCGTAGACTATTATGCAAACAGCAGCGAGCCAGAGCTGAGGGATATTCTAAAGGACATCCTGGCCACCCCGATAAGCCCTGAGCTGCTTCCCTCCGATGGGTCTGCAGTCACACAGGAGACAGAGGATCTTGTAGGGCCCTATGAGCTTCATGACTTCTTCATCTACTATTGCCTGCGCTGGGGCTGCGGGCCTGCCAAGATCTTCCGCCTGGCCAGATATGCCTTCGACGGATCTTATGACAAGACAGTGATCATGAAATGGCTCAAGATATTCTATAGAAGGTTCTTCAACCAGCAATTCAAGCGATCCTGCCTTCCAGATGCCCCGAAGGTAGGATCGGTGACGCTGTCGCCAAGAGGAGACTGGAGAATGCCAAGCGATGCCAAGTTCGCCATATGGCTGGATGAGCTTGATGAGATAAGCGAGGACGAGCTCTAGACTACAGGTGCCAATGGGATGTCGTGCTGCTCTATGCAGCTAGGGCATACCCATTCGGTCTTTCCGTCAATCAGCGCCTTAAGGCAGGCCCTTGGCTTTCCGCATATGATGCATGTGTGGAATATGAAAAGAAAGACGCAAAGCGCCAATATCAATATGACAACAGCTATGATCTTTCCTAGCGACATTCAGCCTGCTCCCTTAATTCCAATTATAATAATACAACATGAGCATAATAGCTACTATTTTTCAGGATGAAATTATCAACCTTGTTGATGCTTTCACTAAAAAAAAGGCAATATGACAGGCAGTGCCTTTCACTTTTAAAGTTCAATGGTCAATGAAATGAATCCTAGGGGAGAGTAAAAAGCCCCCTGTCTGATAAGTGATTCATGAAAATTTTCCTGTTATCTTCAGCCTGACAGTGCTTTGTTATTGTCTTTTTTACCAAAGAGTGTAATCTTTACCTCATAAGAATGGTTATAGAAACTGTGAAGAAACTTATAGTTATTATATTAATATTATTGCTGCCATCCCTTTTTCTCTTTGCTGGAGAGAACTGGATTGACTTCAGCGCAGGTGTGGGAGTGTCCTATGAAGGCAATCTTATCAGCGTCATGAAGGGCCTTGAGAAGTTCAATAAGGACAGCCTGGATATCACCCTCGACCTAAGGAACAAGATTCTCTTTGCAGAAGCCGATCTTGCAGGCGAGCTTTTCATAACAAGCCAGGGCGAGCTTTGCTTCAATGGGACGCTTACAGCTGGCTTTACAGACGACCTTTTCTCCGTGGCAAGGATCAGCCTTACCGCAGGGCCCTCCTTCAATTATCGCAACGATGGCAAGAAAGGCACCCTCATTGTTGAAGGCGCTACCATAGAGAACATCTCCCTGGCCTATGTGTTCATGAACAGCCCGTTCACCTTCAGGGCAACCTTGGACTTCCTGCTTGGACCTGTGCTCAAGATAGGCGCAGCCTACAGCCTTCCAACCGAATACACACTGGCATCAGGCAACCTCAACCAGCTAGTGCCAAACGGAGAGAACTGGAGAGACGGCAAGTTCTCCCTTTGCTTCCTAATAACCTTGATCTAGACATCCAGGACAGCGATGCTCTCTGTGTGATGAGTCTGGGGGTAGAAGTCCAGCATCCTGAACGATACTGGCTTCAGTCCCAGGGCTGTCAAGGCCTTTGCATCCCTGAAGAAGGTAGCCCCATCGCAAGAGACATAGATGACCCGCTTGCGGGCAAAGGCCCTGAGCATGGGCAGGAAAGCCTTGTCAAGGCCAACTCTCGGCGGATCGATTATCACTGTGTCAGCCTTGAGGCTTCTGTCAAGCAGCTTAACATCCTTGCTGATGATGCGAGCCTTCTTGAGATGCATCTGGGCAAGCCTCAGGCAAGCTGGATTCGACTCAACAGCCAAGGTCTTGAATTCATCCTCTAGGAAGGCGCTGAAGGTGCCTACCCCTGCAAACAGGTCCATTGCAGATGCTCCGACGACATTGTCCTTAACCAAGCCGATCAAGGCCTCAAGGGCCATCAGGTTGGACTGAAAGAAGACCTGGTTTGAAACAGGAAGCCTTTTGCCAAGAACGGTTATGAAGCCCTCGCAAGGGCTGATCAGCGGACCTTCGTCGCTCATGACCAGCGAAAGCTGGTCCGAGTCAAAGGACCTATGTGAAATGAAGTCGTTTATTGAGGAGCAGAGCACGGGACATGCCTTGACCAGGATGGGTTGATTGTTCACGTCCATGAAGGCAGGCCGCCCTTCAACCAAGGAAAAGCGAACCCTTGACCTATAGCCTAGGCTTTCCGAGGCCTTTGGCTCCAGAACCTCGAATCCCAGCTTCTGGGCCTGGGAGCCAAGCAGCTCGCTTTTCAGGCGCAGCTGGCAGGCATAGCTCATGTGCATCAGGTCGCATCCGCCGCAGCTTCCATAAAGAGGACATGGAGGCGTCACCCTATCTGGGGAGGCCTCGAGGACCTTCTCAGCCCTGGCAAGGCTGTATGAGGAGCAGCTCTTGCTTATGCTGGCCTCAACAAGCTCACCGGGGATGCCTCCATTGACAAGGACTGCCTTGCCCTCCTCGTCCACGGCAAAGCAGGCTCCCATTGCCCCAAAGCTCTTCAGCCTTATCTGCACAGTTCTTCCAGCTTCTTGACGTAAGATGCTATCACCTGCATTCCAGACCTCCAGAATTCAGGGCTTGTTATGTCGCAGCCGATGGAGGCGGCTACATCCACAGCGTTCCTGGACCCTGTTATGCTGAGCATGCGATTGTACTTCTCATAGAACGGCTCATCTGACTTCTCCTGGCTCTTCTGGTAGATGCCAAGGGCAAACAGCTGCCCAAAAGCATAGGGATAGTTGTAGAAGGAGAAGCCTTCGTTGTAGTAGTGGCCCTTCACTGCCCACATGTACTTATGAAGCTGCGTCTCATCCAGGCCATCGCCATAAGTGGCCTTCTGAGCTGCAAGCATCATGTCAGACATCTCGTCTGCAGTAAGCTCGCCCTCTGCTCTTCGCTTGAAAAGCTCTCGCTCGAAATAGAAGCGGCAGAGTATGTCGACGCAAACCTGGCAGGCATCCTGCAGGAAATGCTCGATTATGGTTATCTGGCCTTCAGGTGTGGATGCCTCGACAGCACCCTTGAAGACTATGAATTCAGCGAATATGGAGGCTGTCTCTGCAAGAGTCATCGGATACTGGGCAAGCAGCTCGTTCCTGGTGCTTATCACATGGTCATGCCAGGCATGCCCAAGCTCATGGGCAAGGGTTGATACGCTTGTGTAGGTGTAGTCGAAGTTGGCGAACACCCTGCTTTCCTTGACCTTGTTGAAGTATATGTCATAGGCTCCGCCAGTCTTGCCTGCTCTTGCCTCGGCATCAATCCAGTTCTTTGCAAAGGCGTTGCTGGCGAACTCTCCCATCGCAGGGTTGAACTTGCTGTAGTTGGCTATGATGAAGTCCCTGGCTTCCTCGTAGCTCCACCTCTTGGACTCGGTGCCAACTGGAGCGAAAAGATCATAGAAGCCAAGCCTTTCAACGCCAAGCAGCTTTGCCTTTGTCTTCAGATAGCTTCTGAAAAGAGGAAGGCTCTCCTCAAGCACGCTGATCAGGGAGTTGAGAACAGGCATGCTTATCCTTGCATCCTCAACGGACCTCTCAAGAGGCCCGGCATAGCCTCTTCTCTTCTCCAGCGTTATGCATGCGCCCTTCACTCCATTCAGAGCATAGGATATGTCGGTCTCATGCTCCTTCCAGATCTCAAGCTCCTTCTCGTATGCAAGCTTTCGCGTCTCTCTGTCTGCATCAGAGCTCATGGCCCTGAGCTGGATGACAGTCTTGCGCTCACCCTTGAAATCCGCGCTGGCTACGGAGCTGACAGCCTCCTGAAGGCGGCCCCAGCTGGAAGCTCCAGTCCTGAGCAGGTCGCTGGCCAGGTCCTCAAGCTCGGGGCTCATCTGATGGGAAGCCTGGCTTATCATCTCGCCAATGACGAAGGCATAAGGCTTGAAGGTCTCTGTCTCCAGGCTCTTTCGCACCTGTGTCTCGTTTTTCTTCAGGTAGTTGTTCACAGCCACCATGAAGCTTGAGAAGGGCATGGACAGGTCCTCTGTCTTGCCCAGGGCTGCAATGGCAGCCTTGTCTGTAGTTGCAGTGGAGAAGTTGGCATAGCCGTAGCTTCCAAGGTTTGAATAGCAGCCGATCAGGTCGCTTCCCTTTGTCACCAGGGCAGCTAGGCCCTCTGGCACAGCAGGATTGGAATTATAGTAATCAGTCATCCTCTTAAGCTCACGAGGAACACTCTGAAGGTCATCAAGGAACTCTCTTGACTGCAGGCCAGGATAAATGTTGGAAAGATCCCAACGCGGTAAACTCATTTTCATGCCTCCTAAAGGTCGATATTGTACTCTGCTATCTTGTTGATCAAGGTTCTTCTTGTGATTCCCAGCTCCTCAGAAGCCTTGGTTCGGTTGCCCTCCCATCTTCTCAGAGCCTGTATGATTGCATCCTGCTCAATCTCCTTGAGAGATCTTGCCTGGCCGGCTTCCCTTGGGGCGGCTTCAATGCTGGCAATCACATCCGGCTTGGCTACGCTGCCCCTCAGGTCAAGGCATGAGCTGGTGATCAGCGGGCCGTCGGCAAAGATGACTGCCCGCTCCAGAATGTTCTCAAGCTCCCTTACGTTGCCATAGAATCTATGAGACTTGAGGCGAGCCATTGCTTCCGGGGTGAGTCCGTCGACTCTCTTGCCCATCTCGCTGCCAAGTCGCTTGAGAAGCCCAATGCATAGAAGCTCTATGTCACCTTGCCTCTCCCTAAGCGGCGGAATGCTTATTCTTATGACATTGAGCCTAGAGAAAAGGTCCTCGCGGAAGGTTCCCTCGGTGACCATCTTCTCAAGGTCCCTGTTTGTCGCGCATATGATCCTTGCGT
>JAQVSP010000121.1 GCA_028700425.1 Sphaerochaetaceae bacterium | reverse complement strand
AGCGGCCTTCATCCAGGGCCTTCTGATAATAGGGGCTTGGCCTATCCCAGTTCTGGAAGAATCTGTCCAGCTGATCAGAGGAAAGGCAGCCGCAGGCCTCAACCGAGCCTCTCTCGCCTACGAAAAGGACAGCAACGCTGAAAAGGGAGAAGTCGTGGACATAAGCTGACGAGCTTTTCTCCAATGCCGTCAGCGGCATTGCTGCAGATGCAAGCAGAGCCAGGACCATCAAAGCCTTTGCAATCTTTCTCATATAATCTCTTCCTATCTGATATTACCCTTCAATCTGAGGTTTCTTGTCAAGATGATCCAGCCAATCAGCTCTTCTGTTTCCCACAACCAAGGCCTGCTGTGATACAATAAGAGCCATGAGCATATCATTTGACAAAAGCCTTTTCAGGATCGATACCAGATCAACATCCTATTGGATCAGCCTTCTGCCTACCGGACATCTTGAGCACCTCCATTATGGCCATATACTTCGTTCTCAGGACCCAGAGGCGCTTTGTGACAAGCATTCCATAGGACAAGGCAACAGCGTCTGCTACAGCCCTCAGAGCAAGAGCCTGTGCATGAACAACATCTGCCTTGAAACCTCAGCCTCTGGCAAGGGCGACTTCAGGGCCTGCGCCGTGCGCACCAGCCTTGGGACCCTTGACTTTGTATACCAGAGCCACACCATAAGCGAGGGCATAGTCGATCCAGGAAGCCACACTCCAATCCCAGAAGGGGACAAGAATGATGCCTCCACCTTGAAGATCGTCCTTGCAGACAAGGTCTTGCCTATTGTCCTTGAGCTATACTACATAGCCTTCACAGAGGTGGATGTAATAGCCCGTGCAAGCCGAATCGTGAACAACACAGGCTCCAGCATAACCCTCAAGGGCCTGGCAAGCCTTCAGCTTGACCTTTTTGACTCAAGCTGGCAGGTCATCAGCCTTGACGGAGCCTGGGCTCGGGAGCGCGAGGTCCATGTGCAGGACATCAAGGCTGCCACCCTATCCTGGAATGTTCGATGCGGAACCTCCTCTGCCTTCCACAACCCATGCATCTTCCTCAAGAGGCCTGACTGCTCCCAAAGCCATGGCGAAGCCATTGGGATCAACCTTGTCTACAGCGGCAATCACCAGCAGATAATCGAGCCTAACGAGTTTGGCAAGGTCCGCCTTCTTACAGCTCTAGGCAACGACAGCTTCACCTGGCCCCTAGGCCCAGGACAGAGCTTTGCCACCCCGATGGCTGTCATGACATACTCCGACAAGGGACTCAATCAGGCCTCAGACAACTTTGCCAGGTTCACCAACCGCCATATAATCAGGGGCTACTGGCGCTACCGCCAGAGGCCTGTGCTGCTGAACAACTGGGAGGCGACCTACTTCGACTTCAGCCAGGATAAGCTCATCAAGCTCGCTAATCAGGCCAAGTCCCTTGGAATTGAGCTGTTTGTACTTGACGATGGATGGTTTGGAAGAAGGACAGACGATACTAAGGGACTTGGAGACTGGACAGCAAATCCACGCAAGCTTCCCCAAGGAATAGAGGGCTTGGCGCAGCAGATCCACCAGATAGGCATGATGTTCGGCATATGGGTTGAACCGGAGATGGTGAGCCAGAACAGCGAGCTGTATGAGAAGCACCCTGACTGGGCTGTTCAGCTTGAAGGCAGGGATCCTTCCTTTGGTCGCAGCCAGCTGCTGCTCGATCTCAGGCGCGATGAGGTGCAGGCCTACATAATCGATTCCATATCCAAGGTCCTTGAGAATGTGGACTACATGAAATGGGACATGAACAGGCTTTTCTCCGACTATCCTGATGAGGGCTTCTTCCATTCATGGATGATAGGGCTATACAAGGTGCTTGGGGCTCTCAGGTCACGCTTCCCAAAGGTCCTGATGGAAGCCTGCTCCTCTGGGGGCAACCGCTTCGACCTTGGGATGCTGTGCTTCTTCGATCAGGTCTGGACCAGCGATGATACGGATGCCCTGCAAAGGACAAGGATACAGGAGGGCACCAGCTATGGCTACAGCCAGGTGTGCATGGGCTCCCATGTGTCTGCCTGCCCTAACCACCAGAGCCTTCGCAGCACAGACATCGAGACACGCTTCAACGTGGCTGCGTTCGGCAACCTTGGCTACGAGCTGGACCTAGGGCTCCTGACCCCTCTTCAGAGAAGCCAGGTCAAGGCGCAGATTGCCTACTACAAGGAGCATAGGCCGGCGCTTCAGTACGGCAGGCTCTATCGCATGGATACAGAGGAAAACAGAAGAATGTGGGTCGTAGAGGATCCAGCCAGCGGCGATCTTCTTGTCCTGGACTTCCAGGTCCATGTCAGACCAAACAGCACTGGCGACATGCTCAGGCTGTACATGGCAGATGAGAATGCATCCTACCAGCTTTCCAGCAGGCCGCAGAAGCTTGACATAAGGCTTTTCGGATCGCTTATCAACAGGGTCAGTCCCATCAAGATCGAGGATGGGAAGGCTCTTCAGCGCAACATTGCCGAGAACTGGGGCATGGACACTGAGACCACGACCGCCATAATAGGAGGCGACGTGCTCAAGCATGCCGGAGTCAAGCTTGATCCGCAGTTCACAGGCACTGGGTACGATAGCCGAACCCGTGTGCTCGGAGACTGCGGAAGCAGGCTTTACTGGTTCAGAAAGCTATAGCACAGCCTTATAGGTGATGCTTATCGAGGCAGTCACCGAAAGCTCCCCGCTTGGGATCTCAGTGGAGACAGCAGACTCTGCTGAAGCTGCCATGTCGGCCTTCATGAGGGCCATCGGATAGTTGTAGCTGTTCACGACCCCAAATCCACCCTCGCTTATGGTCATGGGCATAAAAAGCTTGAGGCCGGAAGCGTCGGCATAGGCCTTTGCCTTGGACTGGGCATCGGCAATGGCCTTCTCACGAGCCTGGGCATAGGCTTCGCTCTTGTCCTCCTTGTCGAATATGACATTGTTGAATTCAAGCCCGCTCACGCTTTCAGCAATCTGGTCGACCAAGCCGGCAAAGCCCTCAAGGTCGCGGCTCTTTATGGTCAAGGACTGGGACACTCTCTCTCCAAGCCTGACCTGTGCTCCATCTTCCCAGGAATAGTCGGTATAGATTGAAAGGCTTCCTGTCTTGATGTCCTCATCAGCGATTCCTGCAGCCCTGACCAGCGAAAGTATCCTGGCAATCTTTGCATTTGCAAGATCCTGGGCAGCCTTGGTGGTGTCGGCAAGCTCGCTGATGCGGACCGTGAAGGTCACCACGTCAGCCTTGAGCTTGACTGACCCTGATCCATCCACTGTTATTGTGGCATAATCAGCTGATCTTGGCGTTGCACAGCTTGCAAGCAGTGCCAATGCTGCTATCAATGCGATAAAGATGATGTTTCTGGATTTCATTTTCTCTCCTTCTCATGGCGTCTGTACCTATTGTACAGGCAAAGAGCCATAAGCATGATTCCATTGTCGAACTTATCCAATCCAAAGACCTCCTGGGCCTCTGATTCGTCAATTGTTGCAATATCTATCTGCTCATTGGCATCCAGGCTCTGGGAACCTGCGACAGACAAGCCCTCGAGCAGATAGAAGCTAGCCTTGTTTGTCATGAAGGCGGCATTAGGATTCACTCTTCCAAGAAGCGAAGCCTTGCTGGCTTCAAGTCCGGTCTCCTCCCTGAGCTCCCGCAGCGCGGCGTGAAGGCTGTCCTCGCCAGGGTCCACAAGGCCTGCCGGAAACTCCAGCGTGACCTTCCCGGATCCATGACGGAACTGCTTTACAAGCACAAAGCGCCCTACTCCATCAATGCCCTTGAAATAGGGGATGATGGTTACAAAGTCGTTGCTGACCTGCTGGACGAAAGGAGCCCTTCGCCCATCGCAGGAAGCTCTCTCCACTGTCCGTATCGAGAATATTGGGCAGGAGAAGCCTTCCTGCAAGTCTCCAACGTCCTTCCAGCAAAGGCAATCTTCGTCCTTGCTGTCCTTGTAATCAGGAAAAAAACCTTTCTCAAGCGTTTTCATGAAATCTCCTGGATTCAAGATAGCCTGTGGGGCGGAGAAAGGCAAGCAGGCCTGTGCGCTATCCACATATCATCACATTGTTCACAATGCACTCAGCCTGTGCAGTGCATTTATATCAGGATGCCTTGGGAAAAGCCGCTCCTTAATTCTTATATGTCAATATCTGCCATGTATTTATAATGAGGACATATTTCTGCTAAGAATGCCTTGCATTGGATGAAAGATTTTCTCGTGTTCTTGAAACGTTTAGCAAAGCTTGCTATAGTTTGTGACTGATGGCATTTCTGCCACAATACAAGGAGCATCCATGATTCAACTTTCAACGTTAGCCCAGATGCCAAGGGACCTGCTAGTAAGCCAGCTTCAAGATGGCCTGGTTCTTCTTGGCCTTGGACTTGGAGTGGTATTCGTATTTCTTACGCTGCTCATCTTCATGACAAAGGCAACCTCTGCCATTTGCCGCAGGATATCCGCAGCTGAGGCAGCAGCTCCAGCTGCAGCCGCAAAAACCCAGGCGCAGGTCAATAGCGCAAGTGCAGATGATCAGATAGCCGTAGCCATCGCAGCTGCAACCCAAAAAGCAAATAGTTAAGGAGTAGCCTGATGAAAAAGAAAGTCAAGTTCATGTGCACAGCCTTCAGGGATGGATTCCAGTCCGTCTATGGAGCTAGGGTTTTCACAAAGGATTTCATGCCGGCAGTCGAGGCTGCTCGCAACGCTGGAATCACCCATTTCGAGGCAGGCGGCGGCGCCAGGTTCCAGACCCTGTACTTCTACAGCAACGAGGATGCCTTCGAGATGATGGATACCTTCCGCAAGGTCGCCGGTCCGGATGCTGACCTTCAGACCCTTTCCAGAGGAGTCAACGTAGTTGGCCTTGATTCCCAGCCAAGGGACATCATCAAGCTTCATGCCGACCTTTTTGCAAAGCATGGAATCTCCACAATCAGGAACTTCGATGCCCTCAACGATGTGAACAATCTCATCGACAGCGGACGTGCCATACATGATGCAGGCCTTCGCCATGAGGTGACAGTCACTATGATGGCTCTCCCTCCAAACGCCAAGGGAGCACATGATCCAGACTTCTACGAGGGAGTCCTTCGCAAGATCCTGGATGCCGGAATCCCATTCGACTCCGTGTGCTTCAAGGATGCAAGCGGCACATCCACTCCACGTGTGGTCTACGAGACCATCAAGAGAGCCCGCAAGCTGCTTGGCGCTGACAT
>JAQVSP010000023.1 GCA_028700425.1 Sphaerochaetaceae bacterium | reverse complement strand
GCGAAGTTGTTGAATGCTCCAGGCACAGCCTTGGCCTCCTCGAGGCTATTGATATGGATGAAGGAAGCCGCAATGCCTTCAGCCTTGCAGAACTCCTTTATGGGATCAAGGAACTGAGGAATATAGGGGCATTGGTCATCGTAATAGATCACAAGGCCAGGATCATCGATAGTCTCAGCCTTTGCCTCTGCGGTGAAGCGCGGCATTGAGCCATCCAGGCTTAGGGCGAGCACCTCATAGCCGCTTTTAGAGACATCCGCTGTCTTAAGGCCAAAGGACTTAGCAAAATCCTGGTCGCTCAGCCAAGCTTTCTGCTTTGCGCTGCCCAGCATGCATATGCCGCTTTTTCCTCTGGCCCTTGCATCCTCGATGCAATAAGTCATAAGCTCCTTCCCATAGCCCTTGCCCTTGAAAGGGGCCAGCACCCATAAACAGTAGACATAGACGTACCCTTCTCCCTCGATTGGGACCCAGGCATTCTCAAGATCATCGTATTCGATGAACACCGTGCCTTTTGCATCAAGCTTTCGAAACACGTGATTCTTGCCAAGCATAGGCTTCAGCCAGGCCTTCTTTGCCTCGATGCCGGGGTTCAGGGTCCTTGACCTTATGATGCAGCAAAGATGCTCGGTATTGAGATTGTCCTCTGCTATGTTTATGAACTTGCTTTCCATAGTCTTGATTATCATCGAACAATGCCTTGTTGTGAAGATGAATGTCAGCAAGGCTTGGCAAAAATATTGACAAGTTTACTTGGCAAATGTAGCATGATGAGCAGTTAAGGAGACTGAGATGGACAATAAGGAAGCCTTGAGAAAAGCCCAGGCTGAAAGAAAGGATGAAAGGGAGGTCCTTGAGACCTACAAGAGCATGCTTGCTGGGGAGATTGCAATGCTGGCAGCCTCCTTTGCATTGATGCTTCTGAAGATATTCACCGACAACGTCTGGTATGATGTCTATGCCATCATGTTTGCAGGCATGGCAGGCAACCATGTCTACAAGGGCATAAAGCTTGGCCAGAAGCATGAGATAATACTGGGCATAGCTGCAAGCCTTGGCTGCCTGCTGGCAACAGCAGGAGCGGTATGCGGGTATCTGGGACTATGAAGCAGGAGCTTGAGCTGAAGAGCAGCCTTAGGGCCAGGCGCATTGGCAGAGGCTTGAGCCAGCAGCAGCTGGCAGATATGGTCGGTGTCTCTAGAAACACCATAAGCTCCATAGAAATTGGGCAGTTCAGCCCTACAGCCAAGCTGGCCTTGCTTCTGTGCATCGCCCTGGATGCGAAATTCGAGGAGCTTTTCTTCTTCTAGGACCTGACATCAGTGGGCATGAATTGTCAAGAGCACAATCTGAGGATGTGCTAGTCTTGCAGGCAAGGAGAGGAAATGAACTGGATAGCGGGGCTTCAGAGGGCCATAGATTTCATCGAGCTCAATCTGGAAGGCAAGGTCAGCCTGGAAGAGGTGGCTAGGTGCTCAGGCTGCTCAAGCTTCTATTTTCAGCGCTTGTTTTCAATGCTTGCAGGCTACAGCGTAGGCGAGTACATCAGGAAAAGGCGCCTCAGCAAGGCAGCCGAGGAGCTTGTATCAAAGCAGGTGAAGATCATTGATGTGGCGCTGAAATATGGCTATGACACTCCCGAGAGCTTCTCAAGGGCGTTTCGTGCATTCCATGGATGCCTGCCAAGCCAGGTGAGAAACGCCAGCAGCATCAAGTCCTTCTCCAGGATTCAGACTAAGCTTGTCATAGAAGGAGGCAAGGATATGGATTACCGGATTGTGAACGCAGGGCCGTTCAAGGTGCTTGAGAAGGCACGTTATTTCACAAATGGAGAGCAGAGCCTCAAGGAAGTGCCTGCTTTCTGGGATTCGTCCTGGAAGGATGGAACATGCGAGACTCTATTTTCGCATATGGGTGGAGACAATGAGCTCAAGAGCTGTCTTCTTGGCATCTGCTATGATGGAGATGACTGCAGCAAGTTCAAGTATTCCATTGCAGTGACTGTAGATGATCTTGCCTCTGTGCCAGAGGGCTTTGAGGTGAGCACAATCCCTTCTCAGACCTGGGTGGTGTTCAAGAGCCAGGGCAAGCTGCCCAAGTGCATCCAGGAGACAACCCGAATGGCCTACACCCAGTTCTTCCCATCTTCAGAATACCAGCCCAATGGCCTGTATGACCTAGAGGTCTACCCTGAGAGCATTGATTCTGAAAGCGGAGAGGGTGCTTGCTGGCTCTGGATCTCTGCTGAAAGACGATATTAAGAATTTGTTAAGAATCGAGCTTGAACGGCAAATATACTGTTAAGTTGCTCATTGAATTCTCAATTTTTCATTGAAATGTCTTTATTCAAGGTTTCTCAATTGTGTATCATGCGTGAGGAATAAATATAATGGTCTAGCTGTCGTGCTGTACAGGGCAGCAACCTTTATTGGAGGCTTGGATGAAGTACTATCTGAAGGATGTAGAAGCTGTCTTGAAGGAGACGGCGAGCAAAAGGGAAGGCCTCAAGGCAGAGGAAGCTCAAAGACGCCTAGACCTTAATGGCAAGAACAAGCTGGCTGAGGGAAAGAAGAAGTCCATGTTCAAGCGCTTTATTGAGCAGCTTGAAGATCCGATGATCATAATCCTCATAGTGGCTGCTGCGATATCGGCTGTGGTGTCTTCCGTTCAGCATGAGAGCTTTGCAGATGTTTTCATCATACTCTTTGTCGTGGTGCTGAATGCAATTCTCGGTGTTGTGCAGGAATCCAAGGCTGAGAAGGCTATCGAAGCTCTCAAGGAGATGACAGCCTCGACAACAAAGGTCTTCAGAGATGGCAAGCAGGTTGTCATCAAGAGCGAGGACCTGGTCAAGGGCGATATCATCAGCCTGGAAGCAGGAGATGCTGTTCCAGCCGATTGCCGCATAATGGAGAGCTTTGCTCTCAAGAGCGAGGAAGCAGCCCTCACTGGAGAGTCAGTCCCTGTTGAGAAAAGCCCAGAGGCTCTCAAGGGAGACGAGATAGCCCTAGGCGACAGGGTGAACATGGTCTATATGGGAAGCGTAATAACCTACGGAAGAGCCAAGGCCATTGTATGCGATACAGGAATGCAGACTGAGATGGGCAAGATAGCTGATGCACTCACCCAGGCTCAGGAGGAGAAGACTCCGCTTCAGCAGAAGCTGGGCCAGCTCAGCAATATCCTGACCTATCTTGTTCTGGGCATCTGCGTTGTGATATTCGCAATAAACCTGATCACTGCAGGAAACCTCAGCTTTGAATCGACCATCCTCCCAAGCTTCATGGTAGCCGTCAGCCTCGCTGTCGCTGCCATCCCAGAAGGCCTGGTTGCAGTCGTCACCATAGTCCTTTCCATAGGCGTTACCAAGATGAGCAAGGCCAATGCTGTCATAAGGCGCCTGACTGCTGTTGAGACCCTGGGATGCACACAGATCATCTGCTCCGATAAGACTGGAACCTTGACACAGAACAAGATGACAGTGGTGCAGACCAGAGCGCAGGATGAGAAGGCCCTGGCCTCCTCTCTGGCTCTTTGCTCAGACGCTGAGCTTGATGAGAACAATGTAGCGCAAGGCGACCCGACACAGAATGCTGTTGTCAACTTCGCCTATAAGATCGGCCTCTCGAAGAATGACCTGAAGAAGAGCTATCCTAGAGTTGGAGAGATCCCGTTTGATTCCATGCGCAAGCTCATGACCACAGTCCATAGCACTGAGAGCTGCAAGTACATCCAGCATACAACAGGAGCTCCAGACGTAGTGATCTCCCGCTGCACCAAGGTTCTGCTTGATGACCAGATAGTGCCCATGACACAGACTCTCAAGGATTACTGGTATTCTCAGAACAAGGAGCTTGCAAGCCAGGCTCTCAGAGTCCTCGCTGCAGCTACCAAGACCTTGGACAATATGCCTGACAGCGCAGACTACCAGAATGCCGAGGCAATGGAAAACGACCTTGTCTTCCTCGGCTTGGTCGGCATGATAGATCCTGTCCGCCCAGAAGTGCCTGAAGCAATCAACAAGTGCAAGAAGGCAGGCATCAGGCCGATAATGATAACAGGCGACCACAAGGATACAGCCACAGCTATAGCCATGCAGCTTGGAATCATCTCCAGCGCCGACGAGGCCCTGTCAGGCGCCCAGCTTGATGCCATGAGCGATGCAGAGTTTGCAACCAGCGTCACTAAGTACTCGGTCTACGCCAGAGTCAAGCCTGAGAACAAGGTTCGCATAGTCAAGGCCTGGAAGGCCCTTGGATACATAACCGCCATGACAGGCGACGGAGTCAACGATGCTCCATCCATCAAGAGCGCCGATATCGGCATTGGAATGGGAATCACTGGAACCGACGTCACCAAGAACGTGGCCGACATGGTTCTTGCAGACGACAACTTTGCAACCATAGTCAAGGCTGTTGAGGAAGGGCGAAAGGTTTACAGCAACATCCGAAAGGCCATTCAGTTCCTTCTCTCCAGCAACATGAGCGAGGTTCTCACAATATTCACTGCAACCCTGCTTGGGTTCACGATTCTCGAGGCTCCTCATCTTCTTTGGATCAACCTGATAACAGACTGCTTCCCAGCTCTTGCACTAGGCATGGAGGCAGGAGAGGCGAACATCATGGACCAGAAGCCTAGGAACAGCAAGGATGGCATCTTTGCAGGCGGAGTCGGATTTGATGTAGCCTACCAGGGCTTGCTTGTGACTGTCCTGACGCTTATTGCATATTATCTTGGAAAGGGACCTCTCTTCGACCCGGCTTGCGGAACAGCTGCAGCACAGGGAACGACAATGGCCTTCCTGACCATGTCCATGGCTGAGATCTTCCATTCCTATAACATGAGGTCGCTCAAGGGCTCCATATTCAAGCTCAAGACCCATAACATCTATCTCTTCGGAGCCATGATAGTCTCGTTGCTCCTCACATTCGTTGTGATAGAGGTTCCTGCAATCGCCACCCTGTTTGATTTTGCCACTATCGACATTGTTGAGTATCTGACAGCTATGGGACTTGCTGTTGCAGTCATTCCAGTGGTTGAGATAGTCAAGGCAATAAACAGATTCAGGGCTTCAAGAAGGCTCAAGGGCAACGGATATTGCTAGAGAGCAAGAAGGCTGCGCCAGAAGCCAAGGCTTCTGGACAGCCTTCATATCTCGCTGCTTGCATATTGCATGCAATGAAAAGGAGTTGGAAAGCCAACTCCTTTTTTATTGCACTTGGCCTTGAAGAGCTAGGTTTCCAAGTCAGCAAGGCCTGCAAGGCTAGCAATGGCAGGACCTTCATGATCAGAATCAGTGCAGAAAAGCCTAAAGATGATGCATAGCTATAAGTCGAGAAAAGAGTCCAGGCCTAAGGCTGAAGCAAGTCATTCAGCACAGCTTCTGGCGCTGCAAAAGCCTGCATCATATGAAGCAGCTCACGCTTTCTGGTCAGGCTCTTGCCTTGAAGCTGGCCTTGAGGATATAGACGGCATAGCCAAGGCTGATTATCGTGACTAGCGCAGCGGTAATGATCTCCATGCCCCTGGTAAGTCCCGCTTCATTGCTGAATACTGAGGCGATGTTGAAGAGGCTGTGAAAAGCGATTCCAGGGATGATGCTTCCTGTCTTCAGGACTAGGCTTCCAAGCATGAAGCCGATGGCGATGGCATAGACAAGCTGAAGCAGCGTTGGGACCAGATCAGCTCCGTTTAAAAGGTTTACTATGTGTCCAAGTCCAAATGTGATGCTGGTATAGACAAGCGCTTGCCTGGTATTGGCCTGGGAGATTGCATTGAAAAGCAGGCCCCTGAAGATCACTTCCTCAAGAAGGCCCGAGCAGAGCATTGCAACCACAAGGCAGGCGGTCTTGCGGCCTTCAAGGTCCTGTCCAAGCCCGTTCCATAGATTTGCTGTGAGCAGAACAGCCATTGGCATGAAGAAGAGCGCTCTTGCAATATCCTGCCCCGTCAGCTTCCTAAAGCCAATCTCCTTGAACTGCCTTGAGACTGCAAGATAAGCCAGAAGGGCTATGCTCATGACAACAGCTGCCAAGGCCTGCCATATGTAGCCAGCATTCATTGAGATGCTGCTAAGCACTACGTAGATTATGATAGCGGTCAAGGCTATCGTGAGTTTCTTGTCTTTCATATCAATCTCTTCCTTCCATGATTATGGATTCTATAAGGTCCTTGTCATATGCAAGGCTGTTGTTGGCCATCAGGCTGGCTATTCCATGAACAAGGAAGAAGCGCGATGCAAACCTTCTTCTTGCCTTGTCAAAGCTGCATCCAAGACTCTGGGCAACCATTTCAATGATAGGCCTTGTCTCAGGAGCATCAAGCATTGTCATTATGTCCTTGCATCCTAGGCTGTCAGACTGAAACAGAAGCTTGAAGAGGTTCTTCTCCGTCCTGGCAAATTCCACATAGTTCAAGCCTATCTGCAAGACTGGATCCCTGGATCCATCAAGCTCTGTGATATAGGCTGTGTGAGCCTCGTCAGCCTTGGCATAAACAGCCCTCTTAAGCTCTTCCATAGAACTGAAGCAATAAAGCACAGGCTGGGTTGAGCATCCAAGCCTTGAGCTCACAGAGCGGGCATTGACCGCTTCAATGCCCTTCTCCCTGGCTATTTCATAGGCAGCCTGGATTATCATTGATCGCTCGATCCTTGTTCTTGGCGGCATGCTCGCTCCTTGTGGCAGCTGTTATATAACATATGTTATAATTAATCAAGCGCTTTCTTCTGCGTTTTAAGCTGCTGCATAAAAAAACAAGTGCCTTTTTCTTGAAATGACTATATAATACCTAAAAGGATGCAACCAGATCCCCTTCGATTGCTCTTGCCCTTTTTTGAAGTCCTCACTTTTGTTAGTTTGATTGCTGATGAAAGCGGCCTGGGGGATAGGCCGCTTTCATCATCCTTCAACTGGTTCAACCATGACAGAGATTAATGCACGAAGGCTTGTCAACAGAAGCAGAATCCTTGAGCAGAACAGGGCTTGCTGTGACATGATAGGCAAGATGAGAAGGCTCCATGGATATGAGCATTGGGGCTGTGAGTGGGAGGGCTTTCTGCATGGCTTGTCCTGACAGCCTGGCATCTGAGTTTTCGCTAGGCAGGATCATCTCTTTCAAGAGCCTGGGAACCGGGGTGATAAACTCCACCTATCTTCTTTGCACTGACAAGGGGGAGTTTGTTGCCCAGAGGATAAACACAGCTGTCCTGGGCTCGGCTAGGAACCTGATGCACAACATCGCTGTGGTAACCAGCCATCTTGAAGGCAAGAGCATTGAAAGCCTGCATTTTCACAAGTCAGCCACAGGAGAGCTCTTTGCAGACCTTGATGGCGAATGCTGGAGAGTCAGCGACTTTCTGCATGACACTGAAGTCTTTGACAGGGACATTTCCCTTGCTGCCTTTGCCAAGGCAGGAAGAGCCTTCGGGAATTTTGACAAGGCCCTGATGGACTTGGATCCAGGCGCCTTGTTCATCACAATCCCAGGCTTTCATGATCCAGCCAGCCGCCTGAAGCACCTTCGCTCGTCTTTTGAGAAGGATTCACATGGTCTTCTTAGCAAGGCATACTGCCAGGCAAGCAGGCTCCTTGAGCTTGAAAGCCTGGCCCATTGCCTTCCCCCCTTGCCCTTGCGGATCACTCATAATGATACCAAGACCACGAACATTCTCTTCTGCCGATATAGCCATGAGAGCTGCTGCGTCATAGACCTGGACACTGTCATGCCAGGCTTTTTATGCTTCGACTTTGCCGACAGCATAAGGTATTCAGCCAACAAGGCCTCTGAAGATGAGAAGGATCTTGGAAAGGTTGCCTTGGACCTGGACCTGTTCGAGGCCTTTGCTGCTGGCTTTCTCGGAACGCTCAGAGGCGAGCTTAGGGAAGAGGAGAAGAGCAGCATGGCTGACGGGGTCCTTGTGCTGACTTATGAGCAGGCAATAAGGTTCCTGGATGATTATCTATGTGGAAGCCCCTATTACAGGATCGAACACCCAGAGCACAACCTTGAGCGAGCAAGCTGCCAGCTTGCCCTGCTTGAGGACATGCTGGTTCATCAGGCGGACATGAGAGCTATTTGCTCCAGGATCTTAGGCTAGAGAGCTCCACAGGCATTCCGTTGTTCAGGCGGCTTGCCTCTGCTCCAAGGGCTATCAGATGGCTTTCGATGGAGGTCTCCAGGGTGGTGACATCCGCTCCTGCGCTTCCAGTCTCCAGCAGCTGAAGAAACGAGGTGACCAGCCCTAGGTCTCCGCCTCCATGGCCTGATAAGTCATCGGAGAGGGTCCTTACATCGATGACCTGGGTCTTTTCTCCAAACCTTGTTGCCTTTATGATGCATTGGTCCATGTCTGCCCAAATGTCGCCAAGAGTCCCCATGACCTTCAGCGTTCGTCCGCCGGAGGATGTGAAGGCGCTCATGGTCAGGCTCAAGGAAGCCCCGCCTTCCATCTGAAGATTGACGACCTGATGATCGACAACATCGTTGTCGCATGCAAACACGCATCGCCCATAGGGTCCTGTGGCAAGAGCCTCACGAATGCTGGCCTCGGTAGGGCTTGGGCTGAGCACATTGCAGGGCCAGCCGGTGTTGCCCTTGAGCACTCCAGTGCAATCGTTGGTGAGGTAGATCTTCTCAGCATCATAAGGGCAGTCCGCCTTGGCCTTGCAGGGCCCGAGGCATCTCTGTCCTGCTCCTTGGGGAGCATTCTCCTTGCGAAAATACATCAGCGACCCAAATGAGGAGACTCTCTGGCATCTTCTGCCTGTCAGCCATACAAGATAGTCCAGGTCGTGGCAGCATTTTGCCAGGATCATGGGACTGGTCTGGCCCTCCTGTCTCCAAGAGCCCCTGACAAAGGAATGAGCCTGGTGCCTGCAGCGAACATTCTCAAGGGCCTGTATGGAAGCTATCTCGCCAATGCTCCCAGAATCTATTATGGACTTGATTGTCCTGAAAAACGGGGTGTAGCGAAGGACATGGCAGATAATTACCTTGCGCTTATATCAGCTGGCAGCTTCCTGGATCGCCTGAAGCTCCTCCAGCCTTGGCGATATGGGCTTCTCCAGAAGAATGTCATAGCCCTTCTCAAGGGCCATAAGGGCATGAGGGACATGCTGGCGATCCTGGGTGCAGATAATGGCTGCATCGGCAAGACAAGGCTGTGAGAAAAGCTCCTCAGCGCTATGAAACCTCATGGAGCCGGGTATGCCATGCTCCTCTCCGGCTAGCTCAAGGGCCTCATCGCTGGTGTCGGCCACAGCGACGACCTTGGCTCTGTCCTTCATGCCGGCTATCTCGCGGCCATAGGCCAGCCTTCCTCTGGAGCCCAGTCCAGCTATGACCAGCGTCTTCATAGGCTTCTCCTTATTGGATGCCTTATGACTGTCTTCAGAGCTTCGGGCCTGCACCTTCTGAAATCGCTTAAATAGATCTCATGGTGCCTTCTAGCCTGCATATCGCTCTCATAGCCTTGGCTTGCAGCATAGCTGTCCATCAGGGCTATTGTTGCAGGCTCATCGTCAAAGGATCCTAAATGCATAGCCTGGACACATAGGCCTTCCTCATACTGCATAAAGTAAGCAGCCTGGAAGCTGGCTTTCTTCTTGCGCTCAGCTTCATCCCTAGCCCAGCAGAACTCATCTCTGGTGACAAAATCCGGAAGCCTTATCACCGAGGTCCAGAGAAAGGAGCTCTTGCGTGAGTAGTCCATGCCATCAAGCCCCTCCTGTTTCCAGAAGCCTTCAAGAGGCGGCACAACATACTCGAAGTAGCCTTTCATTGAGTGTGAGCTTCTTGGACTCATCTTTATCGTATAGGAGATTGCATATAGAGCCTCAAGGGCTCTCTGGTATTCACCGCTGGGATCGTTGGGATCTCCCTTGCCATCAACGGCTATATAGTTCATTGAAGGAACCGCTACAATCTGCGGCTTTAAAGGAGGAAGATAGAATTCCTTATACTCTTTCTTGTAATCGAACATCATAACTCCAAGGTCGATGCTAGAGTCAAAACCAAAAAAAGGCAAGAAAAACCCAATAAGTGTTAATATAATAACAGAAACAGAAAATAAATTACAAAACCTATTGATTTAAAATATCCTTTTCTCTAGTATACCCCCATCGAGGTAAGAGAATGAAAAGAATAACAACAGCAATCATCCTTATGGCATTAGTCCTGTCCCTAGTATTTGCAAACGGCGGGAAGGAAGCCCCATCCAATGTCCTGAGAGTCGGAATGGAGTGCGCCTACGCCCCCTATAACTGGTCCCAGTCTGATTCATCCAACGGTGCCGTCAAGATCAACGGCAGCTCTGATTATGCATATGGATATGATGTAATGATGGCCAAGTATGTGGCCCAGGCTCTTGGAAAGGAGCTGCAGATCGTAAAGCTTGACTGGGATTCAATCCCTGTTGCAGTTCAGTCAGGGACAATCGACTGCGCCATCTGCGGCCAGTCCATCACCGCAGAGCGCCTGATGACCCTGGACTTCTCAAGCCCTTACTACTATGCTTCCATAGTTGCGCTGGTGAAGGCCGATGGCCCTTATGCGAATGCCTCCGGAGTCAAGGATCTAGCCAATGCAAAATGTACAAGCCAGCTCAACACTGTCTGGTATGATATATGCCTTCCTCAGATACCTTCTGCAAGGATCCTTACAGCCCAGGAGTCAGCCCCTGCAATGCTGGTGGCCCTGAACAGTGGAGCCTGTGATGTGGTTGTCACTGACATGCCCACAGCCATGGCAGCCTGCGTGGCCTACCCAGGCTTCAAGCTTCTGAACTTCTTTGGCACAAGCGATGACTTTGCAGTATCAGAGGAGGAGATCAACATCGGCATCTCCATCAAGAAAGGCAACTCAGAGCTTCTTGCAGGCATCAATGCAGCCCTTTCTAAGCTGAGCACTGATGATTTTAATAGAATGATGGATGAAGCCATTGCGGCCCAGCCGCTGTCCAACTGATCATGAACAGCCTTCCAACCCAATTCTGGGCAAGGGTGGTGTTCTTGCTCCAGCGATATGGCCTGTCCTACCTCAAGGGGGCAGGCACCACCTTGCTCATCTCAGTGGTCGCAACGCTCTTTGGCTGTGTAATCGGCTTTGCCGTAGGCATTGTCCAGTATGTGCCCATAAACAGAAACGACAGGCTGATCAAGAAGATCCCAATGAAGATCCTCAAGGCCTTGCTGAAGATCTATGTCGAAGTGTTCAGGGGAACGCCGATGATGGTCCAGGCAATGTTCATCTATTATGGAGCCAGCCAGGTCTTTGGAATCAACATGAACATGTGGTTCGCCGCCTTCTTCATTGTGTCGATCAACACTGGAGCCTACATGGCCGAGACGGTCAGGGGAGGCATCCTCTCCATAGACATCGGCCAGACTGAGGGAGCCATGGCTGTTGGAATGACGCATCTGCAGACCATGACCAATGTCCTCATACCCCAGGCCTTGAGGAACATAATGCCTCAGATTGGAAACAACCTGATCATCAACATCAAGGATACATGCGTTCTGGCTGTGATTGGCACGGTGGAGCTGTTCTTTGCCGCCAAGTCAGTCGCCGGAACCTACTATACCTACTTTGAGTCCATGACCATCGCAATGATCATCTATCTGTCAATGACAATAGCGGCTTCAAAGCTTTTGAGGTTCTGGGAGTCCAGGATGGATGGCAGCGGAACCTATGACCTGGCCACCACAGACACCTTGGCCTTTACAAGCGGAATGTACCCTCAGATCAAGGATTCCAGGAACGCCATGGGCACCAAGGACAAGGAGGAGGCCAAGAATGAGTGATGAAATACTGAGAGTCGAGCATCTTGGAAAGACATTCGGCACCAATGTTGTCCTCAGGGACATTGATTTTTCCGTCAAGAAAGGCGATGTGACCTGCATCATTGGAGCTTCTGGATCGGGAAAGTCTACGCTTCTTCGATGCATCAACCTTCTTGAGGAGCCTACCAGCGGAAACATACTCTTCCATGACTCATCCATACTGGACAAGAGCGTGAATATCCCTGCTTACAGGGCAAAGGTTGGAATGGTTTTCCAGTCCTTCAATCTCTTCAATAACATGACTGTTCTTGAGAATTGCATGATCAGCCCGATGAAGGTTCTTAAGCTTGATCGCGCCGAGGCCCAGCAGCGAGCCATGCTCTACCTTGACAAGGTGGGCATGACAGCCTACATCAATGCAAAGCCGAGGTTCATCTCCGGTGGGCAGAAACAGAGGGTTGCTATTGCAAGAGCCCTTGCAATCCAGCCAGAAGTGCTGTTGTTTGATGAGCCTACAAGCGCCCTGGATCCCCAGATGGTGGGAGAGGTGCTTGCAGTCATAAGAGCCTTGGCAGCTGAAGGCCACACGATGGTGATCGTCACCCATGAGATGGCCTTTGCCCGCGATGTGTCAAATCGTGTCATCTTCATGGCCGACGGAGTCATCTGCGAGGAAGGCTCTCCTTCCCAGCTCTTCCAGAATCCCCAAGAGGAGAGCACAAGAGCTTTTCTGAAGCGCTTCACCCAGGGCTAGGCCCTGGCTGTAGCGCTTGCCATCCTTCTATAGGTATCTGGATCGAACATAGGCCCGTCAAGGGCCTTTTGTGTATCCTCCGCGATGGCTCCGTTTTCCTTGAACTCCTGTCCAGCCTTCCTGGCCAGGGCAAGATAGCCATCGGCAAGGCTCTTGGCTTCAGGCACCGAAAGCAGTGGGCACTCAAGTGCGGTGATCCGGGCAAAGCCTGAGCCGAAGGCAAGGCCGAACTGCATTATCAGAGGTTCATAGTTGTGCTCGTACTGGGGAAAGCCGCAGCCAGAGATGAGCATGTGGCGCGCGGGCAATGGCTTGGTTGTAGGATGACAGGTCTTGCCCTCAGCATTCACATACTGAACAGGGCTGGATAAGGGCATCAGCCTGTCCACAGCAGCCTTTGCCTGAGACGGCATGCCATAGCAGTAGAGCGGAAATGACCAGATCACCAGGTCTGCAGACCTGATGCCATCCAGTATGAGCCTCATGTCATCATCCTGAATGCAAGATCCTGGCGTCCTGTACCAGCAGGCGTGGCAGCCAAGGCATTCCTTTATGGGATGCCTTGATATGTCAAGAATCTCATATTCGGCCTCAAGGCCCTCCAGAAAGGCCTTGGTGACCTTCAACGTATCGCTTCTCTCACCCTTGGGTGAGCCATTTATTACGAATGCCTTCAATTTGTGCCTCCTAGCATCATGGTCTTAAGCTGTCCTAGCTGCCTCTTCAATGAGGCCTTGTCATTTTCTGCGATGTATGCAATCGCTATGCCATCCAGGGCTGTGACCAGCAGTTCCGAGAGAGCCTGAACATCGTTGATCTCTAGCTCGCCTCGCTTCTTGCCATAAGAGAGCATGCGTCCAAGCATGCTCACAGCCAGGCCGAATCTACTAGCAATGAAGCTGTCAGGCTTTTGTGCAAGCCTGAGATACTCATAGACGCAAAGCGACAGCCTCCCGCTTCCTTCCTGAATCTCGGCTTCCTTGACTTCCAGATACCTGTTGAGTATGAGGCGGGAGTCAAGGCCAAGGCCAAGGACCCTGTCCAGCTCTTGCTCCCAGATCTCTGCATCATCCTTGAGGCAGGCTATGAAGACCTCTTCAAGACAGCTGAAGTGGCGGTACAGGCCGCCTCGTGAAAGCGACAGGCTTGCACATATGTCGCTCATGCTTGTGCCGCTGAAGCCTTTTTCCATGAACAGCCTTCTTGCCCGCTCTATTATCTCAAGCCTTGTTCTTTCGCCTTTTCTCATTGCCTTGAAAATATGCGACAATACTGTCGCTTTTGTCAAGGCCTTCACCTGAAGCACAACCTAGGGTATAATGAGAAACATGAGAAAGGTACTTCTGATAAACGGCAGCCCTCATCAGGCAGGCTGCACCAACAGGGCGCTGGAAGAATGCGCCTCCAGCCTAAGGGCAAGTGGAATTGAGGCCAGCATCCTCTGGCTTGGCAATAAGCCAGTGCCCGATTGCATTGCCTGCGGCAAGTGCTCTGCGACGGGCAAATGCATATTCGATGATGCAGTCAACCAGGTGCTGGAGATGCTGGATGACATAGATGGCCTTGTTGTCGGCTCTCCTGTCTATTACGCAGGTCCGACCGGCGCCGTATGCAGCTTCATGGACAGGCTCTTCTATATTGCCGAGCCTAGGATGGCTGGCAAGGCAGCTGCAGCAGTGGTGTCCTGCAGAAGGGGAGGCTCCTCCTCTGCCTTTGACAGGATCAACAAGTATTTTTCCATCTGCAGCATGAACATCGTGGGCTCCCAGTACTGGAACCAGGTTCATGGAAGAAAGCCTGAGGACCTTGACAGGGACCAGGAAGGCCTGCAGACCATGAGAACCCTGGGAGCTAACATGGCCTCTCTGATCAAGGCGCAGGAAGGAGTGTCTCTTCCCCTTCATGAGAAGAGGATAAGGACCAATTTCGGAGGCTAGGATGAGCAAGGTTCTATTGATCAACGGCAGTCCCCATGAAAAGGGCTGCACCTATACAGCGCTCTCTGAGGTCATCAAGGTCCTTAATGAGAAGGGTGTGGAAACTGAACTAGCCTGGATAGGCACGAAGCCGATTGCTGGGTGCATAGACTGTTCAGCCTGCCGAAAGCTTGGCAGATGCGTCTTTGACGATGCTGTCAACGAGATAGCTCGAAGCCTGGACAGCTCAGATGCCTTGGTTGTGGGCTCTCCTGTCTATTATGCAGGCCCTTCAGGCCAGCTATGCTGCCTGCTGGATCGTCTTTTCCATTGCTATGGCTCCCATCTCAAGGGCAAGATCGGAGCTGCGGTGGTGTCCTGCAGACGCGCTGGAGGCGCCTCTGCCTTTGATAGGCTGAACAAGTACTTCACCATAAGCTCCATGATAGTCCCAGGCTCACAGTACTGGAACCAGGTGCATGGATACACTCCAGAGGATGTTGCAAAGGACGAGGAAGGCCTGCAGACCATGAGGACTCTTGCCCAGAACATAGCCTTTTTGCTTGAAGCCGATCAAAAGCGCATAAAGCCGATGCCAGAAAGCCCTCGGATGTGGACAAACTACATCTAGAGCGCCGTCTCGACAAAGCCATTGTCGGTAAGCTTCATCATGCTCGTAAAGCCAAAGGACCTGAGCCTCTGCTCGGTTTCATCGAAGCAGCAGGCCAGAGCGCTGGCGCTATGGGCATCGGAGCTCAGGATTATGGGAAGCTTCTTCTCTGCCATGCGCTCAAGTATGAAGTCCGCAGGGTAGGCCCTTGTCATGTAGCCTCTTGATATGGCTCCTGTGTTGATCTCGAAGATGACGTTCTTCTTCGAAAGGGCGTCAAGGGCATCAAAGGCATAGCGTCTGTAGCTGCTGTTGTATGTGAAGTGCTGATTCTTCTCATCGAACTTGGTCAGAAGGTCGAAATGGGCCTGGATGTCATAATCCTGGCTCATTGACCTTTGCACAAGGGTTTCGAAATAAAGCCTTGCATAAGCATCCGGTCCGCCACAGTCCATTATGCCCTTGGCCTGGACTGAAGGGCTGTAGTCTATGTTGTTGATGCCATTGGGTGTGTCAAGGAAGTGGACTGCGCCGATGGTGTAGTCGCATCGGTCGTCTGGCTTGCTGTATCCCAGCTCCAGCTCAAGACCCTTGAAGATCTTGATTCTCTGCTGGTACTTGATCTTCATGGCCTCAAGCTCATTGAAGTATGAGTCAACCCTTTCTGCCTTCATGCACGATCCATCTACGCTTACTCCAACAGCATGGCTTGAAAATCCTATGCTCTCGAATCCCAGGTCCAGGGCAGCCTGGATCATCTCCTCAACTGTGTTCTTTCCATCGCAATAAGTGCAGTGTGTGTGAATATTGCTCTTGCTTATCATAATGCCTCTATCCCAATGACAGTCAGCTTTCCATCCTTTACAGTGAACTTGATGTTCTTTCTCTCAAATTCCATGCCATAGATTCTTTGTGGATCATCGCTGTATCCAGGCCTTGGATCCAGGCTCAGGAGGGTGATGAGGCTTTGCTTGTCCTCGATGGACTTAAGCATATCCTCGTCTGCCTCGACCTCAAGCCTTAAGGAGGAAAGGTCCTGTGCAAAGCCGCATGCTGCATCAGGCTTGCTGTCTGTATAGCTTAAATATGGCTTGATGTCGATTATCGGGGTGCCGTCTATCAGGTCGGCGCCAATGACATTGAGCACAGGCCCAGTATCGGTTCTCTGTATGCTGGCAAGCCGTACACAGGACAATCCAATAGGATTGGGCCTGAAGGGAGATCTTGTGGCAAAGACGCCCATGCGCGTGTTTCCGCCAAGCTTAGGAGGCCTCACCGTAGGTGTCCAGCCTTGACCCTCGGTTTCAGAGAACTCCCATAGAAGCCAGATATGAGAGAAGCCCTCCAGGCCTCTCAGAGCCTCCTCTCGGTTGAAGGGCTCCTTGAGGATTACGCATGCCTTTACCTCAGCAAGCCCGCTTTGCCTTGGGGCTCCAAACTTGCTGGAGATGGGGCTGCGTATGATGCCTATAGGCTGGATGACCATCAAGCCTCCTTGCTCAGGGCCTTTGCAGAGAGCTTGGTGCGGAATTCTCTTGCAGCAAAGAACAGTGAAATAGTGACTGAGGCAAGCTCGGCTATGAGGAAGGCAAGCCAGATTGCATCCAGGCCGCCGATCCTGCTGAGGATGTAGGCAGCTGGAAGAAGAACCGCCAATTGCCTTACGATAGAGTTCACCATGCTTATCCAGCCATCTCCGATGGCCTGGAACAGGCCGGATAGCGTTATGCATACTCCTGCAATTGGGAAGTGGATGCATATGATCCTGAAGGCCCTGATGCCAAGCCTTGTGACCTCGGCATCTGCATTGAACATGCCCAGCAGAAGATTTGGGAAGAAGGTGAAGACAAGCATGCCAAATAGCATTATGGAGAATGCTATCAGCACAGCGGTTCTCAAGGTATGTATGATCCTCTCCCTGTTCTTGGCTCCGTAATTGTAGCCGATGATAGGGGTGAGGCCGCTGTTGAGGCCGAAGATCGGCATGAACACAAAGCTCTGAAGCTTGAAGTAAAGTCCAAAGACAGTCACGGCAGCCTCGCTGAATGCAATCAGGATTGCGTTCAGAGCTGAAACCATCACTGTCCCGATGCATTGCATTATGATGGAAGGCGCTCCTACCTGGTAGATCTGGCCTATAACAGAAGCCTTGATCTTCAATGGTCCCTTGAAGACACTAAGCTCTGTGTTCTTTCTCAGCCTGAAGAAGGCAAATAGGGCAGCAATTATCTGGCCAATTACAGTGGCGATAGCAGCTCCGACTATTCCCATCGAGGGGATTCCAGCAAAGCCGAATATGAAGATAGGGTCGAGTATGATATTGACGATGCAGCCCATAAGCTGGACAAGCATTGGGCTGATCATGTCGCCGGTAGCCTGCATGATCTTCTCCATGGTCACAGACAGGAAGACTCCAAAGCTTGCCACCAGGCATATGGTGGTATAGCTGGTTCCAAGCTCAATAAGCGAGGCATCTTCGGTGAACCAGGTAAAGAAGGTCCTGGTGAAGAATAGTCCGAGCAATGCAAACAAGGCAAAGGTGATGGCTGCAAGCAAGACTCCGTGCTTTGCAGCATCGTTGGCCTCCTCCAGTCTCTTCGCTCCAAGTCTTCTGGAGATAAGGCTTCCTATTCCTACTCCAGTTCCAACTGCAAAGCCGATCATCAGGTTCTGCAGCGGAAAGGCAAGAGATACAGCAGTCAGCGTCAGCTGGCTGTAATGGCCTAGGTAGATGCTGTCCACTATATTGTAGCATGCCTGTATAAGCATGCTGAACATCATGGGAAGACTCATGGATATCAAGAGCTTCCCTGGGGCCATAGTGCCCATCTTGTTCTCTTTTCTTATTTCTTTTTCATCCATAACGCAGGGGATTATCCCATTAAGTAAATTTAATGTAAAGGCCTATATTCTAACCTTGACAGGGATATTTGTTTTAGCTATCTTGGATGCTGTATGCGACAGTCGTATAATGGTCATTACCCGAGCTTCCCAAGCTCGAGACGCGAGTTCGATTCTCGTCTGTCGCTTGCCAGAAGACTCACCTGATACAAGGTGGGTCTTTGCTTTATCTGCGCTATTTAATGCAGCCTAAAGGATTAACCTAAGCAATGACAGATATGTGGCGCGGCTGAACTCTCCATGCTCCTCTCCTGTGCGAGAGTGCCTGACACGATTGTCTTGGGAATCGTGTCAAATCGTGTCAAATCGTGTAAACAGCCTGAAAGATCCTAAACTCATTCATTTTACTGCCTGCTGATGGAAAAGAACCAGACTTCAATAAAATAGAGTTAATGATCAAATCCCTTCTTTATGCAGATTGAAAATAGAAGTAAAGTGCCAAAATTACGCTTAATGCATTCCCCATTTTCTTGACAAGGTGGGTAACATATTCTCTAGGCAATATCAAGCTCTGTTCAATGGCTTTGCTCCTTGCTCAATCAAGCATTTGTTGCATTGCTCAATTGTCCATTTACCAAAATACATAAGCAGAGTCTCATATGCCATGTGGTTTGGATTTGAATACATGAATGATAGTCCTGCCGATTTTATCAACTTTATGCTCAATGTAAAAGGCAGTCGAAGCCCAATACAAAGGGCAATCACGCTTTCCAGCTTCAGCTCATGTGTTGGAATATTAATCATGTTCCTAATGGTTTTTGAATCCATGCCAGATCTCTCTGCAAGCTGTTCCTGGGTCGTTCCAGCCCATTTCATAAGGTACTTTAGACAGGGGCCAAACACAATAGGCAACCCTGCTATGACTTCCTGCATCTCATGGTTGAAGCCTTGAAAGGCTTCAGCTTCCTTCAGGACAGGGTTGGCTCCCTTGGTGGCGATTGTGGCTTCAAAAACAACATTTGAACTGGCACCCCGGCATAGGGCGCAGTCATAGACCAGCTTGCTCCTATCTCCATTGCTTCTTGCCGCAACATCAAAAAGCAGGCAGCATTCGTCCATATGGAACCGGGCATAACCAGTCAAGGAGAAATATCCATCAGGATCCTTTTCTATGAACTTGGGAGCATTCAGGCAGATATGAGATTCAACAAAAACCAAGGACCCCTTAATGATGTTCCTTTTGATATCTGGGTTGGAAAGATAGGCAACGCACAGATCCTGGAATGAGATCGAGAATGTCTGATTGCGCTCTATGGCCTCACGCTTGAAAGCATGAGCCGGGACATGATGTCCATCCACATAGTTGTTGATTCCAAGGGCTTCCTTGAACCCAACATCAACCATGCGGATTGTCGCCGCCATTCTTGATGCCCCAAAGAAAGAAGCAAGGTCATCAATGATAAGCTCCAGCACCTCGACTTCGTATCTAGGAGCAAGCTCAGAGATGTAATAGCTGATCAGGCTCTGAGTTTTTATCTGGAACTGCTTGTATGGCATGAGGATTCGAGCTGCCAGGGAGTTTGCCTGCCATTCAAGCCATTCTGTTTCTGACCTCTCTTCATGCCTGCAGGAGCTGAATGTTTCTGAACATGCTATATGGCAAAAATCCTTATTGATCAGATGCTGAAAGAGAAACCATTTCCTATGCAGCTCCCAGTGAGAGCATTCATGGATCTTGGTGAAGTTCAACATGCCAATGCGAGAGCGAGGGTCAACAACAATTGTCCTTGCATTGACATGGTGTTTTTGTGGCTGGAGTGTGTTCTCTTCAATGAGATCTACATCGCAGTCACAGAAGAACATCGCCCCATAAGTTGAGCTGTCAGCAGACAGCCATTTCTCTTCAATGTCTAGCCCCATCCTGGATGCAAGAATATCAGCATTGATGGGAGCAGGGTCATTCAAGGTCTCAGGGCAATAGTGCTGAAGCAATCCAGCAGCTATGTCGTCAAGCTGTCTTCCACTGAGATATGGGGTGAGGCTGGCTCCAAGAAAATCAACAGGGTTATCCTCACTTCTATAAACGCATACTGTCCCTGTCTCAAAGTCAAGAAGTCCTTTCTCAAGGTCTCCGGTACAGGATATGCGGAACCATTCAGTGCACTCATCTGAATCATTTCGGTGGTGTGTCACTTCGGAAAGCTCCACTTCCGCTTCCACAACAACATCAAATTCAAGTGCTGTTGCTGGGGTGTTCGCTATGATTATTCTTTTTCCAGCGATCTCCGCAAGCTCTGCGGTATCAGGATCGAGTTCAACAGCCCTCCATTGGATTTCACTGACATTCTCATTGATGTAATTCTCAACCGACCCAAACAACTGGTCATGGAAAGCATCCATGACATAATCCAGAAATGACTGACTTAAGCCCGGCAAAATATGATCCCCCCCCTCTCAGGCAATAAACATTATACCACGCATTCAAGAATCCTTGGTTTCTCGGTTTTATGGGATTTCTCAAGGAAAAAGCGGAAAGATGCGTTCCGCTTCATTCCTCATTTTGGATGGTTCTATGGCAGCTGTTTGTTGTCAATCCTTTCTTAGGACTTCAATTCAACCATTTTTACGGAACGGATCGTTCCTGTTCTTAGATAGACACATCGTATAGCTTCAAGCCATAAGGCTTTCATTCAGTATCCCGATGGCCAGGGAAACCGGTGCTGGGTGGAAATTCAATTCTAACTGCAAGTCTCCGGTGGCTGGCAGCAATCCGAACGAAGACATTCGTCTTGGACAGCTGTCAGCCATTGGGGGCTCCTTTTGTCCATCCGCACTCCGTTCGGCGCATGTCAACG
>JAQVSP010000120.1 GCA_028700425.1 Sphaerochaetaceae bacterium | reverse complement strand
GTTATCCGGTACTTGATGGATTCATCTATTGTCTCGATAAGGCCGTTGAACTTGCCTGCATCAAGATAGACCCATCTATGATCCTCATAATGCGTCTTCTTCTCAACAGTTATCACCTCGGCAACAAGCACCCCAGAATCGGCGGCAATGGACCTGCCTGGCTCCATGACGATGTATGGCCTGGTGTCGGGATCGGGGAAGTAGTAGCTTATGAAGCTGGAGATCTTTGCAGCATAATCCTTCACAGGCCTGGATTCCAGCTCGTAGCAGGCAGGAAGCCCGCCGCCTAGGTTGAGCATCTTGATAGGCTTCTCAAGCTTCTCGACAACAGAGGCTGCCATGGCTATGGCGCCTTCCCACTGGTCGATGTCGCGCTGCTGGCTGCCTACATGGAAGGACAATCCATAGGGCTCAAGTCCGCAGTCTATGCACATCTCAAGTAGATCTGATGCTATTGCAGGGCTGCATCCGAACTTCTTTGAAAGAGGCCAGTCTGCAGAGTCTGATGTAGAGTTGCTCAGGAGAATCCTGACAAAGACCTTTGAGCCAGGGGCTGCTCGGGAGATCTTGAGCAGGTCGCTTTCGCAATCGGTGGCGAAGGTCCTCACTCCCTTTTCATAGAAGTACCTGATGTCAGCTTCCTTCTTGATGGTGTTGCCAAAGAAGATCCTGTCAGCAGTTACGCCAAGATACAGCACAAAGTCCAGCTCATAGCGGCTGGCGATGTCAAAGTGCGATCCAAGCTGGGCAAGCTTTCGGACAACCTTCTCGTTTGGGTTGGCCTTCACGGCATAATGGATGACAGCCTGTGGAAAGTTCCTTTTCAGCTCCTTGTATTTTCTTTCAATGACATCGGTGTCTATTATTATGTGCGGGGTAGGAAGAGTTGCAGAGAGATCCAGTATCTGCTTCCATCTTTGCGGTGTGAAAACCTGGTCGTTCAATTCGGGCCTCCAATCATGAAAAACAATAAAGCAAAACTTGCATATGTCAAATGCCTTGAGGGGCAAAAAAGAGAAAAATCATGAAAAATGCAAGGAATATGTCAGAAGTTGTGGAAGAAGAGCAGTGACAATAGAAAAACACTCCTATTCAAAACATGGCCTGTCAGATAAAATGTAGTATCTTGTCACAAGTTTCAATTTGTTTGTATAACCATAAAACATTTAAAGTAAATAAAATAGATTATTAAACAAGGCAAAAATTTGCGCAGTCTTCAATAAAAAATTCTTAACTAATGACATATGCACAGTGTTTTGCTATCCTTATTTTGTTCATAGGGAAAAGACCAAGGTAGGAGAATGAGGATGAAGAAGCTTGCAATAGCGTTGCTTATGATGCTGTCAGGGATTATTTCCCTTTCTGCCTCTGAAGCCAAGAGCATACTTCTCCATATCAACATTGCCTCTGCAAGTGGAATCAACCTGATTCTAGAAGCCTCCAGCACAGATGGCAGCGGGTATCAATCCACTTCCCTTGATGTGGATCTGGTGAAGAGAAGCGTTGATGACAACCAGGGAACAGCCTACTTCCGGATCATAGATGCAAGCATCAAGAACAGTGCTCATGCCGTCACCTACCGCGTGTCAGCAACAGCATCCCCCTTCGAGCACTCTGACGTTGCGGTCGGCGCTCCATCCATTGCGACTACCATATCTGCCGATCCAGTTACGGGCATTGTTAATCCGAGCATAACTGATGGCAAGAGAGTCGTTGCATGGCATGCTGACAATGCTGCCGGGGCTTCAGTATGGGCAGTGACCTATCTGCAAGGCCAGGCCTTTGATTACAGCGTCCTAAAGCCTGAGCTTGGAAAGTTTGCCGTGTCCTGGCCAAGGAGCGAGACAGTCATCAGCGGCAGCTATACCTCCACCATCACAATGTCTTATGTGGTTAACTGATTAGCCTGAACTCCTTTTGTCTCCTGGTTAGCTTGTGGGCTAGGCCTGGCTTTATTGGCTCAGCTCCTGTTATGTGCTATCATGGGCCTTGGAGCAGATGATGGCATACAGCACACGGACAAGAAGCGCTCTTCTGGATATTCTGGAAAGCCATAAGGATACATCCATCTCAGCAGAGGAAGTCCTAGATGCCCTCAGGCAGAGAGGCCTTGAGGTCAACAGGACAACTGTATATCGAAACCTTGAGCGCATGGTTGAGGATGGATCGATTCACAAGTTCTCATCTGAGGATGGGAAGAGAGCCTTCTATCAGCTCAGCGAGGGCACCTGCTCAGACCATCTCCATCTGCAATGCTCGGTTTGCGGCAAGGTCGAGCATCTGGATTGCGACTTCATGAAGAGCTTTGAGGAGCATGTGAGGCGAGAGCATGGCTTCTCGCTTAACTGCAAGGGCTCGATCATCTATGGCGTATGCAAGGCCTGCCAGGGAAAAAGCTGAAGCTTATTGACTATTATTCTGGATTGCTGTAGATTCAAATTTGCAAATTGGTTGCAAATTATGAAGAAAGCTTTTATTGTCATTGCAATGCTCCTGATTGCCTTTTCCGCCTTTGCAGGCGGAAAGCCAGAGGAAGCCTCAGGAAAGCCTGTGGCTGCTGTGACCATCTTGCCGGAAAAGGCCTTCGTGAAGGCTGTTGCTGGCGAGCTGGTGGATGTGATAGTCATGATCCCACCCTCAGCAAGCCCTGAAACCTATGAGCCTACAGCCGTCCAGATGCAGGCCCTTTACTCTGCTTCAATCTACTTTTCCATAGAGATGCCATCAGAGGCCTCCATACTGCCTTCAGTGCCAGAGAGCATTGACATAGTGAATCTGGCTGAGGCCTCCAGGCGCTGCTATCCAGACCTTATGCTTGGAGAGTCCAGGGATCCCCACATCTGGCTCTCTCCAAGAAGAGCTGCCGTGATGGTGGATGAGATAGCCCTCAGGCTGGGGCTGCTTCTTCCCCAGCACCGCCAGGAGTTTCTTGACAACGCCCAGGCTTTCAAGACAGCCCTGGAAGCTGTCTCAAGAAGGATAGCTGAGGCCTTGTCCAGCCTGAAGACCAGGGAGTTTGTCTGCTTCCACCCTGCCTTCAATTACTTTGCAGATGAATTCGGCCTTTCCATGTTCGCCTTGGAGGAGGAAGGAAAGGAGGCCACAGCCAAGCGCCTGGCCTCAATGATAGACCTGGCCAAGGAAAAAGGGCTTAAGGTGATCTTCTACCAGGCTCAGGTTGACAGCAGGCAATCCAAGGCCTTTGCCCAGGAGGTGGGAGGCAAGGCTGTGATGCTCGACCCTCTCAGCGAGACTTATCTGGGAAACCTCGAAAGCATGGCAGAGGCTTTCTCCTTATGACAAGCGCCCTGTCTGTCCAGGATCTCACAGTCTACTATGATTCAAGGACCCTTGCCCTGAAGGATGTGAATATAGAAGTCCCTGAAGGAGATTTTCTTGGAATCCTCGGCCCCAACGGAGGAGGCAAGTCCACCTTCCTCAAGGCCATAATAGGCCTGGTGAAGCCTGAGAAAGGAACCATAAGGGCCTTTGGCAAGAGCATTGGCAAGGAGCGCGGCCTCATAGGCTATGTTCCTCAGTTCTCCAATGTTGAGCATGACTTTCCCATAACGGTTGAGCAGGTGCTCCTGACAAGCCTGGTCAATGGCTTTTCCAGGATAAGCAGCGCACAGAAGGACAAGGCCCATGAGGTCCTTGGCTCTGTGGGAATAGAGAATCTAGCCAAGAGGAATCTCCAGGAGCTTTCTGGAGGAGAGTTCCAGCGTCTTCTCATAGCCCGCGCCCTATGCCGAGATCCTAGGCTCCTGCTGCTTGATGAGCCTACAGCAAGCGTGGACCCTCAGTCCCGAAAGACAATATTCCAGCTGCTTGGAGACCTTAACAGGGCCGGCATGACCATAATGATCGTCAGCCATGACACCCTTTCAGTGTCTGGCAGCGTCAAGCATATTGCATGCTTCACACAGACCTTGGTCTATCATGGAGAGCCATCGCTTTCCGAGAGCCTGATCAAGGAGCTTTATGGGGGAGGGCTTCTGTTCAATGCTTAGATACCAGTTCATGCAGAATGCCTTGCTTGCCAGCATAATGGCCTCCCTGGTATGCGGAGTCATCGGCGTGATCATCGTTGAGCGCAAGCTTGTAATGATGAGCGGCGGAATCGCCCATACAGCCTTTGGCGGGGTAGGGCTTGGATACCTGTGCGGCTTTGACCCCATGCTTGGGGCAATAGGCTTCTCTGTTCTTGCCGCCTTGGGAATAGGCTTTGTCCGCAGGCGCAATGGCGCCAAGAGCGATGTGATCATCGCCCTGTTCTGGTCTCTTGGAATGGCGCTTGGAGTGCTTTTCGTGGCCCTTATGCCTGGCTATCCTCCAGATCTGAACTCCTATCTCTTTGGAAGCATACTCAGCGTAACAAGGCAGGACCTGTGGATGATGGCTTCTCTTTCTGTTGCAGCCTTGCTGTCGATCTTCGTTTACTACAATGGCTGGAAGGCCTATCTGTTCGATCCCCAGTACGCCCAGGTGATCGGAAGACCTACAGCCTTGCTGGAATACGCCCTGCTTGTGCTGGTGGCTCTTTGCGTGGTCATCCTCATACGGATCGTAGGCATAATCCTTGTCATCGCTCTCTTCACAGCCCCAGCGGCTTGCGCTGCCTTCTTCTCAAGGACCCTTGAGAAGAGAATAGCCTTGGCTATAGGGTTCTCGATGCTTTTCTCTGTAGGCGGCCTTTTCATAAGCTATGGCCTTGATTGCCCAAGCGGGACGGCCATCATACTGGTTGCTGTGACCTCTTATGGCATTCTTTGGGCGCTCAAGGCAATCAGCGAGAGACAAAAGCTCAAGCATCGAGTATCATGAAAGCATGTTATTGTTGCTTGATACAGCTAATCTGAAGGATATCCGCGAGGGTGTAGAGACCTTCGCCGTCAGCGGAGTGACCACAAACCCCTCAATAATGCAGAAAGAAGGCAATGTGGATTTCTTTGCCCAGCTTAAGGCCATCAGGGCCATAATCGGGCCTGAGCGTTCTCTCCATGTCCAGGTGACTGGACAGACTGCTGAGCTTATGTACCAAGAAGGCCTTGAAATTGCCAGGCGCCTTGGAGAGAGCACCTTCGTAAAGGTGCCTGCCACTATGGAAGGCCTTAAGGCTATAAAGCTTCTCAAGAAAGATGGTATCGGGGTTACGGCAACTGCGATAATGGACCTGTTTCAGGGCTATCTAGCCCAGATGGCAGGCTCAGACTGGCTTGCTGTCTACTATAAGCGCATGAAGAACGTCGGCATAGATGCAGATGAGGTAGTCAGGTCGCTAAGCAAGGCACAGGCGAACGTGCTGGGTGCAAGCTTTGCTGACAGCTCCCAGGCTGCCACATGCCTGAGCCTTGGAGCCAAGGCTGTGACAGTCAGCTTC
>JAQVSP010000119.1 GCA_028700425.1 Sphaerochaetaceae bacterium | reverse complement strand
ACCAGGTCGATGAAAGACAGATGAAGATCGAGAAGGCCATAAACGCGCTTAACAAGAAGGGGCTGGGAATCAAGCCCGCTTCTACCTTGCACAAGGACTAGGAGCGAACCCCTACTCCGCAGGCTGCATTGACTATGAAGTCCTGGGCATTGGTCACTATGCTGGTTACGCATAGCGAGCCTCTGTCACGAAGCTTGTTCACAGCGAATTCCGAGATATCGACATTGTAGATGAAAAGAGGCCTGACAGTGCCATCCACAACCCTGAACGAGGGGGTCATGTTGCCAGTGGCGATGGTATGCAGCTGAGTGGCTATGCATATGACCGTTGTAGCCTTTCGCACCAGGGCCCTCATGGCATTCTGGGCTTCATAGACGTTGCCTATCACCTCTGGAAGCGGGCCATCATCTCTTATGGAGCCGGCAAGCACATAGGGAATGCCCCGCTTTGTCAGGGCATACATGATGCCGCTTGTCACCTTCTCCTTGTCAAGAAAGCTCTTGATCGACCCAGCCTCTCGTACAAGGTTGATGACATCCAGATGATTATAATGTCCGTTATGGCGGCTTTTCTGGGTGTAGATGTCCTGTCCAAGGGCTGTAGAGAACAAGCCGGCTTCAAGGTCATGGGTTGCCAGGGCATTGCCTGCAAGAAGAGCGCTTACAAAGCCATTCTCTATCAGGGCCTGCATGCTGGACCTGCTGTCGTAGTCGAAGGCAACCGCCGGTCCCATTACCCACAGGATATTCCCATGCTCTCTCTCATAGCGAAGAAGCTCATAAAGCCCATCATAGTCCTTGGAGTAGGCAGTCTCCCTTGAACGGCCTGTCCTGAAGACAAAGCGATCGCCTACATCCCCTTCTCCTGAGAATCCGGCTGTATGCATGAATATGCCCTCTTCTCCGTTTTCCGACCTTCCCAGAACAACAAGGTCGCCCTTCTTGAGCCTTCTTGGCTCGACGACCTCAAAGCTTGCGTTGTCCATGACCACGCAGCAATCCATGCGCGAATCCTGGGCCAAGGTCCACTTTCCGCCCCAGTGAAAGTACTCTGGGTACATCGAAGTGCTGTGGAATCCAATTGGAGCCACCCCATCCGCAGGGGCGCTTTTGACTGTAAGCTCAGGCAGATCCCTCAAGCTGTCAAGGTCAGGCTCCTTATAAATGGGCATGATGAACATAATCGCCTCCTATGCGCGATATAGCGGCATGCTCATGCATCTCGGGCCGCCTCGGCCCCTGGAAAGCTCGGAGCTTGGGATCTCAATGATCCTGAGCCCATTTTGCACGAGCGTCTCATTGGTTATATTGTTCCTGTCATATACGATGACAGTTCCAGGACTGATGCAAAGAGCATTGGATGCGTCATTCCACTGTTCTCGCTCGCTTGCTACGAAGTTGTTGTCTCCGCCGCACCTTATGAGCTTGACCTCATCCAGGCCCAGCGAGCTCTCAAGAATCTTAGCCAGGCTTCCTGAGACAAACCTGGCCTTCACAGACCCATGGGCTGATCTTTCCAGGCAGTAGACGCGAAGCGAGGACAGGATGGCGGGATGAATTATGAACTTCTCCATATCCGCCTGGGTGAAGACCGTATCAAGATGCATGAAGGCCCTGAGGTTGGGGATATCAAAGGCCAGGATCCTCTCAATCGGGGAGCCTGAGGCAAATATGTTGGAGGCCAGCAGCTCCACAGCCTCCGGGCTGGTTCTCTGGGACAGGCCCACGGCAATGACCTTCGAGCTTAGGTTGAGCACATCTCCGCCTTCTATGTAGAACGGAAGGTCTGTGTTGTAGTAAAGAGGGATCTCCGGGCCAAAATCCGGATGGTGCTTGAGTATGTACCTTCCATATATCGTCTCCCTGGACCGGGTCTCGCTGTACATGCGGTTAAGGCTAACACCGCTTCCTATCACAGCGATAGGATCTCTGGTGAAGTACAGGTTGGGTATTGGGTCAAGGATGAAGCGTGCCTTGGACTGGGTGAGCTTCACAAGAAAATGCTTCTCTGCTGGAACAAACTCATGGTCGGTTATGCCGGCCATGGAATAGTCTACAAGCTCCTTGGTGGAGGCAAAGCTCTTGAAGAAAGCAAAGAGCTCATTGCGATAGCTTATAGCCTCAGGACCTGACTCGTTTATGAAGTCCCTTATGAAGGAATCCTTGATCGACTCGTCGATATCCAGTGTCTCGGCCATAAGGTCACGCAGGTACACCACCTTGGTCCCATGGTCTGTCATGGCCTTGACAAAGGCATCGTGCTCCCTTTGGGCGCCCTTGAGGAAGGGAATGTCATCAAAGAGAAGACGTGTGAGATAATCAGGGGTGAGATGCTCAATCTCCTCCCCTGGCCTATGCACCAGAACCTTCATCAGACGACCAGTCTCGCTATCAACCTTCAGCTTCACTTTATTCTCCTAGAAACATCTTATTCTATCATAGCTAAGGCAAACTAGCTAGTTATGACAAGCAGACCCCACTCTTGCGAGGTCTGCCTGAACTATAGGTATGATTTAAAGAAACAGCAGAAGCGCTGCAGCCAGGACTATCCTGTAGATTCCAAAAAGGACAAAGGTGTGAGACTTGACGTAGTCCATAAGGCTCTTGAGAACTACCAGTGACACAGCAAAGGATGTAAGGCAGCCTACTGCTATGACCGCCCATTCCAGGGCGTTGAAGGCCAGGCCTGTGTCCATGACCTTCAGCAGGCTTGCTCCTGCCATGGCGGGAATGGCCATGAAGAAGCTGAACTTAGCAGCTGTCTGCCTTGAGAGCCCGAGAAGGCGGCCGCCCATGATGGTCGATCCGCTTCTTGAGGTGCCTGGTATGACGGAAAGGCTCTGGAAAAGCCCTAGGGCCAGGCTGTCAAGGAAGCTTACAGAGTATATGGAATCGATTCTGGGCTTTCTGTTCCTGCCTATGGTCTCGACCAGGATGAATACAACGCCGTAGGCTATGAGAGCCAGGGCTATGACGCTCATGGCCTGAAGCCTGCCTTCCAGCGCATCTGTCCAGAACAGGCTTATGCCCACCAAGGGCACAGTGGCAACTGCAATCTTGGCCCACATCATCCACTTGGCCCTTGTGTTTGGCCAAAGATCCTTGAAGTACAGCACAATGACAGCAAGTATGGATCCAAGCTGCACGACCACGAAGAAGAACGAGCGTGCATCCTGGCTTATCTCAAGCCTGATGAAGCGGTCGAAGATCAGCATATGGGCTGTAGAGGAGATGGGCAGCCATTCCGTTATGCCCTGGACTATGCCCAGGATGAAGGCGGCAAGCAGATTTATCATAGATCTTCCTTAGCCTTTACAATAAGCGCATGCTTGAGCTCCTTGAGCTCGCTTGAAAGGCTGACCTTGTAGATATGGGGGTTGATGAAGCGCTTGTAGGACTGGTGGAAGGCATCAAGGTTCTCCTTGACGCTTTTCTTGATGGCATTGATTGAAGGAGTCTTTCCAAACCTGGCTCCATCGATCATCACAGGCTGAAGAAGAGCCTTGACAGCGGCAAAGGCGCTTTTCTTCATCTTGAAGAAATCCGAGTCGCTGAATGGATGGTAGAACATATAGTCATTGCCAGGGCATGGGGCCGCTTCGCTTTCCAGGGCCATGTAGTCCGCAAGAGCCTGGCCATCCAGGTCGAAGAACCTGTAGACCTGCTTGATGCCTGGGTTCGTGGTCTTCTCGTAGGTGTTGGAGAGCTTCATGGTCGGAATCCAGGTTCCATCAGCTTCCTGCTTGGCGCTCATCTTGTAGACGCCATTGAGGCTGCTGTTGGTGCCGCCGGTTGCCAGCTGCGTTCCCACTCCCCATGTATCGATTGGAGCCTCGTCGTCGACAAGGGTCTTGATTATCTCCTCGGTTAGGTCATTGGAGACGCATATGGTGGCATCATGCAAGCCTGCTGCATCCAGGCGGGACCTGACTGCACGGGAAAGATAGGAAAGGTCTCCGCTGTCTATCCTGACGCCGATCTTGAAGCCCTTGGCCTTCTGCTCCAGGCCAACCTTAATTGCATTGTCTATGCCAGATCCAAGGGTGTCATAGGTATCAATCAGAAGTACACAGCTGCTTGGATATATCTTGGCAAAGGCCCTGAAGGCTTCAAGCTCGCTTGGATAGGCCATGACCCAGCTGTGAGCCATTGTGCCGGACACCGGAATGCCATAGCGCTTGCCTGCAAGAGTGTTGCTGGTCACAGCGCATCCGCCGATGTAGGCGGCCCTGGATGCGGAGCTCGCTCCATCTGGGCCCTGGGCGCGCCGGAGCCCGAACTCCATCACGGCCCCCGATCCAGCTGCCATGCAGACCCTGGCAGCCTTGGTGGCTATAAGAGTCTGGAAGTTCAGCTTGTTGAGAAGCATCGACTCTATCAGCTGAGCTTCTATGAGATGAGAATGTATGCGGACCAGGACCTCGCCGGGAAACACGACAGTGCCCTCAGCCATGGCATAGACGCTGCCAGAGAACTTAAAGCCTGACAGGTACTCAAGGAAGCTCTCATCGAAAGCTCCAAGCCCTCTTAAGTAGGCTATGTCATCCTTGGAGAAGGAAAGTCCCTCAAGGCTCTCAAGCACATCGTTTAGGCCTGTGAAGACGGCGTATCCTCCTCCAAAGGGATTTGTCCTGTAGAACATGTCGAAGACGACTTCTGGATCAACCTTTGCAAGGTAGAAGCCCTGCATCATTGTCAGCTCATAATAGTCCGTCAACAAAGCGGAGCTTCTCATAGCGCTATCTCCTTATCTCCTTGATAGAGCCCATGTAAGGGGCAAGAGCCTCTGGGATGAGCACTGCACCATCGCTAGTCTGGTAGTTCTCAAGGACTGCAACCATCGCCCTGGAAACAGCCACGGCTGTTCCATTGAGCATGTGAACGAAATGAATCTTGCCTTCAGCATCCTTGTAGCGGATGCCAAGGTTGCGAGCCTGGTAGTCTGTGCAGTTGCTGGTCGAGGTAACCTCGCCATACTCGCCGCTCTCGCCGCGACCTGGCATCCAGGCCTCTATGTCGAACTTCCTGTAGGCAGGAGCTCCAAGGTCGCCTGTGCAGGTGTCGACCACCCTGTAGGCTAGCCCAAGTCCGCTGAAGATCTCCTCCTCTATTCCAAGAAGGGTCTCATGCCACCTGTCAGACTCCTCTGGCAGGCAGAAGATGAACATCTCAAGCTTTGAGAACTGGTGCACTCGATAAAGGCCCTTGGAGTACTGCCCTGCTCCGCCTGCCTCGCGCCTGAAGCAATGAGAAAGCCCTGTCATCTTTATAGGCAGGTCCTTCACATCAAGCACTGTGTCGGACAGATATCCGCCAAGGGTTATCTCGGCTGTTCCGACAAGGCTTGTTCCTGTGCCTTCGAGAGGGTAGATGTTGCTCTCTCCTC
>JAQVSP010000022.1 GCA_028700425.1 Sphaerochaetaceae bacterium | reverse complement strand
TTCCTGGTTGAGTGAGGCGTCGCTGTTGACTGACATCCTTCTTGGGAAAAGCCAGTTGAAGAAGACAGGATGACCGACCTCAATCTGCTTGGTGTCGATGACAACTCCGCTGGACTTATATATGATCTCATGATTTCCGCTCTTGATGTTGGCAGAGAAGGGAGCTGCTCCCTTGTACTGGCCGTCAACATATATTGCGACTCCTTCAATCGAGCTGGTGAAGCTGACTCTCTTGTAGCCATGAATGATATCAGGCAGAAAGCCAACAAGAAAGACCGAGACGACAATTATAGCTGAATATAGGATTGTCAGGTAAACACCTGGCCTCAAGCCGAACATCGGCTTCAGCTTGACAGGCTCAACCTTGACAAGATCCTCAAGTATTTTCTTTTTCATATCAGCCTTAAGTTATAGTCCTTGGGCTGTCTTGTCAACTGAAGTGAAATAGTGGTAGATTCATAAACATGAATAGATTCTTTGATAAGGTGCAGGAGATCACAGAGCGGAAGCTGACGCAGAGAAAGGCCTACAAGGAGACCTTGAAGGCCAGAAGGACTGTGAAGAGCGAAGTGCTCGACTGGCTTGATGCCCTTGCATTTGCAGTCATATTCGTCTTTCTGCTGAACCAGTACGTTTTCCAGATGTTTGTCATTCCTTCTCCTTCAATGGAAGATACGCTTCTTGTTGGAGACAGGGTTCTGGTAAACAAGATGATCTACGGCCTCGAGGTCTTTCCAGAAGGACCGAAGATCTTTGTGAACAGGACTCCAGACAGGGACGACATCATAACCTTCTACAATCCAAGATATGAAAGCAAGGGACCTGTCTACAGTGTCCTGAGCCAGATGCTCTACATGGCCACAATGAGCCTTGTCAACATCGATGTGGACAGCGAGGGCAATCCTAATGAGAAGCTCTATGTAAAGAGGGCAGCCGGCCTTTCTGGGGATGTTGTCTGCTTTGAGAACGGAGATGTTATGATCAGGCCTGCTGGCCTGGATGAATATGAGCAAGAAAGCCTCTATCGAAGCCAGAATGGCTTGTCATCCTCTCCAAGCAGAACCTTGGATCCCAGCATCTACCAGGCTATAAATGCATGGGGAAGGCTGCTCGCCTATCAGGATGCAGGACTATCTGAACTGGCTCCTGCCAAGCTGAAGTTCGACTACCAGAACCTTGACTCCTCAGTGAGTGCCTACGATTACTATCAGATCTCAAAGGCCAAGGCCCTTGAGATGAGCTATATTGATCCTTCGAACATGGAAAGCAGAAGCGAAGCTGCAAAGTACAGGATAGGGATCTATGTTCCAGAGGGCTATATTCTTCCTTTGGGAGACAACAGGGACAACTCCGGCGACGGAAGATACTTTGGCCCGGTCAGCACGGCCGATGTCAACGGAAGAGTTGTATTCACTGTCTGGCCCTTTACCAGAATGCGTCAGCTTCTCTCCAACACTTGATGCTTGAAGCCTTCGAGAACATTCCAAGCCTCTATGTCCACATTCCTTTCTGCAAGCGCAAGTGCCGCTACTGTGCGTTCTATTCAGTTCCATGCGCTGACTTCATGGAGCCCTATGTCGATAGGCTTGTCTCAGAAATCAGGCGGGCAAGCAGGCTTTTCAGAAAGCCTTTTCCCACAGCCTATATAGGGGGAGGAAATCCGGGATGCCTGAGCCCATCGGCCTTCATGCGCATTTGCGAGGCGATTTGCGAAAATGGCAGGCCACAGGAGCTTACAGCTGAGATGAACCCCGAGAGCATGAAAGACTTGCCAGGCTCTGCATTTGACTATATAAGCCGCCTCAGCCTGGGAATCCAGAGCTTATCCGAGCAAGGCCTGAGCCTTCTTGGCAGGAACAGCAGCCTTGAAGAGACCCAGGGAGGTCTGGAGACAGCTCTGAAGCTCAGGGAAAAATACGGCTTCTCATTGAACCTGGACCTTATCTGCTGCAGAGGCTGCGACGGGGGCTCTAGCGCTGAGGATCTTGAGAAGGCCATGGGCTATGAGAGCGATCATATCTCGCTTTACGAGCTGACCCTAGAGGGCCACAGCCCGCTGTCAAGGGATTTTGAAAAGGGAATCCATAAGAGAGATGAGGATTCTTCTGATGAGCTTCTTGGGCTTTGGAGAGCTCTTGAGAAACGCGGCTATGAGCACTATGAGGTATCAAGCTTTGCGCTTGAAGGCAGAAGATGCCTTCATAATCTGAGGTACTGGAACCTTGAAAGCTATCTAGGGCTAGGAAGCGCTGCAGCCTCCACTGCCCAGGGCAGGTCAAGCTATCGAATAGAAAGCCCTTGCGATGCAGCAGGCTATGCAGAGGGAGAAGCTTTCTCTGGCTACATAGCTACGCCCTTGACCAAGGCCGAGGAGGCTGAGGAATATGCAATCATGAGGCTTAGGACCAGCGATGGGCTTGACTTGGGAGCCTACAGGGATCGCTTTGGCAAGGAGCCTGTTTTCCCGAAAGTTGGGCATATGAGCATCGAAAATGGTGTTTTCCGCCCTGAAGGCGATGAGGGCATGCTGCTTGGGGATTTTGCAGCGCTGGAGTTCTGCCTAGCCAATAGCCTCTAAGGTATTGACCGAGATTTAGCCACTGTGATAGATTTTAGTGTCATACTATTTATAACGAGGTAATGAATGTCAGGTCATAGCAAATGGGCAACCATCAAGCACAAGAAGGGACTTGCGGACGCAAAGCGCGGGCAAGCTTTCACAAAGCTGATCAAGGAGATCAGCATAGCAGCAAAGATGGGAGGCCCTGAACCCGAGTCCAACGCTAGGCTCAGGACTGCAGTTCTCAAGGCAAGAGCCGAGAACATGCCTAAGGATAACATTGAGAGAGCAATCAAGAAGGGAAGCGGGGAGATGGGCAATGCTGTGTTCTACGAGCTTGTCTATGAGGGCTATGCACCAGGTGGAATTGCAATCATTGTCGATACGCTGACTGACAACAAGAACCGCACAGCAGCCGATGTGAGAAGCACCTTGACAAAGCTTGGCGGATCCCTTGGAGCCACTGGAAGCGTTTCCTACATGTTCCAGACAAAGGGCGTCATAACCTATGATGCAGAGAAGTACTCAGAGGATGAGATATTTGAGAAGGCTCTTGAGCTTGGCGCAGCTGATGTGACCAGCGAAGACGGCACGATTGAGGTCTCCACAGCTCCTTCAGACTTTGCAGCGGTTCTTGAAGGCCTTCAGGCCGCTGGATTCGAGCAGGACAGCGCTGAGGTTCTTCGTGTTGCTGATACAACAATCCCCCTTGACAGCGAGAAGGCACACAAGGTCATGCGCATTGTCGATAGGCTCGAGGAGCTTGATGATGTCCAGCAGGTAGCAACGAACCTCGAGCTGCCTGATGACTACGAAGAGGAAGAGTAGTGAGCATTGTCCTGGGCATAGATCCAGGTCTAGCCAATACGGGCTGGGGTGTCCTGGAGAGTTCCTCCGGTCGCCTCAAGCCCATTTTTTATGGCTGCGTGATCACTGAGGCCCACGAGCCAATGCAGCAGAGGATAGGCTGCATTGCCTCCACCCTTGAGCAGGTCATAAAGCGCTATGATGTGACAGAGGCCTCGATGGAGGACATCTTCTTTGCAAAGAATGCCTCCAGCGCAATAAGCGTTGCAAAGGTCATTGGAGCAATAAGCTATATGCTGTTCATCAACGGGATAAAGCTTTCGCTTTACACTCCTCTGCAGATCAAGAGCGCCATTGTCGGCTATGGCAATGCTGACAAGCGCCAGGTGCAGGAGATGGCCAGGATCCTGCTTGGCATGGACAAGGTTCCAAGCCCAAACCACGCTGCCGATGCACTCAGTGCAGCTGTGACGCATACTTTCTTTGAATCGACTCAAAGCAGGCTCAGCCTGGGAATGTGATATAAACGGAGGATAAGATGATCAATGCCTTGATTGGTGAGCTGGTGAGCATAAGTCCTTCCAGCCTTGTCGTAAGAGCGGGCTCAATAGAGTTTGAATGCGCAGCATCAGCCCAGACGGCGAGCGCCTTCTCTCTTCTTCCGCAAGAGAGAAGATCCAACGTAAAGGTTCTGACCATCCTGGTTCATCATGAGGATGTGATGAGCCTCATAGGCTTCTACAGCGAGGAGGAGCGTCATCTGTTCCAGGAGCTTGTAAAGGTTCCAGGGGTTGGGAACAAGCAGGCGCTGAAGATCCTCAGCGGCGTCAAGGTCAACGACTTCATAAGGGCGCTTGACAACAACGACATCGATTATCTTTCTCGAATTCCAGGGCTTGGAACAAAGACAAGCCAGAAGATCATACTGGCTCTGAGAGATACGCTCGTACAGGACTACGAGATATCCGGAACTCTCAGGAGCCAGGGAGGCTCAGGAGAGGCTATAAAGCCTTATTCAGATCTTGTCGAGGCCCTGTCTTCCATGGGCTATGACAAGAAGCGCGTTGTCGACAGCCTTTTGCGCCTGGTCAGCGAGAACTCAGAGAGCCTAGCTGCTATGGGACACCAGAAGGCTGAGGAATGGCTGTTTGTCGCTGCCATTTCCGATCTGTCATAAGGAGTCATGATGTCTGAGATAGATGATGAAAGCTTGATGAGCAGCAGCTTCCAGAGCCAGTCTGACAGCCTTGAGGAAGGCCTCAGGCCAAGGACCCTTGAAAGCTTCCAGGGCCAGGCCAGGATCAAGGAGAACCTTGCTGTCTTCATAAAGGCGGCAAGAGAGCGAAAGGAAGCCCTTGACCACACCTTCCTTATAGGCCCCCCAGGACTGGGCAAGACGACTCTTGCGACTATCATTGCCAATGAGATGGCAACTGATATCCGCATGACCAGCGCCCCCGCGCTTGACAAGCCCAAGGACCTGGCTGGAATACTCACCAATGTCACAGAGAACAGCGTCTTCTTCATCGATGAGATTCATCGTCTCAAGCCGGTTCTCGAGGAGATGCTTTATATTGCGATGGAGGACTTTGAGATAGACTGGGTCATAGGCCAGGGGCCTTCTGCCCGGACCATGCGCGTCCCGCTGCCTCATTTCACGCTTATTGGAGCCACGACAAAGGCTGGAATGGTCAGCTCTCCGCTTCTGACTCGCTTTGGAATAACCTGCCGTCTTGAATTCTACAATGAGGAAGAGCTAGCCTCGATCATACGCAGATCATCCAACATCCTTGGAGCTGAGATTGACGAAGAGGCTGTAGCCCTGCTGGCAAAGTGCTCCAGGGGCACCCCGAGAATCGCCAACCGGCTTCTTAGAAGGCTCAGGGACTTTGCCTGCGTGATGGGCAATGGAACAATTGATCCTGGAATCGTCATGACTGCAACCCAAAGGCTGGGAATCGATCTCAACGGCCTAGAGGAGCAGGATCGCAACATCCTTGCCTCGATAATCGATAATTATGATGGCGGCCCCGTAGGAGCCGATACTCTCTCCATCTCCGTTGGCGAAGCCATCGAGAGCCTGGAGGATTTCTACGAGCCCTATCTGATACAAAAGGGCTATCTTAAGCGCACGCCCAGAGGCAGAATGGTGACAGCCAAGGCCTATGAGCTGCTTGGCAAGACGCCAAAAGGATATCTTGATGCTGGTCAAGGATTTCTCTTTTAATCTTCCTTCTGAGCTCATAGCTCAGGTTCCTTCAGAGACAAGGCAGTCATGCAAGCTCCTTGTCATTGACAGGGCTACTGGAGCCTATGAGGACAGAAGCATGGAGGATTTTCCCTGTCTTCTTGAAAAAGGCAGCGTGCTGGTCATAAACGACACAAAGGTACGAAAGGCAAGGGTCTACGGATACTCGGACAACAAGGGCAGGGTGGAGTTCATCTTCCTCAATCCCGTCGGCGATGACCGCTGGTCAGTTCTTGTTTCCAAGGCCAAGAAGCAGAGGCCTGGAAAGGTCTATAGCTTCTATGCCAATGACGATGAGAAGCTTGAAAGCCCCATTGCACAGGCTATGGTGATGGAGGAGGGCCCTGATGGAACCAGGATCATCAGGACAAGCCGCCTTCTTGACGAGGACTTCTTCCAGAAGTGCGGCCATGTTCCGCTTCCTCCGTATATAAGGCGAGAGGATGACTTTTCTGACGAAGAGCGCTATCAGACTGTATATGCCCAGAACTACGGCTCCGTGGCTGCTCCAACTGCAGGCCTTCATTATACCAATCAGATGCTCGAGGATATACAGGCCAGGGGGATACAGGTTGTCAGGGTCACCCTTCATGTAGGCATGGGAACCTTCAGCCCGATGCACTCAGACACCCTTGAAGGCCATCATATGCACACTGAATGGTATCATATAAGCCCAGAGAGCGCCCAGGCAATAAACAAGGCCAAGCTTGAGGGAAGAAAGGTTGTAGCTACCGGAACAACAAGCGTAAGAACCTTGGAGAGCGCTTTCAAGGATGGAGCTGTCCAAGGCGGATTTGGCTCGACAGCCTTGTTCATCACTCCAGGCTTCAAGTTCAATGTGGTCGATCAGCTTCTGACTAATTTCCACACCCCCGAATCAACCCTTCTTGTGCTTGTAAGCGCTTTTAGCTCAAGAGAGAAGGTGCTCAAGGCTTACGAGCATGCTGTTGAGATGCGATACCGGTTCTTCAGCTATGGAGATGCCACCTTCTTCAGATAGATAGCTGCTTTTTTGTGCTGAGGCTGACCATGATGTGGCCAATGCCAAGCAGGATGGAGCTGATAATCAGTGCAAGGTTTGCTCCAAGAATTCCAGTGATCAGGAAATCCAGAACTGGAAGAATGACAAGAGGCATTGGGATGAAGAAGCTCTTATAGCATAGCTCCACTGTCCTTCCACAGAGAAAATATCTCATCCAGATGCCTATGTAGAGGCCTGTGATCAGGCTTGTGGAAATGACCCATGCAATAAAAAGACCCTTAGAGGCAAACTCTGTTGACAGGTAGGGCTTGCCAAGGTCGAAGCAGAGAAAGATCATGGAGGCTATGCGGCCAATGTGCTCCAGAATATCCCAAATGCTTGACTTGACAGGCTTCTGGTCAACTGGCTTCCAGATCAGGAAGGCTATGTTTGGAAGCATGACTGCGCAGAGAAGCATGAAGCCCAGGATGTTGATGCTCATAGCTGGATCTCCTTGTCCAGTATTGCTGTGATCTCCTTTTCAAGCTCTGCTATGGACTTGGTTCCATCAAGGCGATAGAGATGAGTTCCTTTCTCAAGGCCCTCGAAGCTTCTCTCGTAATTGGCTCTTACCTTTTCAAGGATCTGGGCATGCTCGAAGATCTCCTTCTGAGCGCCTCTGGTCTTAATCCTGCTTACGCAGGTCATAACCGGAGTGTCAATGTAGATCAGGACACTGGGATAGGGGAAGTCGTTGAGAGCTTTGACCTTGTCGAAGCTGCATCCAATGCTCTGATATGCAAGGGATGAGAAGAGATAGCGGTCGCTGATTACAGCCTCTTTGTCGGCTAGGTGCTTTCTAATGCCTGAACAAGGGTTGTTGACATGGTCCTCCCTGTCTGCACAGAAAAGGTAGGCAAGAGCAAGGTCTGTTGTCTTGACCTCGCCTTTCAGGACCTTTCTGACTAGATGGCCCATCTCGCTTGTGTCGGTTGGCTCGTTGGTGATGAAGGCTCTTATGCCCTTGTCCTTAAGATGGCTTTCTGCTCTCCTGAGCTGGCTTGTGGTGCCTGCCCCGTCGAGTCCTTCAAGAACTATGAAGTTTTGTAGAATTTCCATGTGAATGACCTCCCTAACTGAAACGATACTACCATTTTTGACATTTTATTGATATAGTAGGTAACTTGATGAAGCGCACCAAAAGACCAGTTTTGATAATACTGACATGCCTGCTTGCCTTTGGCTTGGCCCTTGCTGTGTGCTTTATTGACCTTCCATCCCTTGGCCAGGGAAGCCTTGAAAGCATCCTTGAATCCATAAAGCTTCCACAAGGCCTGCAGGTAAGCGTCCAGTCTGTCGATAGAAGGATATTCAGAGGTCTTGAGGCCAGTCAGGCAGCCGTTTACCAGGATGGCAAGCTGATCTGCACAGTGGAGCTTGCACGCCTTAAATCAGGTCTTCTTGACCTTCTTCTTGGAAGAGTCGGAAGCTATGATATTGAGCTTCAAGGCGTCCAGATACATGCAGACCTGGACAGCCTGCTAGGCATGAAGATGCCAGACAGCTCCTCAAAGCCCCTGAACCTTAGCATAAAGGCAAGCGATATTGGACTCGATGTGCTCTTTGAGGGCTATAGGGTCGAGGCTTTTTTGCAGTCATTCTCGCTCAAGCTCGATTCAGCTGCAGTCTCTTTCAGTGCAAAGGCCTCCTGGGTGAATGCAAGTGGAAATGACATGCTTGCAAGCCTCAGCGGCCTGGATCTGGATTATAATGACAATGGGCTGGAGGTCAAGCTAGCTGAGGCTAGCCTGAGCACCCCATCGATCAAGATAGATCTTGGGTCCTCAAGCCTCAGCGATGAAGGGGGATTCGCCTCACTTGGCTTTGTTCATGTCTCGGGTCCAATCGAGGCAAGCTGCGCCAGCATCAAGGCTGACTATGAAGACAAGCTGCTTGACATGATCAAGGACAAGGACATAAGGGCTGACCTGATGATCAGCGCATTCAGCGCAACATCTGGCGACATTGATATCTACCTTGACGCTCTCAATGCAATAGTTGACAAGCAGAACATTGAGCTTGATGCACAGAATGTGATGGCTAGCTGGCAGGCCTATACCGCAACCACACCAAGCCTGACGGCAAAGGCTTCAGGCAGCCGCAGTTTCATCAGCCTGGAAAGCTTCACCTTGACCGATCTGATGGTCAGCTCACTGGATCTCTCAGGCAGGGCAGAAAGCCTGTCAATTGATGGTTTTGTTGACCTGGAAGGCCCATTTGAAGCCAGCTTAAGGCTTGAAGGCCTTGAGTCGACAGGAAAGCTTGGTCTTCAGTGCCCGTCGATAAGGGCCACTATGAAGGCAAAGGATTACCGGCAGAGTGCAGATCTTGACCTGAGCCTGGATTATGCAGGTCTTGAGATGCAGGGCATTGGTGCAAGGCTCGATGGCCTGCATGCAAGTGGAGTCGCAGCAAGCCTTGACCAGATCAACGGAGAAATTGCCATTGATGGGGTCTTCATAACAAAGGGCCTTGAGAATGAGGATGACAGCCTTGGAGCAAGGTTCATCGCCGCTGATTTTATTGCAAGCTCTGATGCAGGGCTTGAGCTGCAGGGGAGCATGAGCCTTGAATCAAGCACAAGAGCCTTCTCCACAGTGCTTGCAAACATGGATTTCAGTGCAGCTATAGCCCAGGAGATCCATGCAAGCATCAGCATGGGAAGCATAAGTTCAGGCTTGTTTGCTGACAGCAGGATCAGCGTCAATGGCGCCTTGGTCCTGAATGACGAGACAAGCCAGGCAAGCCTTGACTTCAACGTAGATGATGGGCTTGAAGGCTTGATAAAGTATGATCTAGGCAGCGGCGATGCAAGGCTCAGCCTGAGCTTGGACAGCTTCCATCCCTATGGATATCTCAAGAACATAGAGGCAGGGCTTGCAGCCTTTGCCTCCAACTTCCTTGATAGCGGGACCTCAATCGATGGATATCTTGAGCTTTCCAACAGGACAGCCATGGCCTTTGAAGGTGAAGCCGACTTCAACCTTGACTTCAAAGGCCTGGCAATAGGCAACTCCCATGCCTCTGTAAACGCTGCATTCGATGGCTCCTACAGGGGACTGGACTTCGAGATCAGGGAGCTGGGAATATCAACTCCTTCATACAGGATAAGCTACGATGGCTCCTTCAGCGCCTCTGAGCTTATTGGAAAGGCCCAGGGGACCTTGACCGAAGGAAAGCTGAATCTTGTAAAGACAAGCGATCAAAGCATTGTAGCTGAAGTGCTTGTGTCCATTTCAAGCGACAATTTCATCAGCGCCAGGCTTCAAAGCCCGTTGGTCAAGGATGCTGCCTTGGACCTTGAGGTCAAGATCACAGATGCACCCATCATCTCCATGTCTGCTCAGGTCATCAATCCCATCTCAGCCTATCCAATTGATATCAGCCTTGACCGAAAAGCCCTTTCCTTGACTGCCAGAAGCGAGGGCCTCAGGCTTGATGCCAGCCTAGTCGATGGATCGCTTCTAAAGCTTCAGGGCGTCCTGCTGAATCTAGGAATCCTAGGCGGCAAGGCCTCTGGCTACATGGCGCTTGACTTCAATTTTGACAGCTTCCTGTTCAACGCAAGCCTGTCGAGCTTCACTTTCAGCGATATCTTCCGTTTCTCTGGCAAGTTTGACCTAAGCCTTGATACAAGGAGCCTCTTGATTCCTGCATTCACCCTTAAATACGATAAGCTGGATGCCCTTAATGGCACGCTGAAGGCAAGCTTCCCGAGCTTTGCCGATCTTATCAGCACCTTGAGCTTCAAGGACTTTGACCTTGCAATGAATATGAGCGATGCTGCAGGATCGAAGAGCATGGTGGCAAGCTACAAGGATTCCAAGCTGCTGCTGCAGGCAGAGGGGCTGCGAGCTCCTAAGGCATTAGGGCTTGGCATCGATGGAATGCTGGACCTGAGCATACTTGCTGATTTCTCGAAATCCATCTTCACAACATTCCAGTTCATTGGCAGCGACCTGGCAATCAGGGCAGATCTTGAGACAAGCTCTCAAGGCATGACAATAAGCAGCCTTAAGGCAAGCATGGGTTCAACCGACATCGATGAGGGCTTTGTAAAGCTTGACCTAGGCTCCTGGGACCTAGATGCGGGCCTGAGCATCTCCCATGCCATTGATCGAGTGCTTAACGATGACACGGTTGTGTACAGCTCTTCTATGAATCTGTCCGCAAGCTTGCTGGATTGGGCAAGATCCTGCAGCCTGGACAAGGCTGTCAAGTCCATTCAGTCCAAGAACCTGGGCCTGAAGGAAATTCTTGGCATAATAGAGCAGGCTGTCAAGGGCCTGAGAAAGCCCGATGTGCTTGAGACTGTCCTGGAGCTGTCGGACATAAGCCTGGGAAGCTTCAGGAGCCCAGATGAAAAGCTTGCCATCAGCTATGCAGATGATGCCATCGCAGTGGCAGGAAGCATGATCAACGGGCTTTGGAGGGCATCAGATGGCTATGTGCAGCTGAGCATCGATCCCTCCATCGGCTTTGTAGGCCTGTCTCTCAGTGGCTATGCTGCAAGCGAGCTTGACCTTAGTGTCTCTATCAAGGACCTTGACTGCACTATGATCAACCAGATTCTTGATTTCCCTGCTATTGCAGTCGAAAAGTGCCTAGCCAGCGCTGATGCCGTCATAACCGGCCCGATAGGCGATCCATCGATCTTTGCAACAGTGTTCTGTGATGAGATGGACATAAGCCTATTCTGGCTTCCGGATACGCTTATCAGGCTTTCAAGCCTAAGCGTAAGCGTGCAGGATCATGAGATTTTCACCCCAAGGATCAAGTGCCAGCTTATAAGCAAGAGCGGAAGGCAGCCCTTGAATGCAGACTTTCTTGTGTCATGCACCCTTGATCATCTGGACATTCCATTGTACAGCCTGGAGCTCACCACAAACGGCGATGTGCTCTTCCATTTCCCATTCACGGAAATAGGAATGGACATTGAGAGCTATGTGAATGGAGATTTCTATATCAGAAGCGATGGCACCGGGCCTATGAAGCTAGGCTGCAAGATGGCCTGCAGCGATGCAAGGCTGGACTTCACCTTGCCAGATGACCTTCCATCCTGGTGCTTCCAGCCTACTGACCCAGTTGACTGCGACCTGGACCTGCTTCTTGGCCAGAATGTCAGCTTTGCATATCCAGCAAGCGAGAATCCTGTGCTGAATCTCAGCGTTGATCCCAACCAGAGCCTGAAGATCAAGGTCAACGGCTTGACCAATGCTGTATTCTTCTCTGGCGACCTAGTCACCACTTCTGGGAACATCTACTATTTCAGCAAGGACTTCTCCGTAGTTGACGGAGCTATCCGGTTCTCTGAGGACCCCTTTGACTCCAGCAAGATGAGCCAGCTCTTCTTCGACCTGCAGGCAAGAGTCAGGGACTATGACCTTGAAGGCAACCGTGTGGACATCTACCTGATTCTGCAGAATGTGTCCATTGATTCAATTGAGAACATAAACCCAAGGTTCACAAGCATCCCTGCAAAGACGCAGAATGAGATTCTCGAGCTGCTTGGGCAGAGCATAATCAGCGCAGATGCCATGTCGAGCTTCTCGGTCAGCTCCATGGCCTCAATCACATACTCTGCTGCTGAGGCAATAGGCAAGCTTGGACTGATCGACACCTTTGGGTCCAATGACCTTGCCAATACTCTCAAGACCACTCTGGGCCTGGACATGCTGAGCTTCCGAAGCTCGATCATCCAGAACCTTGTCTTCGATATACTGCCGGGAAGCTTCCTGTCTGATTCGCTGAGCCCATTGGCCAAGTACCTTAATGGGACAGCCATATACATAAGCAAGGAGCTGGGAGACCAGGTGTACCTTCAAGCAAGCATAACGCTCAAGGCGGGAAAGCTAGGCTCATCAGCCTTCCTTTCCCAGGACCTGGGAGTGGATATAGAGATGTCAGTGGACTGGGAAAACGAGATGGGAACCTTCTCAATATTCTCTCAGCCCAGTGAGTTGTCCGTTTACAATCTTTTCGATACTATTGGTTTCAGCGTGTCAAAGCGCCTGGAATTCTAGGAGACTGCCATGAAAAAGCTTTTTTTGATTATTGCAAGCCTGTTGCTGATCGTCATGCCCCTTACAGCTGATGATGAGGCTTGGTGGATTGACCAGCCTATTGAGAAGCTGGTATTCACTGGCTTGAAGAACATAACAGAGGACTCTCTATCAGCAGTGAAGTCAGCATACCAGGGGGAGGTCTTCACCGATGGCCTCTTTGAGGCTCTTCAGACTGATGTTTACAGCATTGACGGAGTGGATCTTGCCATCTTCGACGTAGACAAGGATGAAAATGGAAAGCTGCTTGTTCTTGTTGAGATCACTGAGCTTCCCATGATCGGCAAGCTTACCTTCAACGGCAATGAGAAGGTCAAGACCACAGCCTTGAAGGAGGCTCTCGTCTCAACAGCTGTTGGCCAGTTCCTTGATGTCTACAGGCCGCAGAAGTTCTCTATTGCAAGCGATGAGCTGACTTCTGTCTACAAGGCAAAGGGATATCTTGATGCAACAGCCAAGGCCTCTTACACCCTGAATGAGGAGACAAACCAGATTGACCTGGTGTTCGACATCGAGGAAGGCATCCAGCAAGTCGTGACTGAAATCGGCTTTGAGGGCAACGACAGCATCAGCGACAAGATCCTGTCCAAGGAACTTTCGATAAAGGTAAAGTCCATGTTCAACGCCGGCGGCCTTGACCTGGCAAAGGTCCAGGAGGATGCAGCAAGCCTTGAGGCCTACTATCACAAGAACGGCTTTGTCGACGTCATACTTGGCGGCTACAGGGTGGACAATATCGACGATGAGAAGGATGAGCTGGATTATCAGAAGGTCAAGGTGACCTTCCTGATCAATGAAGGGCTTCAATGGCGCTTTGGCGGCTACGAGCTGAGCGGAAACACCCTGTACTCCAATGAGGAGCTTCTGTCAAAGGTCACATCGCTTCCTGGCCAGGTCATAAACAGCGAGCAGATCCAGAGCGATGTCTCCCTGATTGTCGACAAGTACTACAATGAAGGCTACATCTACAACTCCGTTGACCTAAAGGAGAGAAGGGATGATGCCTCATCGACCATAACCTACCTGGTTTCCATTGGTGAAAGCATGCAGGCTAGGATAGGTGAGATCACCTTCTCTGGAATCACCCGTACAAATGAGTCTGTTTTCAGAAGAGAGCTGGCTATGAAGACTGGAGAGGTCTTCTCAAGGGCAGCCCTGATAACAAGCTACCAGAACCTCTATAACACTGGGCTTCTAAGCAACCTCACATGGAATCTCGTCCCCACCAAGACTGGAGAGGATGTTGATATTGAGTTTGTTCTTGAGGAGGGCAACCAGAAGGACATCCAGTTCGGAGCCACTTTCGGCGGCTCGGTTACGGGCTTCCCGATTTCCGGCTTTCTGCAGTGGAATGACAAGAACCTATTTGGACTGGGCAACACCCTTGCCATAAACACAACCCTTTCGCCGGACTCGCAAAGCGCCTCTGTATCCTTTACACAAAACTGGACAGGCCTGAAGCGATGGAGCCAGACCTACTCTGTCTCCTTCTCAAGGGACACCATATCCGACGTGCTTCAGAGAGGAGCTGGATCTGATTATGACAGTGGAAGGTCCCAGGATGTCTATCCTCTGGGCTACTCAAGCGCAGAGGCCTGGGAAGCTGCTGGAAACACATACCCAGACAATCAGTACCTGATGAATTACGACATGATCAAGTTCTCCCTTGGCTACAGCACAGGCTATACCTTCATCCTCAAGCCAGCGCGCCTGACCATATCCGCAGGCCTCTCCTTCGGCCTGAATCATTCCATCTTTGATTCAAGCCTTTATGATCCGCTTAGCCGGCTGACGCTCAAGTACAGCCAAGGCTGGCAGATATCAAACAAGCTCTCCCTTGCCTTCCAGTGGGATGGAAGAGACCTTATCGACAACACTACGAAGGGCTACATGCTCACACAGAGCTTCTCCTTTGCAGGAGGTCTTCTTGGAGGCCTTTCCAACTACATCAAGTCCACAAGCCTTGCTGCTGGATACTTCAAGCTGTTCTCCACCGGAGAGGGGACAGACAAGCGCAATTGCATATTCTCAGCCACAAGCACTGTGAACCTTATGCTTCCTCAGCTGTACAACAATGAGGACGATACCCTCAATCCAGGCTGGGGCTGGCATGATGCTCGCCTTGGATCCACTGTCTACGAGATGCTTTATATCGATGGAATGACCATAGCACGTGGATTCAGCACCGTAACCGACCAGGCCTTCCTATGGGACAGCATGCTTGAGATAGGCTACCCGCTGGCAAAGGATGTTCTGCAGGCTGAAGCATTTGCCTCGGCAACTGCCCTAAGTGAAACACTGGATGTCAAGTTCAGCACCCTGGATTGGTACATGGCCGCTGGAATCGGCGCCAAGCTGAAGATTCCAGGATTCCCAATTGGAATCTATCTTGTGAAGAACGCTACTGTCATAGACAATGCCTTTGCCTGGGACACAGGAGCTGTATTCAACTCCGACATGACCCCTGGACGAGGAATGAAGGTTGTCCTTGCCATCTCAACAAGCTTGATATAGGTGAACCGTGGCTGAAGAGACTCCGCTCATAAGGCAATATCGACAGATAAAGGAGAAAAGGCCTGACATGGTGCTTTTCTTCCGTCTTGGAGACTTCTATGAAATGTTCGATTCCGACGCCATAGAGGTTTCAAGGCTGCTCAATCTCGCCCTGACCCAGCGAGCTGGGGTGCCTATGTGCGGAATCCCATATCATGCTGCAAAGACCTACATAAAGAGGCTTCTGGACTGTTCCAGGAAAATAGCCATATGCGAGCAGATCGAGCTTATGGACAAGGGGCTTGCCAAGAGGGAGGTTGTAAGGGTGATAACCCCTGCAACTGTGCTGGACGAGGATTTTCTTGATGGAGGCTCCAACAACTACCTGCTGAGCATAAAGGCAGGCCAGAGTGCCTTCTGCGACCTGTCTACCGGGGACTTCTTTCTCAAGAGCCTTGATTCCAGGCTGTCGATAGGCAGCCTTCTTGAGGAGGTCAGGCCTTCAGAGATACTGGTCGATGCTGATGAGTACTATACTGACAAGGCTTTCTCCTCTGCTCTTGATGACAATGGAGCCATGGTTACCAAGCTTCCAGGCTTTCATTTCTCCCTTGCAGGCGGCTATAAGCTATTGTGCAGGCATGCAGGAACCGTTGACCTTGATGCCTTTGGCATAGATGCTAAGAACAAGTGCCTAGGCGCTGCCGGCGCCTTGATGAGATACCTGGAGGAGACAAGGTGCAGCTCCGACCTGCGCGAGTTCAGCTACAAGGTCCTTGAAGAAAGCCAGTATCTTGGACTGGATGAGAATGCAAGGCGCAATCTTGAGCTCTTCTACAGCCTCAGCGACCATACTGCTCAATACTCCTTGTTCTCTACAATCCGCAGAACAGTCACAAGCGGCGGTCAGCGAATGCTCTCCAGCTGGCTGTCGATGCCGCTGGGAAGGGTGGATGCCATCAATGAGAGGCAAGACAAGGTGGCCTGGCTTGTACAAAGGCCTGAGGAGCTTGCTCGCCTTAGGTCCTTGCTGGAAGGCAGCCTGGATGTGATGAGAATCAGCAGCAGGATAGGCATGCTCAACAGCTTGCCTCGCGACCTTGTCGGCTTGAAGCAGTCCATTGCATGCTTCTTCTCCATAATCGCAGAGAGCGAGGATTTCTATAGGACCATAGGGCCGGGCTTGTTCACCCAGAGGAGCTTTGAGGCTCTTTCCAGTCTTATGAGCGTCATTGACAGGGCGATAAGTCCAGACGTAGCAGGTCCTTACGAAAGCAGCAAGGTGATTCTTGATGGCTATGATGCTGATCTTGATTCAAAGCGTGCAATAGGCAGGGATTCCTCCAGCGTCTTTGATGCATATCTGGAATCGGTCAAGTCCGAGACCGGGATAACCATCATGAAGCTCGGATACAACAAGATAATCGGCTATTTTCTGGAAGTGCCAAAGACCCAGGTGCCAAGGATTCCCGCTTCATTTCTTCGCAAGCAGACCTTGGTCAGCGCTGAGCGCTATACCACAGAGCGTCTCATTGAGTTCGAGAGGCAGAGCCTTTCGGCAGATGCACAGGCCAACGCCAGGGAGAGGGAGCTCTATGATGAGATTGTTCAGCAAGCCCGCCAGGCCTGTGACATCCTTGATGAGCTTGGGCTTTTCTTTGCCAATTCAGACAGCCTGGCCAGCCTGGCCTACATTGCGCTGGAGAAGTCCTGGTGCAGGCCAGAGCTTATTCAGGAAGGTCCTCTTGTGGCCAAGGCAGTTCGCCATCCTGTTGTAGAGAGCCAATGCGAGCAGGGCGTCTATGTAGCCAACGATGTTGATATGAGCGTACCCTTTACGCTTATGACAGGGCCTAACATGGCAGGCAAGTCAACCTATCTCAGGATGACAGCCATCCTGGTCATCCTTGCCCACATGGGCTCCTATGTGCCAGCCCAAAGCGCCAAGGTGCCCTTGACCGACCGAGTCTTCTGTCGTGTGGGAAGCGCAGACAACCTGGCCCGCGGCCAGTCCACCTTCATGGTTGAGATGAAGGAGGCTTCCTACATCGTGAGAACCTGCACCACTAAAAGCCTTGTGATCATGGATGAGATTGGCAGGGGAACAAGCACACAGGAAGGAATGAGCCTTGCCTATGCAATCATGGACTTCTTGGTGGCAAAGAAGGTGAAGACGCTGTTTGCAACTCATTACCATGAGCTTACAGGACTTGATACCTCTTCGCTCAGGCTGCTTACCCTTGAGGTCGCCCAGGTGGGCAATGATGTGCTGTTTCTGCGGAAGATCAAGGAAGGAGTCTCAGATTCCTCCTATGCGCTTCATGTTGCCCGCCTTGCAGGGCTTCCAGCCTCGATACTAAGAAAGGCAGCAGTGTTCCAGAAGAAGCACTTCTCCGATTATGCTCTTGGACAAGGGGATCTTTTCACCAGCTCGCTCATTGAGGAGAAGGATATTGATCCCGTCAAGGTCACCGAGGAGCTGGCCATACAGGAACTTAGGAACATTGATGCTGACAGCCTCAGCCCCTTGGATGCACTGCTAAGGATAACTGAGCTGAAGAAGCTCCTTGATAAGGACTGATTGTATCAAAAAGACTTTTTTTGTATATATAATAACAGAAAAGCAAGTTTTCCTAAATCTTGAATATTCAGGAAAACATCGCGTTTTCTTGAAAGTTCATGGATTGTAGCGCTTTAGCTAAGCTTAGAGTTGACATAAGAAGAGGGTTTTCGATACTATTATGCTAGATTTAACTAAGGATTTAGGGATCGAGCTTCGGTCCCTTTTTTATGCGATGCTGACAAATGCAATTACACAAGGCAAGGACTTCCAGGATTATGCCGCCTTGCTGGAGCCAATGGGACTGGTACTGGTTGATATCAGGCGTTCAAGCGCCCACAATGGGCTGCAGATGACTATGTCCATCAAGCTCAAGGAAGGCCTGGTAGGCGTAGATGAATGCGCACATGTATACAACCTGGTTTATCCACGCCTTGAGCTGGAGAATCCAGGGATGGACATTGAGCTTGAGGTCTCGACCCCAGGCGTGAGCAGGAACTTCAAGGATGTCTGGGAGTTCAAGGTATTCCAGGGCTCAAGGGTCAGGGTGTATTCTACAAGCCTGGCCAAATGGGTCATTGGAAACATCTGCGCCTCAAATGAGACATGCACGACCTTGACGCAGGTAGTGGATGAGAATGCTCAGCAGATTGCAGAGTCCTTGGACATTGACTATGATGATATACAGAAAGCTAGATTGGATATTAATTGGGAGGATATGAAGAAGTGTCCGAGATAAAGGAAGCTATCACTACAATGGCAAATGAGAAGGGTATCCCAGTTGAACTGGTTGTAGATACCCTTAAGCAGACGATACTGGCTACCTTCAAGAGAAAATTCGGCACTGACGAGAATGCTCTTGTCGAGTTCTCCGATGATCTTGAGACAGTCTCTCTTTATTCCAAGAAGATAGTTGTAGAGGAAGAGAACTACTACAATGAGGTCACCGAGATCCCTCTTGATGAGGCTCAGGAGCTTGATGCAGATGCAGAGGTCGGCGATGAGCTCAGGATACCTCTTGACCTTAAGAACTTTGACAGGATAAGCATCCAGAGCGGCAAGCAGAGGGCAACACAGAGCCTTAGGGATTTCCAGAAGGATGCCATCTACACTGAGTTCAAGAAGAAGGAAGGCGAGATCATATACGGCTATTACCAGAATTCCAAGGATGGCGATTGCTTCATAGACCTTGGAAGGACCCAGGGCATACTTCCTCGCAAGAACCAGAGCCCGCTTGACAACTTCGAGAAGAACGATCGAGTGAGAGTCTATGTTGAATCGGTCAGGCAGGATGACGACATCAAGAAGGGCCGCAACGTAAGAGTTGTGCTCTCACGTGTTCATGAGAACTTCGTGCGCAAGCTTCTTGAGCTCAATGTGCCTGAGCTGGTTGGAGACAATCCCTCTATTGAGATCATCAAGATAGTCAGGGAAGCCGGGATGAAGACAAAGGTTGCCGTCTATCCTAAGAGAAACGACGTTGATGCTGTAGGAACCTGTGTAGGCCTCAAGGGCGTCAGGGTTCAGGCAATCATCAGCGAGCTAGATGGCGAGAGGGTTGACATCCTGAAATGGGATCCGAATCCAGCCCAGTTCATAGCCAATGCCCTGTCCCCAGCCAAGGTGAGCGAGGTATATATACTAGACGAGGATAGGCGTCACGCTGTGGCTGTGGTCGATGAGAACCAGCTTGCCTGGGCCATTGGAAGGGGCGGTATCAACATCCGCCTTGTCAACAGGCTTTGCGACTGGAACGTCGAGGCCAAGACCAAGGCGCAGTTCCTTGACATGGATGTCAACCGCGAGGTTCGCAGCGTTGCTGAGTCCATGTTCACCCCAGAGGCAGCCAAGGTTGAGGAAGCTCCTTATCAGGAGCCAGCTGCCCCTGAGATCCAGCCTGAGGTTGAAGAGGAGCTTGATGGCGTCAGCTTCTCAGATTTCGAGGATATCGACCAGAAGATACTCAAGAAGCTTCACTTCTATGATGTATACACAGTCGAGGAGTATATGGAGCTCTCGGATGAGGAGAAGTCCCAGTTCGATGAGCTGTCCAAGGAAGATCGCGACTATATCGATGCCTTCATCGAGTCCCATGTTGAATTTGCGGATGAAGAGGATCAGGAAGTCGTCTATTCGTGCCCTACTTGCGGGGCGCAGGTTACCGAGGATATGACAGAGTGCCCCTCTTGTCATACACCTCTAGCATTTAATTAGTTTATAGGAGAGCAGTTCCTTAATGGCAGAAGAAAACAAACCAAAAGTGACCTTGATAAAGAAACCGGCATATCAGACAGCAAAATCAGCCTCTGAAGAGCCAGTGAAGGCTGAGACAGCAAGCGCGGTCCCAGTAAAGAAGAAGGTCATCATTCGCAAGGCTGTGGTCGGCAATAGGCTGACCATCACGACCACACCTGTGACAAGCGCACAGACAAAGGCTGAGCCAGAGAAGCCGAAGGCGCAAGAGCCAGCAAGGGAAAGTCTTGCACCAAGGGCTCCCGAGCCTGATAAGCCAGCTCCTGCTGCCCAAGGGCCTGCTGCAACAGTGCAGCCAAAGCCAGCTGCCGCTCCTGCTTCAAGACCGGCATCAAAGCTGGTTACAAGACCTAATGTGAAATACGGCTCTGACAACATAATCAATGGACCTAAGATCATAAAGGGAACAGATCTGCCGCCTCTTCCGCCAATAGGAGGTGAGAGAACACCGTCCTCCTCAAGCGGAGCAAGAAGGAGCGGAACAGTCGCTGGAAGACCTTATAACAATGGTGAGAGAAGCCAAGGCGGCTATAGAGGCCAGGGCTATCAAGGCCAGGGCGGAGGCTATCAAGGCCAAGGCAGCGGCTATCAGGGCCAGGGCTATCAGGGCCAAGGCGGCGGCTATCAGGGCCAAGGCGGCTACAGATCTGGCTATCAAGGCCAGGGTGGCTATAGGCCAAGCTATCCATCAAATGGTCCAAGACCGCCTTACAATCCCAACGGTCCTAGGCCGTACTCTCCAAGGCCATACAATCCCAATGGTCCAAGACCTCCATTTGGGCAGGGCGGTCCAAGGCCCTTCAATCCTCAGCAAGGTGGCTTCAGGCCCCATTTCCAGGGCGGAAGGCCTGGCATGCAAGGTGGCCCAATGGCAGGAAGAAGACCTGCTGAGTCCGATTCTATTTCTGCAGGAAAGAACCGCAATAGGACTGTAGGCAACAAGAACAAGGACAAGGACAACCGCTTTGCTCGTGATGAAGAGCTAGACTTCGAGTACAGCAAGGCCAAGAAGCTTGAGGCTCAGGCCGCTGCTGTTCCCAGGCAGATAGAGATACTTGACTCAGTCACTCCGGGTGACCTTGCCAAGAAGATGAATCTTCCTGTCAATGTCATCATTGGCAAGCTGATGGCCAATGGCATGCAGGCAACCATCAACCAGCCGATCGACAGCGAGACTGCTCAGATTGTCGCCTCTGACTATAACTG
>JAQVSP010000118.1 GCA_028700425.1 Sphaerochaetaceae bacterium | reverse complement strand
GCTTGCCTATAAGCCGATCATGGGTGCCAATAGAAGCCCTGAAGGAAAAGCCGTGCCATGGTCTGCTGCCTTGCTGAAGAAAGGAGGAGGCTTCAATAAGATGAAAAGAACTTGTCATTTTTGTATGAAATCTTGACAATAAGTTTTTAGTGCAGGAAAATAGGGGCAGCTATAGGAGGCTATTATGGTCGATATTGATAGAAAGCAGAAGATGGGCCTGCTCATGATAGGCGCAGAGCGCTTCAGGCCGCTTGGGTCAGACACGCCCCATGGATCATATCTGCACAGGAAGAGCCTGGATGCAGAGGCAAAGCTTGCTTCCTGCCAGCAGTTTGCTGATGTCACTTTTCCTGGCATCGTCTGCACAAGAGAAGAGGTCATCAAGGCAATCGATGCCTTTGTTCAAGCTGATGTGGATTACGTTCTTGCATTCTACATGTCATGGGCTGAGGACTTTGCATGGATCAGGTTTCTCAGGGACATGCCGCAGATTCCAATACTGTTCTCACATTGCATAGCCCCATCCATCGAGCTTGGAGATACCAGCGATGATGATGAGTTCACCAAGTATCTTTGCTATGGCGGGCTTGTTGGAATGCTTGAGGCCAGCGGAGACAATGCAAGGTTCCAAAGGCCGATGTTCGAGACCATGGCTGGAACCTGGGAGCAGATTCTAGATCGCGCCAGGATCTTTGGCTCTGCAGCCAAGGCAAGAGCCCTGCTTCGGCACAGCACTGTAGGTCTTCTTGCCTGCTACAATGAAGCTATGTGGTCAACCTATGTAAACCCCTATGACATGTTCTTCAAGGTAGGCCCAGAGCTCCGCTTCCTTTCCATAAGCGAGCTGACAGCCAAGATCAAGACCATCAAGGATGAGGATGTGAGAGCTGTCATGAAGAACCTCTGCGACCAGCATGAGAAGCTTGATGACGTTGATGACACCAAGCTCTTTGCATCTGTGCAGGCCTCCATGGCCATGGAAGCCCTGGCCAAGGACTACGACCTGGACCTTCTGGCTCTCAATGACATAGATACCGTGCTCTTCAGGGAAGTGGGGCTCAGGCCTGGCTTCTGGCCCACCAGCGATGAGGTAAAGACACTCATCGTCCCGGAAGGCGATCTGGGAGGAGGGCTGGCCACCTACATGCTCAAGCTTGTCGGATGCGAGAGACCCAACTTCATAGAGCCTTTCCACATAGACCTGCCCAATGACAGCTTTGCAGCAGGCCATGCAGGCCCCAACGATTACAGAGAGGAGGGCGGAAGCACCAAGATCGCTCGCGATGTACGCTTTGCAAAGACCAAGTGGAAGCATGCTGGAGCCCCCTTTGCCTGGCATGTCTTCAGCCCTGGCGAGAAGACCATGGTTCATGTATCCCAGCATTCAGACGGCTTTGTCATGGCAGCTCATCTTATCGAGAGCATGCCCTGCAAGCACTTCCTTGCCACATACTCCCACGGCTTGTTCCGAGCCAAGGGCGAGAGCAATGCCCAGCTCTTCGAGAACCTTCTGAAAATGGGGGTGACGCAGCACTACGGCATGGGTTCAGGGGACAAGGTTGAGGAGCTTAGGATCCTCTCTCGGCTGCTGGGCTTTGCCTGGCATGAAGTCTGATGACCGATAGGGCTGCAACGATATTCACCATTTTGGCGGGGATGATGCATCTTGACAACAAGAATGCAGCATCCCTGCTTAATTATGCAACAAATATGCAGTTTTCTTGCTTGTGTAACTGCAGTTTTTTAAGATAGAATCATAAAGACCGCAATCAAGGAGAAGGGCAAATGCAATATAATCTGTCATTTGAGCTTACAGCCTTTGCCTTCCTGAGTTTCATTTGCGTGAAGTATTTCGGCTCACGGAAGTTCCCCGACAAGAAGAACACGCACTTCGGGATCTTCATAACCCTTGCCTGGGCTTCCATCGCCTTCAAGCTCATTTGCTGCTATGCCATCAAGCATGCTCAGCAGATCCCGCCTTGGATGAACAACGCCATCTTCGAGCTTCAATTCATGCTTCAGTACCTGACGCTGTTCTTCCTCACCAACTACGTGCTGATGATTTGCGGCCTCTGGAACAAGAGCAGCATGTCCTTCATCCTGGTCCATTTGATACTGGCTGTTGTGCTGATCCTGATGATTGCAGCAAACAGCTTCACCAATTGGCTTTTCTACTTCGACGAGGATCTCGTGTATCACAAAGGATACAGCTACGGCTTGTACACAGTCCTGCTATGTCTTTCGCTGGCCCTTGATTCACTGCTGTGCATATGGAACCACAAGAGGCTTGGACAGCTTCAGTTCCTTATGGTTCCAACCCTGTCTGCAATGGTCCTTGCCAGCCTGGCCATACAGCGCTTTTATCCAGACATGCTGCTGACAGGCTTTGCCTTCACAATGGGTACGATGCTGCTCTTTCTGGACATCCAGAATCCTGGCAATGAACAGGATTTCCTGACAAAGGCCTATTCAAGGGAGCGCCTGTCGCGCTTCACCCAGGACTTGATCAGCGCCAAGAGGTCCATGCCCTTGCTTTATGTCGATATCTATGGCATGAGCATGTTCAACAAGAGCTTTGGAGAGGAAAATGGCAACATTCTCCTGATGAAGGTTGCCAGCTTGCTGGAAAGCCTTTGCCCTAAGGCTCTCCTTTTCAGGTACTCAGGGGATTCCTTCCTTCTTCTTGTTCCAGATGTCAGGTCACTGGACACTGCCAAGGTAAAGCTTTATGACGCCCTTGAAAGGGATTTCAACCTGGGATTTGCTTCAATTCGCCTGCAGCTGAAGCTCTTCACCTTTACAGCCATGGACAAGGAAAGCTCCAGCGAATCACTGGCAAGGACGCTGGAGCTGGCCATAAAGGCGATGAAGGACAGGCCTGTGAATGTCATCGAGCATGTAAGTGACTTCATGGTCGCTAAAAGCCATAAGAGCCGCGAGATTGAGAGGGCTCTTCGCAGCGCCCTTGACAGCGATGCCATAGAAGCCTACTTCCAGCCTGTCATAGACACAAGCACAGGGAAGGTAGTGGCTGCTGAGGCTCTTGCCAGGATTGAGGATTCCATGATGGGCATAATCCAGCCCAATGAGTTCATTCCTGTGGCAGAGGAGACAGGACTCATCGGCAAGCTTGGCCTTCAGATGGCGAGGAATGTGTGCATATTCCTTGCCAAGAGCAAGCTTGACCTTAAGTGGATTTCCCTGAACCTCTCTGTGGCTGATTGCATGAATCCCAGCTATGGAAAGAATCTTCTTTTCATATTGCGCAGCTATAAGATAGACCCAAGCAGGATCGTTCTTGAGATCACCGAGACCATGGCAATGCTGGAGGAGGCCTTGCCAGACAATCTCCGGAACCTGTCGCAGCTGGGATTCCGTCTTGCAATCGATGATTTTGGCACTGAGTATGCCAACATGGACAGTGTGCTGCGCCTTCCTTTCTCATTGGTGAAGCTTGACAGGTCTGTCGTAAATCTCGGCACCAGCCTGGACCGGGAGCTCATAATGAGCAAGATGGTTGGAGCTTTTGAGGACCTGGGACTGGATGCAGTCGCAGAGGGCATAGAGTCAGCGGATATGGTTGCCATGGCCAAGGCCACTGGAGTGCGCTATATGCAGGGCTTCTACTTCGCTTCTCCACTGGAACCCTCGAGATTCCTTCATTATCTTGATGCCAGGAGGCCTGCCGATGAAGTTTAACATCTGGTTTGAAGTCGCTTCACTGCTCTACCTGGCCTTAATAATGCTTCATTCCCATCTCAACAGGACATTCTCAAGCCGAAAGAGCATTCGGTTCAACAACTATACGATAGTTGCCTTCATCGATTTAGCAAGCAACATTCTAGGCTCAATCTTCATCTCCTATCCCGACAAGGTGCCCCTATGGGCCAATGAGCTGACAAGCGAGGTGTTCTTCTTCACCCAGTATCTCATGGCGGTATGCTTCATGAGCTACATCAAGCTATGCGCAGGAATCAAGAAACCTCGAGGCTTCTTGAGGGCTCTAGGCTGGGTGAACAGCTTCCTTCTTCTGACAATAATCCTGAATCCATTTACCCACTGGTACTTCTACTTTGATGCAAGCATGCAATACCTGCATGGCATTGGATATTATGTCCTGCTTTCAGCTCTCTTGGTCAATCTGGCAGCCGCCTGGGCCTTATCCTTCAACTCAAGAGGCAGAATCGGCGCCATGAGGGTGCCTGACATCTCATTTCAGGCACTGGTGATCATCGGCCTTCTATCGATGCAGATTGTCTTGCCGGAAATTCTGTTTTCTGGAGCCGCCATCGTCCTTGCCACATTCTCGGTCTACATTGAGCTTCAGAACCCTCAGAACAGCCGTGATGCCCTCACTCATGCTTTCTTTCGCAGTTCCTTCAACACCTTATTAAGGGAAGCTCTTGAGGATAGGCGCTATTACCCAATCATATACATGGATATTCGACATACTCATGTGTTGAACAAGGCCTTTGGCGAGAATGCCGGAAACGAGCTTATACGCTCAATAGCCAAGATCCTCATGGCCCATGACAGGCGCAACCTGGTTTTCCGCTACACAGGAGACAGCTTCATGATTGTCATTCGAAGCCAGCATCCTGCCCAGGATCTCATAAAGGAGTACTCGGGCCTGCTCCACCAAAGCGTCTTGATCAATGGCTCTTCGCGCAGCGCTGTGCTTCAAGGGTTCTGCTTCACCCATATGGACAAGTTCGATGATGTCGAATTTCTTGTCTCTGCTCTTGAGCACTCCATAAAGAAGTGCAAGATGAGCAAGGAGGAGCAGGTCATGAACATCCCCGTTCAGATCATTGACGAGGTTGTGCAGCGCCAGATAATGGAGAAGGCCATTAAGGACAGCATAGCGGATAAGTCTGTCAAGATTCTCCTGGAGCCGTGCTACAGCGTTGAAGACAAGGCATACAGCTATGCCAATGCCATAGTGGCCATAGATGGCCTTGAGGGCCATGAAGAGAGGGAGATTCTTGAAACGGCAAGCTCCTCAGGGTTTTCCAGCGCACTGAGCGCCATCCTGCTTGAGAAAGTCGCTGTCCTCCTCAGCCAGGGCAGCTTTCCATACAAGTCGATAATCGTGAAAATACCGCTGTCAGACTGCCTGAAGGTCAATCTTGCCGGTGAGATAGAGGATCTGCTGGATAGGACAAAGGCTGATTCATCTCGCCTGGTGCTTGCTATAACCGAGACCATGGCAACCCTGTCTCCTGTCATTGAGCATACAATCAAGAGCCTCAAGGCCCGTGGCGTGAGCTTCTTGTGTGACAACTTCGGCGTTGGATATGCAGACCTTGAGAAGATAGCCAAGCTTCCGTTCACCTATGCCAGCCTGGACCCCGAGCTCTCAGGCAAGATTTCCAGCCCTCGGGAGAAGGCGGTCATCTATCGCCTGATAGGCCTTCTCA
>JAQVSP010000117.1 GCA_028700425.1 Sphaerochaetaceae bacterium | reverse complement strand
CAATGGCCTGTGCAGATCAATCTGGTTCCAGTCAAGGCGGACTTCTTCAACCAGGCCGACCTTCTTGTCAGCGCAGACTGCGCTGCCTATGCCTATGGAGACTTCCACAAGGACTTCATAAAGGGCCGCATCACCTTGATTGGCTGCCCAAAGCTTGATGATGTGGACTACAGCGAGAAGCTTGCCATGATAATCCAGGCCAATGACATAAGAAGCATTACAGTGGCCCGCATGGAGGTTCCCTGCTGCGGGGGCCTGGAGAATGCGGCAAGAAGGGCTGTGCAGAAAAGCGGGAGGCTTCTTGACCTTCAGGTGCTTACCATAAGCGCTGAGGGCAGGATTGTAAATAGAGACTAAAAAGGAGACAAGTCATGACAAACCAAATGTTCTGCTTCCAGTGTGAGCAGACTTCCATGGGCAAAGGCTGCATGGGCAAAAGCGGGGTCTGCGGCAAGAAGTCTGATACAGCGAATCTTCAGGATAAGCTTACAGGCTCCTTGGTTGGGCTGGCCAAGATCGTGGTGATCCCTGATACCAAGGTCAAGAGCCTTGTGAGAAAGGCCTTGTTCACGACCATCACGAATGTCAACTTCGACGATCAGTCGATACAGCGTGTAATAGACGAAGTAAAGGGGGCCTCAAAGCCTTGCTGCAACGCCTCTGAGATGGACATGAGCACACTGTGGTCAGACGATGAGGATACAAGATCCCTCAAGTCGCTCATACTCTTTGGCATCAAGGGCATGGCAGCCTATGCTTATCATGCAGCTGTGCTAGGGTACACTGATGATGAGGTGGATGCCTTCTTCATCAAGGCTCTCAGGGCCATCGGCTCAAAGGCCGGCAGCGATGAGCTTCTTCAGGTTGTGCTGGAGACTGGCAAGGTCAATCTCAGGTGCATGGAGCTGCTGGACAAGGCCAATACCAAGACCTTTGGCGATCCAAGCCCTCAGACAGTCCCCCTCACCATCGAGAAAGGCCCCTTCATTGTAGTCACCGGCCACGATCTTTGGGATCTTAAGCTTCTTTTGCAGCAAGCCGAAGGCAAGGGCATAAACATCTATACTCACGGAGAGATGCTCCCAGCCCATGGATATCCTGAGCTGAGAAAGTTCAAGCATCTGAAGGGCAACTTCGGAACAGCGTGGCAGTCTCAGCAAAGAGAGTTCGATGCCATCCCTGCCCCTATCCTTTTCACCACCAACTGCCTTATGCCTCCAAGGGATAGCTACAAGGACAGGGTCTTCACCACAGAGGTGGTGTCCTTCCCTGACATTGTGCATATAGGCTCAGACAAGGACTTTACAGCTGTCATCAACAAGGCTCTTGAGCTTGGAGGCTATGAGAGCGCCCATCCAATGACAGGTATCAATGGAGGAAGCAGCGTGACAACCGGCTTTGGACACAAGGCCATACTCTCTCAGGCTTCTGCCATCGTCGAGCTTGTAAAGAAGGGCTCCATCAAGCATTTCTTCCTGGTTGCGGGCTGCGATGGAGCAAGGCCAGGCAGAAACTACTACACCAGCTTTGTAAAGCAGGCCCCGAAGGACAGCATCATTCTCACCCTGGCTTGCGGCAAGTACCGCTTCAACGACCTAGACCTTGGAACCATAGAGGGAATTCCTCGGATCCTGGACATGGGACAGTGCAATGATGCCTATGGCGCCATAACAGTCGCCCTGGCCTTGGCCAATGCCTTTGGCTGCACAGTCAACGACCTGCCTCTGTCCATGGTGCTTTCCTGGTACGAGCAGAAGGCGGTATGCATACTGCTGACCCTTCTGTACCTTGGGGTCAAGAACATCTTCCTAGGCCCATCACTGCCAGCCTTCATATCGCCGATGGTGCTGCAGCTGCTTCAGGAGCAATACAGCATAAGGCCAATAAGCACTCCAGAGGAGGATCTCAAGACCATACTAGGCTAAGATGCCAAGCTGACAGCCCCCTAAAGGGTGGCTGTCTCTTTTTATTCTCAATGATCGACCTGGATCTGCCTTCTTGCAGGATTCTCAAAGAAGATGGGATCTTGCGGGACCAAGCGTCTCGCGCTCAATGAACTCGACTGGCAGCTCAGTTCTTCTTGGTGCATCAAGCCCATCAATGAGGCTTATCAAGGACCGGACGCAGGAACTTGCTATGCTTCTGAAGTCACAGCGCATGGTGGTGAGCTTTGGCGACAGGTACCGTGATATGGAGATGTCATCGAAACCGATGATTGAAACATCCTCTGGAATCCTTAGGCCAAGCTCCTTGAGAGCATTCATTGCTCCTATGGCCATGATGTCATTGGCTGCGAAGATGCCTGTGGGCTTCTCGCCCTCCTGGCTATAGGCCCGCATTATGGCAGCATAGGCCTTCTCCTCGCTGAAATCGCAGTCTATCTCTGTAAGCCTGTCTATCTGGCTGCGGAACTTGACTAGGGCGGATGCCACGCCCTCATGCCTATGCAGGGCTGGAAGACGGGGCCTGTCACAGCCTAGATAAAGGATGTTTCTATGCCCATTCTGAACCATCTTCGCTATGGCAAAGAAGGCTGATGCCTGGTCATCCATGTTGACGACAGCCACATTCTCCCTGTAGGAGTCTCGCTCCTGGTTCACCAGGACAAGGGGATATCCATGCTCGGCAAGGTCCTTGATCTCCTGGCTGCCGGTGCTATAGCCAAGAAGTATTGCCCCTCTTACCATGCAGCTGGACAGAATGCGCTCTATGGACTTGATATCCCCTTCCTTGTTAGTCAGATATACAAGTGTCTTGTAATCACACTTCTGAGCCTCGCTTACGACAAGATTGATCATCTCTGTGGCAAAGTGGCTTGTGATGCTGCTTCCAGCTCCAGAATTGGAATCTGAGTAGCCAGAGAAAAGGCCAAGGATCTGCTCCTGCTTTCCTACAAGGCTTCGAGCCCTGCTGTTGGGCACGAAGTTATACTTGTCAATGTATTTGCGGACCTTTTCCTCGGTTGCACTGGATACACCGCCAGCGTTGTTAATGACCTTTGAGACAGTAACTCGGGACACACCGATTATCTTGGCAAGCTCTTCTGTTGTCATCTATTCTCCATCTATGCTTCTACATGCCGCATGTTATGTGGCTATGAGCATGATTATAACCTGTTCTCATGAAATGTTGCATACTCCAATGATAGGAGTTTGAGCATCTTTTCCTGGTATAGTCACTTTTGCAGGCATCAAGGTCAGCCCATAGAAAATGAACATGGATGTCACGATCGCTTGCAGCGTTTGCCCAGAGCTCAAGGCCCTGGATCATGGTGAGCCTGTCATCAGTGAGCTTTCGCGTGTCCGTATATATGTCATGGCCGGTCACAGCCAGAAAACCATTGTCGTGATGCACGCAGGCATCCCTCATCTGCCCAGGCGTAAGGCCTTCGCCTGAAAATACGCTGTGGCTATGAATACTGCTCTTAAGCCAGACAGCGCCCTCGTCTTGAAGAATATCGTCCTCTTCATTATATGCCTCTCCATTGTTGGAGAGGAGGGACTTTTCTGATGGCCAATGTATATGACAAGAAATTGAGCCCTTCCTCTGTCAAAGGCCGCTATGCTCACGCTCCCTCTCTTCTACGCCGTCAACAGGTGGAATGGAGTCAACGCAAGGCTACTCGCCAGACACCAGCGACCTCAACATGCTCTATACCTCACTCAACTGGGGCCAGAAGGGCTCCGTTGCCCAGAGCGTTGTCAAGAATCCAAATGTTCCAAGAGCATTCTTCGATGAGAAGTACAGAATCAACAAGGACCCAGCTGGGTACTATGACACTCTCAAGATCGAGTCTGCACTTCCATCAGGCCAGTACGTACCGCTTCTCCAGTCCTTGATCTGCGAGCTTGCATTCAAGGTCTTGAACGCCCTAGCCTGCCAGTTTGACAAGGTCTGGGATGAATCCTGGCAGAGGCTGGTCGAGAACCACCTCAACGAGGTCCTTGACGAGCGCCGCCTGGTACGATGCCAACAAGAAGTGATGAGCTTCTGAACACATCAATCATCAGCCTCGCAGTTCCTGCGAGGCTGACTTTTGCCAACAAAGCCTGCATAATGGAGGCACCATGAGAAAGATAACCATAATCGGAGGAGGCAGCCGCAACTGGGCGATAACCTTCATGAGAGATCTCGCCTTGGATGAAGGCTTTGAGGGCGAGCTGAATCTATACGACATAGACCAAGAGGCCAGCCTGAACAATGCTGAGGTGGCAAGGCGCATCTTCACCCTTGCAGGACGCCAGGACCGCATTTCCTGCAGGGCACAGGCCGATCTTGGAAAGGCCCTCGATGGGGCGTGCTTTGTCATCATCTCCATAGAGCCAGGACTCACGGAATGCCGCTATGGGGATCTTGTCCTGCCTGAGCAATATGGGATACTTCAGACTGTAGGCGACACCACCGGACCTGGGGGAATAATGAGGGCCAGAAGGGCTCTTCCCCTATTCTTCGACTTTGCCAGGCAGATTGAGAAGCACTGTCCAGATGCATGGGTAGTCAACTACACCAATCCCATGACGCTGTGCACAGCCGCCCTATATAGGGCCTTTGGATCAATCAAGGCATTTGGGTGCTGCCATGAGGTGTTCGGAACACAGCGGTTTATTGCAGGCCTTGCTGAGAAGTGGTTCAATGCTCCTTCTATAGAGAGAAAGGACATCCATCTGGATATAACCGGGATCAACCATTTCACCTTCGCAGCCAAGGCCAGCTGGAACGGAATCGACCTTATGCCAAGGCTTAAGGAGCATGCAAGAGATCCTTTCTTCCTTGAGGATCATTCAGCTATCGCTGAAGAAAGAAAAAAGAGCGAGAAGTGGTTTGAATGCGACCGTCTTGTTGCTATGGCCTTCCTGCGGGACTTCGAAGCCATTGGAGCCGCAGGCGACAGGCATCTATGTGAATTCGTGCCCTTCTTTCTCACCAGCGAGGATAATATCGCCAGCTATGGAATAACCCGTACGCCTTATCAATGGCGAATAAGAGAGGCTGCAAGAAAGAAGGACCTCAAGTTCACAGACTCTGAGCTGAACAAGGGCCGCTCTGATGAGGAAGGAGTAGCCATAATGAATGCTCTTTTGGGAGGCAGCAGCCTTGTGACCAACATAAACTTCCCCAATCATGGCCAGGCTCCCTACCTTGCACAAGGAGCCATTGCAGAGACCAATGCCCTGATCTCTTCAAGCGGCATATCCCCTCTATCTGCAGCCCTGCCTTCAGAGGCGCTGCAGCATATGATAAGAAGCGTAAGCGATGAGCAGAGCCTGGTTCTGGATGCAATGTGGGAGGGCGATGAGCAAAAGCTTTTCCAGGCCTTTGTATCCGATCCGCTTGTCAGGCTTTCACTCAAGGCTTCCAGAAGGCTCTTTGACCAGATGCTAAAGGCATCAGAGATCAGGTACTAGGAGGGGCAAGGAATCCAGGAGCAAGAAGCAAGAGCTAAGGTTCAATGAAGAGGGCAGATTCAGAGTGCTTTTGCTTAGCGATGCTCATCATGCCCCCGATACTGAAAACAGGACCATTGAAGCCATTGAGCTCCT
>JAQVSP010000116.1 GCA_028700425.1 Sphaerochaetaceae bacterium | reverse complement strand
ATAATAATCAGCTCTCCTGACGAGATTGACGAGCAGCTTCTTGCAATGATTGCCTTTTCCCACGAGATGGGCAACTTGCGTCGATGATGGCGTAATAATGTTTCCTCCGAAGAATTTATATGTTATCTTTTCACCAGGAGGCCATAAATGGACATCAAGACCCCAAACAAGAAGCCGTTGCTGTATTATGCTGCATTGGCATTCGTAGCAATTGTTCTACTCAATACATTCGTCTTTCCACTGATATTCACCCAAAGCGTACAGCAGACAACCTATGACAGGTTTCTCCTTGACCTTGACAGCGGTGTTGTCAAGGCCGTCCAGATGGACTCCGATAAGATAGTCTATACCGTGCAGAGATCCAAGGATGCTCCGCTGGAGTACTACAAGACCGGAATTTGGCCAGACTCCAACCTTGTTGAGCGGCTTAAGAGCGCCAATGTCGCCTTCTCCAATGAGATCCAGACAGAGCAGTCTCCGCTGCTGGCCTTCCTGATCTCCTGGATATTGCCGATCATGCTCTTCTCCTTCTTGGGGAAGCTTGTCTACAACAGGACCAATGGCGCAGGGCTGGGAGCCAATGCGATGACCTTCGGCAAGGCCAATGCCAAGGTCTATGTTGAAGCCCAGACAGGCAAGACCTTCGATGATGTAGCCGGTGCGGATGAAGCCAAGGAAGCCCTTATGGAGATCGTTGATTTCCTGCACAACCCAGAGCGATATGCAGAAATCGGCGCAATCCTTCCAAAGGGAGCCCTTCTGGTCGGACCTCCTGGAACAGGAAAGACCCTGCTTGCCAAGGCTGTTGCCGGCGAAGCCAAGGTGCCCTTCTTCTCCATAAGCGGATCAGAGTTCGTGGAGATGTTCGTGGGCATGGGCGCGGCCAAGGTCAGGGATCTTTTCAAGCAGGCAACCGAGAAGGCTCCATGCATTGTCTTCATAGATGAGATAGACACCATCGGCAAGAAGCGTGACGGTGGATTCATGGGCGGCAACGATGAGCGCGAGCAGACGCTCAACCAGCTTCTCACAGAGATGGATGGCTTTGATACCAAGAAGGGAGTGGTCATCCTTGCTGCAACAAACCGCCCGGATTCCCTGGATCCAGCTCTTCTTCGCCCAGGCCGCTTTGACAGGCGCATTCCTGTCGAGCTTCCTGATCTTGAGGGCAGGACTGCCATACTGGCTGTTCATGCCAAGGATGTCAGGATGGAGGAGAACATCAACCTCAAGGACATAGCCAGGGCCACAAGCGGAGCCAGCGGTGCAGATCTAGCGAACATAATAAACGAGGCTGCCCTGAGGGCTGTCAGGCTGAATCGTGAAAAGGTGAGCCAGGAAGACCTGATGGAATCGGTGGAGACTGTAATTGCAGGATACCAGAGAAAGAATGCAGTGATTCCGAAGCAGGAGAAGAAGATAGTGGCTTATCATGAGATCGGCCATGCCTTGGTGGCTGCCTGCCAGTCAGAAAGCGCACCGGTGCAGAAGATAACCATTGTCCCACGCACCAGCGGGGCCCTGGGATACACCATGCAGGTCAACCAGGAAGATAACTCTCTTTTGAGCAAGAACGAGATTCTCAACAAGATAGCCACTTTCACAGGTGGAAGAGCTGCAGAGGAGCTGGTCTTCGGCTCCATAACCAGTGGAGCCAGCAACGACATTGAGCAGGCTACCAAGCTTGCCCGTTCCATGGTCACTAGGCTGGGAATGAGCGATGTCTTTGGCATGACTGCCTTGGAGACGGTCTCCAACCCCTATCTTGGAGGAGAAGCTAGCCTTGGCTGCAGCTCAGAGACAGCTGCCCTAATAGACAGAGAGGTGGTCAAGATCATCAAGGCCCAGTACGAAAAGGCCCTTGGCATCCTCAAGACCAATGAGGAGCGTCTCCACAGGGCAGCCGCATTCCTCTTGGAAAAGGAGACCATCACCGGCGAGGAGTTTATGAAGATTCTCAAGTGTGAGAAGGAGTAGACAGCCCTTGATGGCCTGTTCCTTGTCAGAATGGTAAGGAATATCATGGTCTTAAGATTCTGAATAGGGGTTGTTTGCTTGATAAGATTCATATCTGGATGTTCATGTATGTAATTAACTCTGCAAGCAAAGCAGCGAAGCTTGCTGTTGGGTTCATGCATAAATGCCTCTTGAAAACCCCAAATCTAATCTTTGAGACTTTGTTTGTTTGCTAAGTTATTACAATCCCTGTTTTAGTTGCTATGTAAAAAACTTTGCTTTTCTTTAGCTTGCAGTGTAACATCATAACTATAGTTTGTTACTTTGCGCAATGGACACCAGAAGGAGAGAAAGTGTTTGTAGCCCATACACGAACCATAGACAACAAAACCCAGTCTATTGAGGAGCATCTACAGAACACAGCATTGCTTTGCTCTGGTTATGCAGATGTTTTTGGCTGGAGTAAGCAAGCCTACCAGGTTGGAGAGTTTCATGATTTAGGAAAATTCTCGTCTGAATTCCAGAAAAGAGTAAGGGGAGAATGCGGCCCAGTTGATCATTCTAGTGCAGGTGCTTTCCTCTTGTACAAGAACAGGCAAATAATAGAGGCTATGTGCATCGCAGGCCATCATTCTGGCTTGCTGGATTTCGGGACTAAGTATGATGCAGAATCCAGCACTTTCTGCTCAAGAATGAGCAAATGGAAGTCTAGAGAGAACGAGTGCAGCCAGTATCTTCAATTGCTAGGTAAACCGATAATCCCTTATGAGCTTCCTAAAATGAATTATACTGAAGCTCAATTTCGTACAAGAATGCTCTTCTCTTGCTTGGTTGACGCTGATTACCTAGACACTGAGACATTTTCACAGGGTTATCAAAGAGAAATAGGATTTGATTCCTTGGAATCAATCATTGATGATATTGAAAGAAAGGCAAGAACCTATTTAGCTGTAAGTTCAAGTGATGTTATCAAGCGCTTACGCAATGAGTTTCTCAGATTCAGCATTGAGGCTGGGAAAGGAAAGCCCGGCTTTTATAAGCTAGCGCTTCCCACTGGTGGTGGAAAGACCTTTGCTTCTCTTGCTTATGCAGCTGAGCATATTAAAAGAAATCCTGAACTTAGACGTATCATTTATGTAGTTCCTTATACAAGCATCATCGAGCAGACTGCAAAGGCCTTCAGACAGATAGTTGGAGAACGCAATGTTCTTGAGCATCATAGCTGTGTTGATTTTGAAGGGGATTACGAGGATGGTTCTCTAGGACAGCGTCTTAAACTATCAACGGAGAACTGGGATGCTCCAATCATTGTCACAACTAGCGAGCAGTTCTTTGAGAGCTTGTACTCTAATAGGCCAGGAAAATGCCGTAAGCTCCATAATATTGCATGCAGCGTGGTGATACTGGATGAAGTCCAGACTTTGCCTATTCATGTCCTGAAACCGTGCATGGCTGCTTTGAATGAGCTTGTGCAATCATATGGAGTGACGTGTGTCTATTGCTCTGCCACTCAGCCCGCCCTCGATCAATTTTTCAGTAATGAAACTGCCATTGATATCGTGCCTTATAAACAAGCACAATGGGATGCGTTTGAAAGAACAGAGATTAAGGTGCTCAAGAATCCGCTATCCTTTGTGGATGCAGCTGCGTTGGCTTGCTTAGAAAGCGAAGTACTTATAATTGTAAATACAAAGGCTTCTGCAGCAGCATTGTTCAAGCTTTTGCCTGAAGAGGGAAGGATTTATCTTACAACTAATTTAACCCCATCTCATAGAAAGCGAATTCTGGAGAGTATCAAGAGCCTGCTATCTGCAGGAAAGACATGCAGAGTGATTGCAACAAGCCTCGTTGAAGCAGGTGTCGATCTTGATTTTCCATGTGTCTTCAGGGAGATCAATGGACTGGATTCCATCATACAGGCAGCAGGGCGATGCAACAGGGAAGGAAAGAGAAAAGCATCTGAGTCTACAGTCAGGGTTATCAGCCTTGAATCAGGCAAGATTCCTCAGCCTGAAGTGCAAAGAAAGATCTGTATTCTAAAGGAGCTCTGCCTTGGAGATCAAATTTTATGCACCGCCGATGTAATCACAAGATACTTCAACGCATATTACGATCTTGAGGATGAGCTTGATAAGCATGGTATTCTGAATGAAAACAAAGCCATGGATTTTGAGTGGCTTAATGATAATTTTAAAATGATTGAAAGCGATACCTGTTCTGTTCTTGTGGCAGATGATGCGATAGGAAAATCCATGATAGACCAGTTTCAAAGAGGGGTGTTTCCTGCACAAGGATGGCCTCAGGTAGCTTTACACTGCGTAAGCGTATACCCTCAAAGATACCAGGAATTAAGAAACCAGAGAGCGATGATTCAGATAAGTCCCGGGTTCGGTGTGCTTGTTGATGATCGATATTACAACCCTTCAACAGGACTTTCAGAAAGCTTGATACAACAAGGCGATGCAGTCTTTGCATAATAATGAAACGATAATACTGGAATTGAAGGTCATGCTATATTTCAGTTCTGTATGATTATTTGAATGAATGGGCTGTATTGGCTTTCATATAATTTCTGTTATTTAACAGTAATAAGTAGACTATTTTATAAAACGCGAGTTGTTTTTCCTTGCGATACGATTAAATTGGATGTATCGTTTTAACTAAAGGGAGAGGAGGAATGGTTTTAGTCGAATTCTATGGACCATATGGATGCTTCACTAGGCCAGAGATGAAAGTGGAAAGAGTGTCCTATGATGTACCTACTCCATCGGCAATCATTGGTATGCTTGAATCAATCTATTGGCATCCAGGGATGAAATGGGTAGTTGATAGGATATATGTGCTTAATCCGATTATCCATACAAACATCAGAAGAAACGAAGTTAAGGATATAGTTAGTTGCTCCAATATGAAAAGCGCAATGCGAGGCAATGATAAGCCTCAGTATATTGCAGCAGGATTAAATATTTTGCAGCGAGCTGCTCTGATACTAAAGGATGTGAGGTATGTAATTGAGGCTCATTTCGACCTAACGAATCGGGCTAGCGATGCTGACAATTCTGGAAAATTTCAGGATATCATCTGTCGGCGATTGGAGAAAGGGCAATGCTATTCTATGCCCTATCTTGGAACCAGGGAGTTTCCTGCCGATTTCAAGTTGTGGCCAAAGGGCAAGCCTATAGAAACCATCAATGACACTAGGGACCTTGGATATATGCTCTATAGCATGGATTACTCCAACCCAGAGAATATACAGCCAACTTTCTTTCATGCACAGATGTACAAAGGGGTGATAGACCTTCGAAATGTGGAGGTCCTTCGATGATAAGATCCCTATGTGATTATTATGATGCTTTGGTCGCAAGAGGTGAAGACATACCTTTAAAAGGATATTCATCTGCTTCAGTGACTTTTGCTCTTGTTCTTTCTGAAAATGGCAGCATTCAGGATGTCGTATCCTTGATGACATCAAGCAGTGGCTCAACCTCAAAAAAGCAGGTGTCTAGAAATGTAATTGTTCCCCTCCAAAACAAAAAAACTAGTGGCATTATGGCAAACTTTCTCTGTGATGCGCCAGATTATTTTCTTGGTTTAGCTAATCCAGCCAAGTATACAGGTCCAAAAGGGGT
>JAQVSP010000115.1 GCA_028700425.1 Sphaerochaetaceae bacterium | reverse complement strand
TGCTGATACCTGAGTACATGAAGCTCTACGCCAATGCAAGCTACAGCTTCGAGGACTTCACAGTAGGCTTGAACGCCGAGATGAGGAGAGTGCCTCAGACCACAGCCAACACTGTCGTCGGAACGCTTTACTTCAACGTAAACATTCGCTAGAGAAATACATCCAATATTTCAGCAATACCCCGAGAAATCGGGGTATTGTTGCATTTTGTTGTTTTTATCGGTTTTACAAACTCTTTTTTTATTGTTTTTGCTATGCTCCTATGTTAGGATTGTTTCAAGATTAAGGAAGATGACTGACAATCATCTTAGGAGGCTGGAAAAACTTGCAGACCAAATGCGCAATTGAGATGAAAGGCTTGACGAAGCGATTTGGAACAGTTGTCGCCAACGATGGAATTGATCTTCAGATCAATAGGGGGGAGATACTCTCCCTTCTAGGAGAGAACGGCAGTGGCAAGACCACACTGATGAACATGCTGTCAGGCATTTATCAGCCGGATGAAGGACAGATCCTAGTTGATGGAGAACCTGTATCCATTCGCTCCCCGAAGGACGCATACGCCTATCGCATAGGCATGATACACCAGCATTACAAGCTAGTCGACGTATTCACTGCAGCTCAGAACATCGTGCTGGGTCTCAATGATGAGAAGCTGGATCTCAAGCAGATAAACAGCAAGGTCCAGGAGATATGCAAGCGCTATGGATTCAACATAGAGCCCTCCAAGAAGGTCTATGACATGTCTGTATCCCAGAAGCAGACCCTTGAGATCATCAAGGTCCTGTACAGAGGAGCTGACATCCTGATTCTTGATGAGCCTACAGCAGTGCTCACTCCCCAGGAGACAGAGAAGCTCTTTGTCATCCTGAAGAACATGAAGGCCGACGGGAAGGCCGTTGTCATCATAACTCACAAGCTGCATGAGGTTATGGCAATTTCTGATAAGGTGGCTGTCCTGCGCAAGGGCAAGTACATTGGAACAGTTGAGACATCCAAGACCAATCCACAGATGCTCACTGAGATGATGGTCGGCCATGCAGTGGCTCTCAACATTGAAAGGCCGAAGTATCGCAAGCCCTTTGACAAGCTTAGGGTCGAGGGCTTGACCTGTGTGGACCATGAGGGAATATGCAAGCTTCAGGATGTCAGCTTCACGGCAAGAGGTGGAGAGATACTTGGAGTAGCAGGAATTGCAGGGTCCGGGCAGAAGGAGCTTCTGGAAAGCATAGCTGGCCTTTATCCTGTAAAGGAGGGCAGCATAACCTGCATTGAGTGCGAGGATCATCAGGTCCAGCTTGTTGGACTGGCTCCACGCCAGATCCGTGATGCAGGAGTTGGAATGGCCTTTGTCCCAGAGGACAGGCTTGGCATGGGCCTTGTTGGGTCTATGGGCATGACTGGCAATATGATGCTTCGTTCATGGAAGCAAGGCAGGTCCATGTTCCTTGACAAGAGGGGGCCTGAGAAGCTGGCTAGGGAGATCTGGGAGAAGCTTGAGGTTGTGACTCCGAGCACTGAGTTCCCAGTTCGCCGCATGAGCGGAGGAAATGTCCAGAAGGTTCTCGTCGGGCGCGAGATTTCGAGAGAGCCATCTGTTCTTCTGACTGCATACGCTGTAAGAGGCCTGGACATTAACACATCATACGCCATCTACAATCTTCTCACTTACCAGAAGATGAGGGGCTCGGCTGTTATCTACATTGGAGAGGACCTGGACGTCCTCCTGGAGCTCTGTGATAGGATCCTGGTGCTGTGCGCTGGCAAGGTCAGCGGAATTGTGGATGCACGCAAGACAACAAAGGAAGAGGTAGGGCTTATGATGACGAGCCTTAAGGAGGCCAAGAATGACTGAAGAGAACATCAAAGCTCCCTTTATACGTCTTTCCAAGAGGGATGGTGTCAAGCCTGAAATAGCCTGGGCCATCAGGATAGGATCCATACTCATAGCTCTTGTCATCGGCTTTGCACCCATGATGATTACTGGCAACAACCCGTTTGAAGCCTATAAGATCATCATCCAGGGTGCGCTTAGCAAGCCGATCTACATCAAGCAGACAATAAAGATAGCCATTCCGCTTCTAGGCTGTGCACTGGCAATAGCGCCCTGCTTCAAGATGCGCTTCTGGAACATTGGAGCTGAAGGCCAGATCACAGCAGGAGCCATAGCTGCTTCCTATTTTGCTCTCTTCTGGTATGAAAAGCTTCCCAGCTGGCTTCTTCTCGTAGTGATGTTCATAGCAGCAGCTGTTGCGGGAGGAATCTGGGCCTTCATACCTGCCTTCTTCAAGGCTAAGTGGAACACCAACGAGACTCTGTTTACGCTGATGATGAACTACATCATAATCGGAATTGTATCATGGCTTCAGGGCGGTCCATGGGAAGGGCGCAAGGGTTCCCAGATCATACCGATGTTCAATCAGAGCGCCAGGCTGCCTGAGATCTTCGGTATCCACTGTGGATGGATCATAGTTCTGGTGCTGGCAGTGCTAATGCACTTCTATATGAACTATACCAAGCAAGGCTACGAGATTGCAGTCATAGGAGACTCTGAGAACACAGCCCGCTATGCAGGCATGAATGTAGGCTGGATCATGATGAGGACAATGTTCTTATCAGGAGCGATCTGCGGCATAGTAGGCTTCATAATGGTCTCTGGAGCCAATCACACAATATACAATGGCGTAGCAAATGGAGTTGGATTCACCTCCATAACAGTAGCCTGGCTCAGCCAGCTCAACAGCTTTGCCATGATAGCCATCTCGATGATCCTTGCCATACTCGGCAAGGGCTCAAACACCTTGCAGACCAAGCTGAAGGTCCCAGCGTCCGTTTCAGAGATTGTGACAGGAATATTGCTTTTCTGCATGCTGAGCTGCGAGTTCTTCATCAACTACAGGATCATCTTCCGTACAAGAAAGCATAGGGAGGTCCAGGCATGAGCACTCTAATAGCATTGATAGTAGCAGCCGTAACCTTTGGCACTGTGCTGATGTTCGGAACACTGGGCGAGGTCCTCACCGAAAGGTCTGGAAACATGAACCTTGGAGTTGAGGGAATCATGTATATGGGAGGGGCCTTCGGTCTTGCCGGAGCCTTCTACTATGAGAAACTGGTGGGTCCAGCGGCTTCAAGCGGCCCGATAGCGATCATCATAGCCATCTTGTCAGCCTTCCTGGCAGGAGCGGCTGCATCTGCAATCTACAGTTTCTTGACCATCACGCTCAGGGCCAACCAGAACGTGACTGGCCTTGCACTCTCCATATTCGGAACCGGCGTTGGCCAGTTTACAGGAGAGTTCATGAGAGTGAGCGAGGGCGGCTTCGTTGCGCTGAGCAACAACCTCAAGGGAGCCTTCTCCCAGTCCATAATGCCATCCTTCCTTCGCAACATCCCCATCATAGGAAAGATGCTCTTCGATCATACGGTCTTCTTCTACATCGCTGTAGCCCTGGCTGTAGGCATGCACTTCTTCCTCTTCAAGAGCAAGAGAGGGATGTACCTAAGAGCTGTTGGAGAGTCTCCATCAACTGCGGATGCAGCTGGAATCAACATATCAAGGTACAAGTACCTGGCCACAATAATCGGTGGAGGAATATCAGCCATCGGAGGCATGGTGTATATCACCACCACCGCAGGCTGCGTATGGAACCATGAAGGCCTTTCAGGTGTAGGCTGGCTGGCTGTCGCGCTGGTGATATTCTGCATGTGGAAGCCGCTCAACGCAATCTGGGGCTCTGTGCTCTTTGGAGCGCTGATGATCATGTACCTGCGCCTTGTGATCAAGTTCATCCCGACAGAGATCTACAAGATACTGCCATATGTTGTCACTGTGATAGTGCTGGTGCTTTCAAGCATGCGCAACAACAAGGAGAAGCAGCCCCCTGCTTCCTTAGGATTAAACTACTTCAGAGAGGAAAGATAGCATAATCGCTCCAGGCAGCTGGAGCCTTGCATGCGCTTTGCCTTGATCATAAATGTTGATTGCGTATTGTTGTAGTTTGTTGTTTTTTATTGAAAAAATGGCAAAGTATGTTAATATGGAATCAAAAGGCGACTCGCCTTTTTAGTACGCACCATTAGGGGAGATTCCCCCAATGAAAATAAGGAGAAAAGTATGAAAAAGATCACTGTAGTACTTCTCGTTCTGCTGCTGGCTGCAGGCTTCGTGTTTGCAGGAGCCCAGACTGAAGCCGCTCCCGCTGCTGCCAAGACCCTCAAGGTTGGTCTTCTCTGCATTGGAGATGAGAACGACCAAGGTTATTCCTACAACTTCATTCAGGGCCAGAAGGAGGCCACTGAGAAGCTTGCAAAGGATGGGATCAACGTAGAATGGGTAATCAAGTATAACATCGGCGAGGATTCAACCTGCACTGATGCCAACATCGAAGCTGCCGAGGAAGGCTGCCAGATCATCTTCAACAACAGCTATGGCTTTGAGCCGTTCATGCTTGAGGTTGCTCCAAAGTATCCTAACGTGAAGTTCGTGTCATGCACAAACTGCGTTTCCTGTGTTGATAAGCTTGACAATACCTTCAACGCATTTGCAAATATCTACGAAGGCCGCTATGTTGCAGGCGTCGTAGCCGGTCTCAAGCTCAATGAGCTGATCAGTTCCGGCAAGATCACTGCTGACAAGGCAATAATTGGCTATGTTGGAGCATACTCCTTTGCAGAGGTTATCTCTGGATTCACCAGCTACTATCTTGGCGCCAAGAGCGTTTGCCCATCCGTCACCATGATGGTCTCCTTCGTAGGATCCTGGTCAGATGCAACAGCTGAGTCCGATGCTGCTCTGTCTCTCGCAGACAAGGGCGCTGTGATCATCAGCCAGCACTCCGACAACACCACTCCAGCTACAGCTGCCCAGTCAAAGGGCATCTTCCATACCGGCTACAATGCTGATATGACAGGCGTTGCCCCAGCTGCTTCTCTCATCTCCACCAGGATTGACTGGTCTGTGTACTTCTACGAGTTCATCAAGGCTCACGTAGAGGGCGTAACCATGGCTCAGGATTGGTGCAAGGGATTCAGTGATGGCGCTGTTGTCGTGACCACTCTCAATGAGAAGATCGCTGCTCCTGGCACAAAGGCCAAGATGGAAGAGACAATTGAAGCTATCAAGGCTGGAAAGATCAACGTGTTTGACACCTCCACCTTCACCGTTGGCGGAAAGGTTCTCACCCATGCATTTGCCCTCGACACCAATGGAGACTTCGTTGCTGATTCTCAGGAAGCTGTGTTTGATGGAGTATATCACGAGTCACTCTTCCAGAGCGCTCCATACTTTGCAGAGCAGATTGATGGAATCACTTGGCTCAATGTTGCTTACTAGTTGAACAAGAGTCTTATCAAGGCCTCCTTTGAAGGAGGCCTTTTTATTTCTCTCTATGGACACTGTAATTTTAATGACTGCCTTGTTGACATAAACGCCTTTGCTAGTCTATATTTCACCTGCAAGCCCAGGTGGCGGAATTGGTAGACGCGCTAGGTTCAGGTCCTAGTGTCTGAGAGGTCGTGCAAGTTCGAGTCTTGTTCTGGGCATAGGCAACCAAAGTGTTCAATAAAAATGAACACTCGAAAACCCTTCATTTCAAACGAACTTGAAGGGTTTTCTGTTTTTCAGGGGGTCAAATCATCGCAGTTGGCATCTTGAAGCCAGATAGGCATTAAGCCGGATTTACCCCACCCC
>JAQVSP010000114.1 GCA_028700425.1 Sphaerochaetaceae bacterium | reverse complement strand
TTGTTCTCCGCTTCAGAAACCGCATTCACATCCCTTTCAATCGCCAATAGAAAAGCAATAGAGGAGCTGAAGACTCGAGCCTCCAAGAGAACCATATGGCTTGTAAGGAAGCCGGATCTTCTTCTTGCCACCATCCTGGTTGGAAACAACATAGTGAACATCTTCGCCTCCTCCTTGGCCACAACCTATGTCCAGGCCCGCTTTGGAAACCCATACATCACTGCTGGAACCTTGATTCTCACTGTCGTCATCCTGATATTCGGGGAGATAACGCCCAAGCAGATAGCACTTAGATACAACGTTGGCATCGCCCTTGCTATGAGCGGCCCGATTCGCGTGATCTCTGTCGTGCTTTATCCCTTGATCATATCCTTCCGCTTTGTCTCGAAGGGCATAACCCGCCTTGTCTGCGGAAAGGCCAAGAGCAAGCAGACTTCAGTGGAGTCGATTCTCCAGATAGTCGATGTGGCAGAGGATGAAGGCGTTGTCGACAGCTATGAGCAGGACCTTGTGCAAAGGGTCCTTCATTTCTCAGAGGACACGGTGAAGGCCATCATGACTCATCGCACGGAGGTCTTCTCCTTGCCCAAGGACATGCTGCTCAAGGAGGCCTACCCCCTGATAGTCGACAGCAAGTACTCCAGGGTCCCTGTCTATGACAAGGACAAGGAGAATATAGTCGGCATACTGCTTGTGCGCCACCTCATGAAGGCAAGCGTGGAAGGCCGCCTTCTCAAGCCTGTCAGCTCTCTCATGGTCAAGCCTCTCTTTGTGCCAGAGAGCCTTCATGTCAACGACATGTTCGAGGAGTTCCGAGAAACCAAGCTTCAGATAGCCATTGTGCTTGACGAGTATGGCGGGCTGGCGGGTGTCGTGACCATGGAGGATGTTGTCGAGCAGCTTTTCGGCGAGATCTACGACGAGCACGAGACTGGAGCCGCTGAGAGAGTCGAGGAGACTCACGAAGGCACTTTCACAGTGCAGTGCGATATGTCATTCCAGCAATTCCTGGACCAGTTCAACATCCGATATACACCAGAGGAGAAGCTCAACACTCTTGCAGCCTTCCTTCTTGAGGAGTATGGCTCCATACCAAAGGAAGGAGATGTCATACAGACAGCCTTCGGCGTGTTCAAGATCACTCTCATGAAGGCCATGAGAGTGGAGGAAGCTGAGTTCTCCCCTGTTGAAGAGGAAGAGGACTAGGTGCCCAGAATCTCAGCCTTGAAGGGCGGGGCCAGGGTAAGCACATTGCGCAGTATTGCGTTCTCTGCATCAAGCAGCCCAGGATCTGTGCTGATGATGTGATCAGCATCCTTCTGGGCTTCCTCGATGATATCCAGGTCGCCCACCAGGCTGGCATAGCGCAGCCTCTCAAAGCCAGACTGCCTTGAGCCGATGATATCTCCCGGTCCTCTTATCATGAAGTCCTGCTCTGCTATCAGGAAGCCATCATTTGAGTCTCGAAGGCATCTTAGGCGCTTGACTGCATCCTCGCTTGGACTTGGAGGAAAGACCAGGAAGCACCAGGACTGCAAGGCGCTTCTGCCAACCCTGCCGCGAAGCTGGTGAAGTGCGGCAAGGCCGAAGCGATCTGCATGCTCGATGATCATGCAGGTGGCCTTTGCAACGTCAATGCCTACCTCGACAACGCTGGTTGAAACCAGGTACATAAGCTTTCCTGCAGTGAAATCCTCCAGGATCTGGGCTTTCTGGTCCTCAGGCAGGCGGCTGTGAATGAGAGCCGAAGGCACTCCAGGATACTGCTTCTGGAGAAACTCATGCATGCTGGCAACGTCCCTTAGCTCGCTCTGGCCTTCCTCATCTATCCGCGGATAGACGAAGTAGGCCTGGTGTCCTCGCTTGAACTCGACTCCGACAGCATCATACATCTTGCTGCGATGATCCTCGCTGACTAGGTAGGTGACAATAGGCTTCCTGCCTTCTGGCATAGTGTGTATCGTAGATATCTGAAGGTCTGCAAACATCGTCATGGCAAGCGAGCGTGGAATCGGGGTCGCTGTCATCATCAGAAGATCTGCATTTGAGCCCTTCTCCTGCAGCGCAAGGCGCTGGGACACCCCAAAGCGATGCTGCTCGTCTATTATCACAAGGCTAAGGTTCTTGAACTCGACATCCTTTGAGAACAGGGCATGTGTGCCTATCAGGATGTCTATCTGGCCATCCTTCAAGGCCGCCAGCAGGCTCTTTCTCTGGCTTTGGCTTACTGAGCCAGTCAGGTATGCCAGCTTCACGCCCAGAAGCGACATAAGCTTGGCAGCTCCCTGGGCATGCTGGCGGCTCAAAAGCTCAGTGGGCGCCATTAAGGCCACCTGGCCCTTGTTCTCTATGACATTCAGCGCGGTGATCCAGGCAACCAGGGTCTTTCCCGATCCTACATCTCCTTGCAGAAGGCGGTTCATGCCTGTTCCCAGATCAGCTCTTATCTCCTGGATTACCTTTTTCTGGTCGACTGTCAAGGCGAAGGGAAGGCTCTTTATCAGGCGCCTTTCCAGCTCGCTCTGCTCCCGCCTTCCTGCAGGAGCCTGCCTTGCAGTCCTGCGCTTGAGAACCAGCAGCATGTAGAGAAGCTCTGCATAGGCAAGGGATCTTCTTGCCAGATTCGCCTGGGCCTGGTCCAGAGGGAAGTGAAGGGCCTTGAGAGCATGGGAGGTATCAAGATAGCGGTGCTTGTAGAGAAGATAGCCCGGCACCTCGTTGTCGATGGATCCTATCTGGCTGAAGGCGTTTCTCATGTCGCGCCGGATTATGCGCTGGGTGAGGATTCCGCTTAGCGGGTAGATAGGCTCAAGGTGCCCAAAGCCTTCCGGAGTCTTGCCTTCTATGACCGGCTTTACGTCAAAGGAGCTGGATTGTGTCTCAAACCCATTCTGGGTGACCTGGCCATAGAAGTAGTATGTTGATCCAACTCGCAGGACCTTGCTGAGAAAGTCGCGATTGAAGCAAAGAAGGCTCACCTTCTTGCCGCTGGTGGTATCGATGGCAATGATCTTGAGTATGCGCTTGGAGGAGAAGGTGGTCTGTGCGAGAATCTGGATGAAGGTGTTGCACATCTGGCCTTCCTGGCTTTGGCCGATTGGAACTATGACAGAGCGGTCCTCATAGCTTCTTGGGGCCAGCTCAAGCAGGTCCGCCATGGTCTGTATGTCCATGGCCTTGTAGGCTGCCGCGATTGCCTTTCCCACCTGGGCAAGGGCTGTGACGCTTTGCGTGTGCTCTCGCAGGAACATTTTTTCTAGGCGTAGAGAAGCGCGTTGATCAGGGCCTTCATGATGAGGTTGAGGATGATTCCAAGCCCAGCCTCGATTGCAAAGGCGGTTGCCACAACTTTCTTCTCATTGACGGCCCTGCCCTTGAAGAAGGATCGGTAGACCCATCTTACATAGGGTTCGAGCTTCGGGTCCACAGAGTTCTTTATGCCTGCGGCTGTGGGAGAGACATTGTCTGTGATAAGAAGCCTGACCAGGAGAATGACACCTACAATTACAAAGGCATAGGAGCCAAGATAGCTCCACAGGCCCTGGATTATCAAGCCAAGTATCTGCTTTAGCTGTATGGTTCCCTGATATCCAAGAATGGTGAATATGCTCTTGAGAAGATTGAGCAGCAGAAAGCCTAGCAGCGGGGAAAGGTCCAGCATGCCAATGCGAAGGACCTTGATGGACCTGAACATGTTCAGGAAGGGATCCGTGATCTTCCTAAGATATTCGGTTAAGCTGTTGCCCCTCATGGCTGGAAACCAGGTAAGCATTATCCTCACTCCCAATAGCAGGGAGTAGATTCCCAGGAGAGACGATATCAATTGGCAGATTGCCTTGAAGAATTCCATAGTAATAGCTCCTTCTATGAGAAATAGGCCCTGATTACGGCCTTGTTGTCCTGAATCTGCTTGCGCAGGAAGACGCTTTCCTCTACCTGGCAATCATTGCCTGCCATTATTCGGCGTATGGCTGTGCCGCCTTCGGGGTTGTCCTTGCTGTAGCCGTCGATTATCCTGATCTCTACGCTGAGAGGGCCCTTGAAGTCCATGCATGTGGCCTTGATGTCGCTTAGCAGCTTTCGGTCCGCCTTATGGAGATCCACAAGGATGTTGAACTTTGAATGAGAGGTTGCCTGCATCTCTGAAGGGTCGGGGAAGAACTTCTGTATCACGCCTCCAAGCTCTCCGTTGAAGAGATTGAAGCGTATTACAAAGCCATAGATCTTCCCGACTTCCACAGTGGAGCCCCAATCAGCCCAGTCCTTCGGAAAAACAGTGGCGCTGAAGCTGGTGTTGTAGTCCTCTATGGTGATCCGTCCCATGGGCTTATGGTCCTTCTTCGTGAAAAGCTGGCTGACTGCCGTGACCATTCCGACAAAGTCGACCTGGTCTCCGTCTCCTGCCCAGTTGTCCCTGGAGGTGTCTACTGTGACTACGCGCTTGTATACCGCCTTTGCAGCATCCAGAGGGTGGCCTGAAAGGAAGAAGCCTGTAAGCTCCTTCTCCTTGGCAAGGATGTCGCGCTTATCAAACTCAGGTCGCGGTCGGAAGCAGAAGCTGGGAAGGTCATCCTCGCCAAAAAGGGACACCTGGCCCATGAGCTTTTCCTGCTTCTTCTCGAAGGCGGCCTTCATTGCTTCCGGGTATTGCTCCATCAAGGTTGCCCTGTTGACGCCCATGCCATCGAAGGCTCCGCACTGGATCAGGGTCTCTATGGTCTTTCCGCCAACAGCCTTTGAGTCCAGGCGGGTTACAAAGTCCATGAAGTCCTTGTATGGGCCATTTGCGTTCCTCTCGGAGACAATGGCCTCGCTTGAAGCGTTGCCCAGGCCCTTGATTCCAATGAGCCCGTATACAATCTTAGAGTTCTTTACATTGAAGAAGAGCTCTGAATCGTTGACAGAGGGTGGTGCGAACTCTATGTCCATGGCCTTTGCAAGAGCCAGGTACTGCTTCAGCTTATCTGGGTTGTTGTATTCGTTGGTAAGATTGGCTGCAAGGAACTCGGTAGGGTAGTTCGCCTTCAAAAAAGCTGTCTCATAGGCGATCCAGGCATAGGCTACGCTGTGGCTCTTGTTGAAGCCATAGTGTCCGAAAGGCTCAAGCAGGGTGAACAGGTCCTCGCAATGCTTCTCATCGCGTCCCATCTCCACGCCTTTTCGGATGAACTTCTTCTTCTCCTCGGCCAGCTTGTCGACCTTCTTCTTTCCCATGATCTTTCTCAGGTTGTCTGCTTCAGCCATGGTGTAGCCTGCAATGATCTGCGAGACCTTCATGACCTGCTCCTGGTAGACTATGACGCCATAGGTCTCCTCAAGAAGCTCCTTGAGGTCAGGATCGGGATACTGGATCTTGTCTGGGTTAAGCTTTCCGGCGATGTAGGACTCGATGAAGTCCATTGGGCCTGGACGGTAAAGGGCGTTCATAGCCACTATCTCCTCCAGCTTGCTTGGCTGAAGGCGCCTCAGGTACTTCTTCATTCCTGGGCTTTCAAACTGGAAGACGCAATCGGTCTCTCCGTCGCAGAAAAGCTTATAGGTGGCCTCGTCTCCATCGACGATGTCGTCCTTTGTGAAGTCGGGGTGGCTTTTCTGGATCAGGTCTATGGTGTTCTTGATAAGGGTCAGTGTCGACAGTCCAAGGAAGTCCATCTTGACCAGCCCAAGATCCTCGAGCTTGTCCATTGTGAACTGTGTGGCT
>JAQVSP010000021.1 GCA_028700425.1 Sphaerochaetaceae bacterium | reverse complement strand
ACAGGCCAGACTATGCAAATCCTCAGCGCTTTGCCTGTGCCAAGTCCATAATCGTTGCTGATTATCAAGACATTCTTGGCAAGGTGAGCATATCGGACAGCGACTATGTCATCATAATGACTCACGGCCACTTGAATGACAGGGATATTCTTCTTCAGGCCTTGTCTACAGGAGCAGCCTATATTGGCTGCATAGGCAGCCGCCATAAGATTGCAGCCACCAATGAATACCTCATTGCTCATGGAGTGAAGAAGGATGAGCTTGAGAGAATCCATACTCCCATAGGCCTTGAGCTTTACGGCAATGAGCCGGAGGAAATAGCAATCTCCATTGCTGCCGAGATGATTCGTCATCGTTCGATTCTCAACGGCCTTGATAAAAGATAGGAGGAGATATGGAAAGCTACATAAAGCTAAGCGATGGAAACACCATCCCGATGGTCGGCTACGGCACTTTCAAGGTCACAGGCCCCTCTGAGTGCCAGGCCTGCGTAGAGAAGGCCCTGGAGGTCGGCTATAGGCTGATAGACACTGCCCAGGCCTATGGCAACGAGGAAGCCGTGGGGCTTGCCCTAAAGCATTCCCTGGTCAGGCGCGAGGATGTCTTTCTGACCACAAAGCTTGCCTTTGCCAGCTACACTGATGACAAGAACCGGAAGGCCCTGGATCTTTCGCTGCAGAAGCTGAAGGTTGACTATCTTGACCTTGTATTGCTCCACTGGCCCTTCAATGACGTATTTGCTGCATGGAGAGCCCTGGAGGAGTATCAGGACAAGGCTCTGATCAAGTCCATCGGAGTCTCGAACTTTGAGCCTTCCAGGCTTGTGGACCTGATAGGCTGTTCGCGCAAGGCTCCTGTCATCAACCAGATTGAGACGCATCTCTATTGCCAGAGAAAATGGGAGCATAAGTGGGAGGAAAAGTACAAGGTCGCTCATCAGGCTTATGCACCGCTTGGACAGGGGAGGGCAAACCAGATGTTCCAGGAGCCAAGCCTTCTTAGAATTGCCCAGGCTCACTCAAGAACGCCTGCACAGATTGCATTGAGATTTCTCATCGAGAAGAACGTGGTGGTGATTCCTAAGTCGGTGAACCCTGATCGAATCAAGGAGAACTTTGAAGTCACAGGCTTCACCTTGAGCGAGCAGGAAATTTCAGAGCTGGAGAAGCTTGATACAGGCACACCGCTGTCTCCCAAGGCCGATAGGCCTGAGAAGGTTGAGGCGGCGCTGTCCCTGTAATCAGCTGGGCAGCTGTTTCTTGAGCTTCTTCTTGAAGTCCTTCTTCCATTCCTCATATCCGGCGCCTGGCTGAGGGAGGTCAAGAAGCAGCTTCAGCATGACCTGGTCGGTTTCGTTGAAGAGGGGCTCTGCCAAAGGAGAGTCCTTGGGGCTTTTTGTCTTGTATACCCTCTCTCTAGAGCCAGGTATGGTGGAATTGACTATCTGCAGTCCAGTGGATTCTATGCACTTGAAGATCCTATAGATAGTCCTTTCCTCGACATCAAGCCTATCCATGAGATGCTTGATAGTAGTGCCTTCTCTCCTGCTGAGCAGGACAGAAGCTGTCAGAACCTGTTCGATTGTTTTGCCCATTTTTTATATTTCCTATAGAACTGAAATTAACCCTATTATGAAGGAAAACATCTGAATTGTAAATAATGCACCTCTTATTTAGCTCTTTATATAATTGTGACTTAAATGAGACTGACAATCTCTTGGAACTGAATAATCGCAAATAGGCTAAAGCTGGTTTTTTAGTGGCTGGAAACTGATAAGCCCCGTTTTTTTTAAACATATTACAGCGAACAAGAAGATTTATTTTGCCATGGTCCTAGTTTGAATTCAAAGTAAATAGAGCGAACTAGGGGCCTTCTTGCAGATCGAGACTGTGTCCTGTGTGATTTTGTAACATTTAAATTTATTCTTTGATAAATGAAACTTATTCTTTAGGAAATGTTATCGGCAAAAAAGAGAAAATATCCCTTCAGGTGGCCTTTCCCATCTATGCTGTCTATTTGTTCCTGAACAGAATTCCCATGGCTCTTGCTACCCTTTCATCAGAAGCCTTCTGCAGGATCGCCTGCATCCTGCAGCGCTCCTCTTCCAGGTTTAGCTTTGAGCTGTCGAAGAATAGCTCGTAATACTCAATGTCAAAGACCTTGCATAACCGGGAGGCTGTGTCTGATGAAGGATACTTAAGCCCATTCTCCAGCTGCCCAATATAGTTCTTTGAGATGTCAAGCTTCTCTGCCAGTGCTTCCTGTGAAAGATGCATTGCAGTTCGATGGGATCTTATATTAGCTCCAACAACCCTGTTGAGGCTCTTGTTGTCGTCGTCATATATTGTCATCAATAGTATTTAACGACACCTTTCAAAGACCAGCAAGAAGCTGAAAGTGAAATTAATTCAAGAAAAGTGCCTATTAATGTTAAAACACATGAATAATAATGGTTTTGGCTAGGCAAGGCAAATAGCAACTTCGCAAGGGCTTAAGACGCTGAGCCTCTAAAGGAGGCGCTGTGCCTAGCCTGGCTCAAGCTTCTTATCCCTTAATTCAAGATCCTTGTGCTTTTATGTTGCACGCAATGATTTGAAGATGCAAATTCACATATTGTATGATATTGTGTAAGCAGCATAGGAGGATGATTATGGCAAGAGACTTGGTCAATAATCTCAGGCATTTGCTGGATAAGCTTGATGAGGCATCGATGAAGGACCTGTTCCTTGTCGATGGAGAGACAAATGATGGCTTGATGGATCTGCTAGGCGCCCTCAAGCCGGAGACACAGAAGCTTATGATGAGCTTCTGCGGCATGGATGGCGATGCTCTGGCACAGCTGGCTCATGGTGTGCTGGACTTGGTCCCTGTCATATCCCATCTGCTTCTATGGCCCGAGTATGATGTCGTGGACAAGGTAGCCTTGGGAAAGAAGGTCACAACTCGCAAGGCGAGCCTTGAGGACATGAAGCTGAGCCTTCTGTCTGGAATGATCTTTGTGAAGAGGACTGGCAAGTCGAGAACCTATGTCATGCCTCGTGAGGTGCGCAGCCTTTACATGGAGAAGATTTCAGACGAGCTGGAGGGCCTGCAGCGCTTGACTGATATATATGACATGTGCAGCATGGCAGCCACCAGGCTTTATGGTGTCATCAAGCTTCCTGCCTTCATGTCGCTGGTCAATGGCTATCTGCAGAAGGAGCTTGGCTTTGTCTGGGAAAATGCAGAGGATCGAAGGATGGTGGAGAGCAACTTCATCAATGCCTGCAAGATCACCGGCCCCTGCTTCGTGAAGTATGACAGCCTTCTTTACACCGACATAAGCAGGGCAGAGTATGACTCAATCCTGCAGGCAAGGAAGGGCAAGAGAATGGAGAAGCTGGACTTCCAGTCTTTCACAAGCTTCGCTTTCCCCGACTACTTTGAGGATGCAGAGGCGGTGGAGGTCCTTGAATCTGCACTGTCTGATGCGGGGCTTGAAGACGTCCATGAGCTTGCCATGATCTTTGGAGATGAGCTGCCCAGGGTTGGCATGAGCATTGACGATGCCATGGAATTTTTGGCCATCAAGGATGAGGTCAAGGCCAAGGCTGTGAAAAAGGCTCTTGCAGCCTTTGACTCGACTCTTCGCCATTGGGCCGACTACGGAGCTCTCAGGCCTTGAAGCTGGCCCCATCAGAGGCTGCCATGGAGACCCTGTAGAGCAGGCTGCATACTGGGGTGGGGATGCCGTGATGCTTTCCAAGCTTTTCGACAGTGAGAGTGAACCAGGGGCTTTCTGTGGCCCTTGCAGCCTCCATGTCCTGCAGCATCGAGGTCTTGCCTGCCGGGTCCAGTCGCGCGATTGAGGCCCTGATGTCAGCAAAGTCCTCCTCGTTCAGCTCAACGCCTTGTGCATGGCCAACGGCCTTCACCTCTGAAAATACATCTTCCACCAGGCCTTTCAGATAGGCCGATGTGCTGAAGGCTCCATAGCCAGATCGGCATATCGCTGAAAGCGTATTGTATGCTGTATTAAGCGCAAACTTGCGCCACATCTGATGGATAATGTCTCTTGGGACCTCATTCTTGATCAAGCATCGATCAAGAAGAGCCTTTATTTCAACAACGCGCTCGGTGATGGAGTTGTCCCTCTCTCCAAAGACGATCCTGCCATCGCTGGTGAACTCTATTGAGAGGCCTTTCCGCTCGCTTGACAGGCCTACAGCATAGGCCATGAGCACATGTTCCTCTCCATATGCCCGGCTCAGCAGTTCCTCGCTCTCTATTCCGTTAAGAAGGCTGATGATGCTGGTCTTGGCTCCTATGAGCTTGCCAAGCCCCTGGTCCATGATGGCAGGCAGGCTGAAGTTCTTTGCCGCTATGATAATCAGGTCTGGATGAGCCTCGTCATAGCCTTTTACATCCGGCTTGAAAAGAGATCCATTGATTGTGATGCCTTGCCTGAGAGCCAGGGCTCTCTGGCCTTCGGCTATGGCATGGACATGCTCGTGGCCCAGCCCTAGGTCAAGCTTTCTTGCATACAAGGCGCCTACTGCGCCAAGCCCGATAACCGCTACATCCTTTATCATCATGCTCTCCTTGGCGGGAGGAGAAGAAGGCTTGACGTGCTTTCCTGGATCCTCTCGTACTCTGGGTTCTTCTCAAGCTGCCTTCTCTCCATGGCCGGAATGGAATAGAAGAGGAACAGCGCTGTCATCATAAGCGGCGGAATCACATAGACAAGGCCCGAACCAGCTCCTGCTGAGCATAGCCACACTCCCCACCAGAAGCAAATCTCTCCCATGTAGTTCGGATGCCTGCTTAAGGCCCAGAGGCCTTGATGGCAAAGAGCCCTGGGTGTTGAGGTTCTCCTGAAGGCTCTCATCTGCAGGTCAGCCACCAGCGAGAGTGTGGCCCCAAGGCTCATCAATGCTGCTCCCAGCGCAAAGGGCAGCGCCTTGGATCCTGGGGCGCTTAGGAAGAAGAATGCATTTTTCATGTTGGCAAAGACAATGAGAGTCGGGAATAGATGGATGGCAAGAAAGCTGATCAGCCAGTACTGCCTTGGATAGCGGGCTCTGAAGCCTCTGTAGCGCCAGTCCTCGTCCTTGAGGCTCTTGGTGGCTGACAGGCAGTTGAGAGTCAGCCGAGATCCCCAGTACAGCAAGGCTATGGCAAAGATCGCCTGCTGGGCTGTCTTGATTTGAAAAGCAGCTAGGCTCAGCATCGGAACAAGGCTCCAGTAGGGGTCGTAGATGCTTGAATTGTCCAGCAGAACGCTGAAGGCGAAGATGATGAGGGTGTAGACCAGGTCGCATGCAAGAAGGGCATGGACAGAGCCGTCCATGCGGCTATAGGCAAAAGCGCTGGCGGCAAAGCCAGCAGAATAGATGGCCAGGAGCTTGATCCTGGCGGATGTGGAGCTTTTCATAGCTGTAAAGAATAGCTCAAGGGCAAAAAGATTTCCAGCTCTCTTGTAGCCTAAAGCAAGGAAAACAACTATCATCATTATCATGAATAAGGATCTAACTTTCCGGGGAGCCCTGATCGGCCTTCTTGGCTGCATCATCATAACCTGCTCGTCTATGTACTCAGCCCTTAGGATGGGAGCTCTTCCTTGGCCTTCGGCTTTTGTCACAGTGCTTTCCATGGCAGTCCTGACTGCACTGGGCAAGACGAATCTGCATGAGATCAATGTCACTCACACAATCATGAGCGCTGGAGCCATGGTCGCAGGAGGGCTGGCTTTCACCCTTCCTGGCCTCTGGATGACCGAACCCGACTCTGGCTTTCCATTCTTCAAGTTCATGGTGCTGGCTATTGGAGGCGCCTTGCTTGGCACCATATTCACCTACCTTAACAAGGACAGGCTGCTTGAGCAGCCCTTCCCCATAGGCACTTCCTCAAGCCAGACCCTGGAGGTCGGCATTGAGCACGGCAAGCCTGCCTTGTGGCTGTTTGCCTCCTTTGCCGCTGCCGCTCTCTTCACTGTGCTGAGGGATGCCCTTGGCCTGATTCCAGCTGTAATCGTCCTCTTCGCAGGATCTGCAGTGCTGCCTGCGTTCACCATCTGGCTTTCTCCGATGGCCATGGGGATAGGGGCCATCATCGGTCCTGGCCTTTCCTTGTACTGGCTTGGATCGAGCCTTGCGGCCAACTTCGTCCTGGTGCCAGGCCTTCAATGGATCGGCAGCATAGGCCAGGCTGGAGCGGTTGTCATTAAGGAGAATCTAGGGCTTGGGCTTATGATAGGCACAGGAGTCGGAATCCTGATCAAGCTTCTCATCGACCTCGTGAAGGACAGAAGCTCCAGGGCGGCCTACAAGCTGGACAGGACAAGGCTTATACTGGTTGCCTGCTCGCTGGTCATTATGGCTCTTGTAGTTCTTTTCACTGATATTGGCATAGTCGATGGCATCATAACCTTGGTTGGCATCTTCATTGCGACCAACTTGTCTGGCGTGCTTACAGGCCAGACTGGAATCAACCCCATGGAGATCTTCGCCATGCTGGTTCTTCTTGCCTGCGGCCTGGCAGGCCGGCCAACTGCAATCCAGTCCTTCTCTATAACTGCCATTGTGGCAGTGTCCTGCGGGCTAGGCGGGGATATCCTCAATGACCTTAAGAGTGGAAAGCTTCTTGGCACAGATAATCGAAAGCAGGTGATAGGAGAGGCGATAGGAGGCGTAGCAGGTGCTGTGACAGCTGTCTTTGCGCTCTATATTCTGAAGAAGGCCTTTGGTGGATTCGGGACAGAATTCTTCCCGGCTCCCCAGGCAGCCGCAGTCAAGTCAATGGTTGAAGGCCTGAGCTCGCCGCTCACCTTCCTTGTCGGCATGGGGCTTGGAGTTGCGCTTTATCTGCTTGGACTTCCAGCTGCGACCATTGGGCTTGGAGCTTATCTGTCCATCAACATCTCAAGCATAGTCGGCATAGGAAGCCTTCTGGCATCGGCTTTCAAGGCCCTTTCAAGGGACAAGAGCTCACTTTCTGCCAAGATGAACCTGGTAGGAAGCGGATTTCTCGGAGGAGAGGGGGCCGCTGGAGTCATCATTGCCCTGGCGATGGTCGCTCGCCTGAGCTAGAAGGGGAAAGACAGGAAGAACTTGAGTCCTTCCTGAAGGACAAAGCCCACCTTGTCAGTGTCGTTTCCAGCTAGGAAGACATAGCCGCCCTCATAATAGATGTGGAACATCTCGAGTATCTGCAGGGACAGGTGGATGCCATAGCTGCCTTGCCAGCTGTTTGCTCCGATGGCGCGGCTTGTGTTGTTGATCCAGCCTCCGGCGTATCCAATGTCAAAGAAGATGTAGACAAGAGGCACGCAGCTCTTGTTGAAGAACTGCTGGCCGTAATAATAAAGCTTGAGGCTGTTCCTGGCAACGAAGGTTGCGTTGATAGGCTCTATGCCCCAGACCTTGGTCTCGGTCTTCTCTGCGAACTTGGGAACCATCTTGCCATCAAGCACCCTGCACTCAAATTCATCCTGCAGCACAAGGCTCCAGATGTTGGAGTCCGCTGTGTCGACCTTCTTGTATAGGGTGAAGGCCGTCTGTCCAAACAGCCAGACCCTCCAGTAATCGGCCTTGCCTGCAAAAAGGCTGCCAAGGCTTGCCGGTGCGAGTGTGGCTTGGAAATGCAGGTTTGTGCCTTCTCCACTGGCGTTGTACAGGAGCATGGTCTCTAGATCCATGCCTATGTTATATGAGACTGTGATGAGCCTTTGGTCTCCGCTCAGGTCTGGCGTTCCAGGAAAGACATTGCCTTCAGCTTGGTTCTGGAAGATAGAACTTGAGAATGGATGCCCGGTTCTGTCGGCCGCCTGCATTATTGGATCCAGGGCCTGCTCCCATTGGCCATCAAGGCTTGCCCAGAGCTGGAGCTTATCTTCGCTGGGCTTTTTTTTCTTTGGGCCTAGGAAGCCTTGGCTGAACTTGATGCTGAAGTGGCTGGCAAATACATCGTAGTCGCTGTCTATCAGCTCGCTGCCGGAGCTTTGATCGCCATATCCAGCGGGGTATCCGTTCAGCGGGTTCTGGGTTATGACCCTAGGCACTGTTCCTGTGGAAAGAAGAACGGATAGTTCTGTGGGCTTGTCCTCAATGAGCTTTGGAATGTCGAATATGAACTTGTAGGCGACATAGGAGGGAAACAGTCCAGCCCATATGTCAGGGTGCATGCTGATATCGTCAATCTTGGTAGTGATGCTCAGGGCTCCAAGGCTTGAAGTGGCTATAAGAATGAGCAGAAGCATTGTAAGCAGTTTGCGCATACTGCAATCCTATCAGTCATTTAGTCTTTTCTCAATTGTGTGCTTCGTCAATTGATGATATGTTACTAGGCAAGGAGAGTTGCCTAAAATGAAGAAAGCCTTGTTAGTTGTACTGTTGATCTGCGTTGCCTTGACCTCTGTGCTTGCAGGGGACCTGAAGTACCTGTTCACGGACCTTGATCAGCATGTTGAGATTCTCAACGGCTTCTTGCCGACCTTGCTTGGCATGGGAGCAAGCTTTGAGGGTCTTGCCTTGGTCGAAGACCAGCTTACCCAGCTGCAGGCTTATGCTGCTGGAGGCTACACCCAGCGCAAGGCCTATCAGAATCCCCTCGACGGATCTGTTCTCTCCCAGGACTTCCTTGTATTCGATTTGTGGCAGGCAAGGCTAACCTTGAAGTTTCTTCAGGGCTTTGGCGGAAAGTCCGAGATCTCCAGCAAGGATCTCCTGACAGCCTATGCTGGCTATGAAGGCCGCTGGGAGATGCCAGTCGACTCAATGGTCGCAGGCCTGCAGAGGCTCAATGGCATAATGGTGACTGTTCCCACCATCGACCTGTGGACTGCAGACAGCCAGGCTGCAGCTGGTTCTGTAAGAAATTCAGCCATTTATCCCGAGCTTGCAGCTCCGAGCATCTTTGCCTCGACATTCTTTGGGGGCCTGAAGCTCAACATGATGCAGGATGACGGGGTGACCAGCAATGGCCTGAGCGTTGACCTTTCGCTCAAGGCGACATTCCCGGCGATATCCACCAACAGCCTGTCCTTCTGGTCTGCAAACCTCAACGTGGTTGGAGGCTATACGATCTTCCAGCTTCAGAGCCTGGGCAAGAATCCTCAGAATATCTTCTCTGTTGTGGCAGTGGATCGCTTCTGCGTCAACTATACCGATGGAGATGCAGTTCCAGCCTTCATCCAGGGCTCTGTATCCTTGGGCCGCAAGGTCAGAGGCTTCAACTCCAATACCTACAACACCAACTTCACAGTGGTGAACAACCTTGACATAAGGCTCAGCGGGCCGGACAGGATGCTCAGCTTCCTCGACGGGATATTTCCAAGGATCAACCTCTTCTTCGATATGGGATTCAACAGCGGCAAGCTGTTCAACTGCAACGTCGAGAATTCTTACTTCCTTTGCTCCACCGGAGTCCAAGTCACAGTCTCCTTCATGGACTTCATAGATCTTGGGCTGCAGTGCGCATACCTGATCAAGGGAACCAACCTGGTCAATCCAGACAGCAATATCCAGATGGGAGCCACCTTCTTCCTGGATTTCTGACGTAGAAGAAGCTCTTAAGCTCTTGATGAAAGACCTGCTGAATACTCGGCCGGTCTTTCTTTTTTCAGAAAGTCAGCTGCCATCTCTACGACTGCTAGCTAGTCTGGAAGAAAACGTATAGATGAGAATTCATACCTATCTATTGGGAATAATATCCGAGTTAGATTGTAAGCTAGAGCCACCGTTGCTGTTTTATAAGTGATGAAAAAAGTAATAATTGCTTTGTTTTTAGGTGTTTTGTCTTTTGCTCTCACTTCCTGCAACCCGGACCCCGGTGGCAGGGATCTGGACTTGTGGGATGAAAGCAGCTCCCTATATCAAATCAATTATGACAAGTCAACAGGACAATTCAGCTCTGACTATTCCAACGTGGCTTTCATTGAGATGACAGGGGATGAATTCAAGGTTCTGAATCTGACAGATATTCAGATTGATAATAACAGTCTTTTAGAAATAAACCCTAAGGTTATGGTTTTCCAGCAAACTCTGGATGAGCTTATCAATGATGTTTCTCCAGACCTGATTACAGTCACTGGCGACTTCGGAGATTATGGAAATTGCTCTGCATCCCTTGTTTATATTTCAAGGATTCTTGATTCAAGGAATATTCCATTTGCCGTAGTTTTTGGGAATCATGATAATGAAGGAAACGTGATATATTCCAAGGCCTCTTATCTTGAGGGCCTTTCAAGAAGCCTGTTTAGAGCAGGTCCTTCAAATCTTGCTCAAATTGAGGAGTCGGGAGATAAGACAGAGCTTCCCGCTCTTGGAAATTATGTCGTCAATGTAGTTAAGAAAGATGACTCGCCGGAGGGCTTTCATCTTGTCCGTTCATTTGTCTTCATGAACACAGGCCGTGATAGATTCTTCACTGAGGAAGAATTGCTTGCAGATCATGCTGGAGAAAGGAGATTCAACACAGGTTCATGGGGAAGCTTATCAGCAAAGCAGATTGAATGGTATAAATGGGCAATCAACAGTGCAAAGGCCTACAACAGCCTAGTTCCCTCCAGCCTGTTTGTTCATATTCCGATTTTTGAATATGTCCGCGCCATTGGCTCTGCAGTCAAAGGCGCTCCTGATATTTACGATTTTACCAATTTCTATACATACTGCAGGACTATTTCATACGAGCAGAGCTTGACAGAGGAGGTTTGGAATGAAGGCTTTAGGGATTCCTTTGGAGTCTTCCATGACTCTGACTTGGGCTGCTCTGATTATGACGACTTTGTTTTCATGGCTATCAAGGACCTGAATTTAACTGATTCGGTGATCTGCGGCCATGACCATACAAACAACATGGTTGTAAATTACCAGAACGTCCTGCTTGCCTATGGAACCAAGACAGGAATAGGATCATACCATGAGGACGGCATCAATGGCGGAACCGCCATAATCTTTGGTGAGGGCAAGCCAACCATCCAGCACTATTTATAAAACGCCCTTGTACAAAAACAGGGCATATTTGCTTCTCTCTGCATAAATACTGATGGTGCTGTTCGTTGGAAACTTGAGAAAGATACTGGATATGTATATCAGATGGTGTATTTGCAGTTCCTATTGGATGCCTGAAAAGCTAGTCAAGAAATTATGGTTCTATGGTGGCTTCAATATATGGTCGCAGGGTGGAGTACCAAAGATCGTTTCCAGCAGGGGAGAAATGGACACCATCAGAGGAATAAGCATCTTGCAGTTCGCCAGCTTCAGTATTCATGAAAGAGGCCATGTCAATGAGAGGGAGGCCATAATCGGAGGCAAGCTTTCCTATCACTTCGTTTGCCTTTTGGATCTTTGAGCTGGCATTGCTGGAGATGCTGTTCCTGACTCCTGCAATCGTCTGAAGGTATAGGCTTGGACAAATTGGCTTTAATTTGTCCAGAAGCTCTCTGTACTGGGCTTCAAAGGTAGCTAGGTTGAATGAGGAGGCAAGACAATCATTTCCGCCGATGGCAATAAAGCAATGCTTTATGTCCAAGGCTTTTACGAGTGGAATTCGCAATATGAGGTCGCTGACCCTGTCTCCTCCTATTCCTAGGTTTACAACATCATAGGCTGAGAAGGCAGTCACCCAGTCAGCGCCAGCTACTCTTGAGTCTCCATAAAAGGCAATGTCGTTCTCAAATGGCTCCAGAGACTGTGCCCACATGGCAATATAGTGTTCCTTCTGCGCCTTGTATGCCTTCTCCCAGCTGTCATCCTGGCTGCAGGAACAGAGGATGGTGATCATTAATAGCAAAACACAAGGGTATATTCTCTTCATAGGTTCTCCAGGAATGAGTAGTGTAAATGCTTTTGTGGACAATGCTCAGCGATTGTTATGCCGCTGGCGAGGCAGACAATCTTCTTGGCCCAACAAGAGTAGAGTAAGGTCCACAGGAGGCATCTGTCAAGCTTGCTGGCCAGGGCTGCACAAGCGGGATCAGATGCCCTGGATCAGTTCCAGCCTGTGTGCAGCTGAGCCTTTCTTGAAACAGGTTCAAAACTTACGTTAATTATTTGGCTCAATGCAAAAGGCTGGGGGATGAGAGAAAGGTAAAAAAGGCAATAGTCCAAGAAAAAAGCCTAGAAAAATATACTCTGTCCTGTGAGTCACAAAAAGATTCATACAAGAAGCCGTTCAGATGTTAATCTAGACTTGACAGGTACTATTGGGATGTTAAACGTGATTAAATCGCCCAAAACATAATCAGTATTGGGCGATAAAATAATTATTTGGGAGAATAGCCACTGTCGGAACGGACATAGTATGTTGAGCGACCTTCTCCAAATCTAAGGAGAAGACCTTCTTTTACAAGAGCTTTGAGTGCATTCTCCACAGAGGATTTACCAACAGCAGGAAGCATCTCGAGTACTTGGCGCTTGGTGAATCTGCCTATAATGCCACCAACGGCTTGGCGAACCTGCTCTAAGGATTTGTTTCCTTTTTCTATAATGGAAAGCCTATCTTCAAGATCCCGGTATGCGCTTATGATAGTTCCTAGGATGTATTTAATAAATGGAGCAGGGTCATTGGTTCCATCTGCCCAATTCTGGTCTGAGGCTTCAATGGCATCATAGTATGAGGCCTTGTTCTTGGCTATCTTGCTTTCCAGGCTTATGTATCTGCCAATAGGAAAGCCGGCTTTATAAAGGAGAAGGGTGGTTAGAAGTCTGCTCATCCTGCCATTGCCATCGTTGAAGGGATGAATGCAAAGAAAGTCCAGAATAAAGATGGGAATCAGCACCAAAGCGTCCACAGTACCTTGAGCAATAGCTTGGTTGTAATTCTCACAAATTGCCTCTATTGCATCAGGGGTTTCAAAAGGTGGCATTGGAAGAAAGACAGTGAACTGCTTTCCATCTGCAGCGACCCCGGCAATCTCATTCTGAGAGTCCTTGAACCTTCCTCCAAAGCCAACATCGGCATGTTTGAGTAAATCTCGATGCAGCTGGAGAATGTAGGAAGGCCTTATGGGAATGAACTCGTGGCTTTGATGGATGGTCGTCAGAACATCGCGGTATCCAGCAATTTCTTTTTCATCTCTATTCTTGGGAGTTGTCTTCTCGGCGCAAAGTTTGGCCAGCCGCGACTTGGTGGTTCTGATTCCTTCTATTTCGTTGGAGGCTTCCGTGCTTTGTCTGATGGCGACTTCCACCAGACGCTCCAGAGATGCCGGCTTGAGTTTCAGATACGTTTCCTGTTTGGCATTGGCTTGCCTGATGACAGCGACATAATTGAGGATCTCATTGTCCCATTTCTGGTTAGCTAGATTAAGGTAATTGAAATTGCACATAATTGTTTCCATTTACGCCCAATAATGGCATAAACTTGGGCGTAAATCAAGATTGTTAAGGGCAAGAGCTAAAGGAGAAAAATGTGAAAACAGAGATGCAGGTTCTTGAGAGGCTCAAGGCTACGATAGTCTAGCTATTGAACGCACATCCGGAATCCTCAGAGAAAGCATTGAGGACCTGTCCATGTCAAGCGACATAGCCACAATGGAAACGGCCTTCTACATCCTATGCAAGGGAGTCGTAAGCGCAGTCCTGATCAAGAAGATCTTCGGCTACTACTCGGCCCTGTACATCCTTCTTCGGGGCAACCAGAGCCTTGATGGATACGTAGAGTCCATAAGGCTGAAAAACATAGATTGCTATTCTGCATTCACGGCTTCAAAAACCATGACTGCAATTGAGTCCCATATCCAGATCCAGTGGGCAAAGGAATTTCAGGGAGAACACTAGATGTCGTTTTACTGGAGCAGGCGCCAGCGTGCTGATTGGAAAGGAATCCACATTCGTCACAGGAGTCTCACCTTCCGCCTTGGTGAACATCGCATGCGAGACACTGCGCCAAGCACTTCCATATCATGTTTGAGAGCTATAAGCCAAAAGCTTGCTATGCATCCCCCAGTATTCTGTCTTGAACCAACTATTTGGAAATGAAGGTTTTAGCAAAAAAAGAGTCAGATTTGAGTTGTATCAAAATCTGACTTCCAATATGGGCCCAGTAGGACTTGAACCTACGACCCGCGGATTATGAGTCCGCTGCTCTAACCAACTGAGCTATAGGCCCTCGCGCATTGAAATATACAGGAAGTTCCCATTTATTGCAATGCCTTTGATTGTCAAAAAGAAAGTTTGAGCTTAAGGTTTGCCTATGATTCGTTTAGCTGAAAAGGAAGACCTAAGTCAGATCATGGCCATTGTAAAAGCCTCAATTGCTGTCTTCAGGACCTATGGGAACCCTCAATGGGGAAAGTATTATCCTCTTGAGAAGGACTTTCTGAAGGACATTGCACAAGGCCATCTGTATGTCAGCTCGGACAATTGCAGAGTGAATGGCTTTGCCTGCTTCAATCATGAAGTCCCAAGTCAGTACGCACCCTTCGCCCTTGAAGGCCATAGGCCCTTGGTTCTGCATCGAATGGCAGTTGAGCCTGAGCTAAGAAGACAAGGAATTGCACATTCTCTAATTGGCTTTGGCAGGAATCTAGCTGAAAGGCAAGGCTGCGACAGCCTTCTCACAGATACATGCTGTGTAAACCAGGCTATGATAGCTCTTCTTGAGATTTGCGGCTTCAGGGCTGCTGGATCCTTCTTCTGCTATGATCTGCCCAAAGGCTTTGTGTGCTATGAGCTTGCCTTCTGAAGGCTTGCTGAAATCAAGGACTTTTTACTATAATGGCCAGCATGGAAATGCAAGCATCACATTGGGCTGATCAGTACGCTCAGAAAATCATCAGGGAAAAGGGTCCAAAGGACCTTTATACATGCGCCTCAGGCATTACGCCTTCCGGCACTGTTCATATCGGCAACTTCAGGGAAATCATAAGCGTTGACTTGGTTGTCAGGGCTCTCAAGAGCCTTGGAGCCAATGTGAGGTTCATATACAGCTGGGATAACTATGATGTGTTCAGGAAGGTCCCTAAGAATATGCCTCATCCAGAGGTCCTTGAAACCTTCCTCCGCTATCCCATCATCCTTGTGCCGGATACCAGCGGCAAGGCTGAGAACTATGCAAGAGCCAATGAGATCGCTATCGAGCAGGAGCTTGACAAGGTCGGCATCAAGCCGGAATTCCTTTACCAGGCCCAGCGCTACAGAAGCGGCTACTATGCCTCGGACATCCGCATGGCTCTTGAGAACAGGGAAGCTATCAAGGCGATCCTGAACGAGTTCAGGACCGAGCCTCTTGAGGAGGACTGGTGGCCTGTGAGCGTGTTCTCAGGCTTCACAAACAAGGATACAACCACTGTTCTTGGCTGGGATGGAGAGTGGAACATAACCTATCGCGATGATTCCACTGGCCAGACCGAGACCATCGACCTTCGCACTACAAGCCTGGCCAAGCTTCCATGGAGAGTGGACTGGCCAATGAGATGGGCCAAGGAAGGCGTCGACTTCGAGCCTGCCGGAAAGGACCATCATAGCCAGGGCGGCTCCTTTGACACCTCAAAGCGTGTTGTAGAGCTCTTTGGCGCCCATGCCCCTGTGAGCTTCCAGTATGACTTTGTAAGGATCAAGGGCCACGGCGGCAAGATCTCGTCCTCAAGCGGAGACGTAGTGGATCTTGCCGATGTGCTTAAGATCTATTCACCTGAGATAGTCAGGTTCATCTTCGCCGGCACAAGGCCCAACACAGAGTTCGCCATTTCCTTTGACCTTGATGTGCTGAAGATCTATGAGGACTATGACAACTGCGAGAGAATCTACTTCGGAGTCCTGCCCGTGAAGGAGCAGAGGCTTGAAAAGGAGAGAAGGATATTCGAGCTGAGCCAGGTCAGGGAGATTCCATCCGAGATCTCCTACCAGATACCTTTCCGTCACCTCTGCAACCAGCTTCAGGCTTACAATGGCGATATCGAGGCTGTCATTGCCAGCCTCCCAGGCGTAACTGCCGGCCAGGTCGACAGGCTCAGGGCCCGCTGCGTCTGCGCATGGAACTGGATCACCACCTTCGCTCCAGAGGAGTTCCGCTTTGCCCTCTCAAAGGAAGGCGACAAGCTTGTTGAGCTTACCGAGTCCCAGGCCAAGGCCATCAAGGGCCTCTATGCCGTTGTCGAGAAGCTTGACAGCTATGAAAGCGACAAGGATCTTGCTGAAGCCATATACGCTGTGGCCTCCGATGCTGGAATCGAGGCAACCGAGCTGTTCACCGTCTCCTACAATGTGCTCATTGGAAAGGACCAGGGACCCAAGCTTGCCGGATTCATCAGGATCTGCGGCAAGGACAGGATCCTGTCCATCCTTGGACGCTACTAGTCTGTAAGCTTTTTCACAAGCCTTGAATCCTGTCTCCAGGAGCCAGCAGTCTTGACCCTAAGGTCAAGCTCGAGCCTGGAGCCAGGGAATATTCTCTTGATCTCCTTGAACGCCTGCACCCTGATGGACTTGATGTTGGCGCCGCCCTTGCCTATGAGAATGCCTTTCTGGGATTCATGCTCTACATTGATGAAGGCTCTTATCCAGACCTTCTGGTTCTCCTTGTCATACTCAAGGTCGCTGACCTCGACATAGATGGCGTGAGGCAGCTCTTCAGTGGTGCTGTTCATGGCCTTCTCCCGGATTATCTCTGATACCCTGAAGTGCAGGTCCTGGTCGGTGAACTGGTCCTCTGCGTAAAGAAGCTCGCCTTCGCTTGCATGGCTGAATAGGGCTATGAGGATCTCATCCACGCCCTCATCGTTGAGAGCAGAGGCTATGAGTATCTCTGCGTTGGGAAGCTTCTCGCGGACAAAGCTGGCAGCGGCTTCCTTCTGGGAAGCTGTGGCTGCATCGGCCTTGTTGATGCAGACTGTGATGGGACATTTGACATTGGACAGGATGAAAGCAATCCTGTTCTCCTCGTCTCCGCTCTCGCGGGTAGGGTCGATCATGTACAGGATCTGGTCTGCATCATCCAGGCTGTCGACTGCTATTTCCTGAAGCCGCAGGTTGAAGGCCTTTTCTGATAGGTGGAAGCCCGGGGTGTCAGTGAATATCAGCTGGCCCCTCTGGTCTGTGTATATGCCCTTGATGGCATTGCGGGTTGTCTGGGGTGTCGGAGAGGTTATAGAGACCTTGTTCTCGCATATTGTGTTTAGCAAGGTGGATTTTCCTGAGGATGGGCGACCAATGATGGATACTGTTGAACATTTCTTCATAGAGGCAAGTATAGCTGGACGATTCCCTTTTTCCTAGCTTGCCTACTGGTCAAAGTTCCCTTTGCCTGCTATATTTTGCATTGTTAAGGAAGGCAATGAAAGTGAGCGAAGAAAAAGAGAAGAGCGCAAATCCAATCAACGACGACAAGTTCCTGAAGACAAGAAGCATCCTGATCTGTGGTGAAGTCAACAAGGACATGGCCGCTTCGGTGGCAAGGCAGCTTCTCATTCTTGAGTCGGAAAGCCAGGATCCGATCTATGTCTACATAGACTCCCCTGGCGGCGATGTAGATGCCGGCTTTGCAATCTATGACATGATCCGCTTCGTGAACAACGAGGTCTTCATAATCGGCATGGGGCTGGTCGCCTCTGCCGCAGCCCTCATTCTTCTGGCTGCCGACAAGGCTCATAGGATTGGCCTGCCTAATTCTACCTATCTGATTCATCAGCCCCTTAGCAGCATGAAGGGCGTTGCCACTGATCTTGAGATCTATGCAAGGCAGCTGGACAAGATCCGCGCTCGCCTCAACGCCATAATCGCCCAGCAGACAGGCCATGACGAAGATCAGGTGCTCAAGGATACAGAGCGGGACAACTGGATGGACAGCGACCAGGCCCTGGCCTATGGCCTGATAAGCAAGGCAGTGGGAAGCCGCAAGGAATTATAGATATGCCTACGATGTTCCTGAGCGAGCAGGAGAAGCAGAAAGGCCGTCATCACATGATGCTGGCCGAGCTCTTCAATGGCTTTGGGAGCAATTATCTCGGGGATACAATCGTGTTCCTGATTGCCGCCTACTTCGGGGCATCAAACATGGCCATGGGGTACATATCATCAGTGCTCTACATGGCCGGCATTGTGCTGCCGGTTGTTCCTCGAATCTTCAAGGGCAGAAACATTGCCAAGTCCCAGTCCTTTGCCTGGCTCATGCGAAGCATTGTCAGCCTTGGCTATATAGGGCTGCTTTTCCTGACAGGCAAGAGCGCTATTGCGCTTTTGCTTGTGGTCTACACTGTATTCTGTGTGTTTCGCGCCATAGGCATCGTCTTCAACGACTATGAGATGAAGAACATCACGAGCCTTCAGAACAGAGGCTCGATCTTCGCCCGCATCAGCGCGGGCTACCAGGGCTCAAGCATCCTGGCAAAGCTCATATCAGCCTTGACCACATCGATAAAGGCCCTTTCAGGGCTTGGCGGCCTGATAGGGCTGCAGATGGTTGGAGTGGCCACAAGCCTTGCCAGCAGCTACCACTATAGGCATATTCCTTGCAGAAGGACCGTGGAATACAGGCCAGGACGCAATCTGTTCGTGATTCTCAGAGAAAGCCTATCCAAGCCGGATGTTTGCCTGCGCCTATGGATCAGGTGGCTTTTCCAGACTGCCTTCATAATAATGGGCATGGCAGTGCCTTTTATGACAAGCGAGCTCAAGCTGTCAAGCAGCATGGTCCTGCTTTACTCTGTGCTTGCTGTTGCCGCGCTGGCTGTCAGCGCAATGATCGGCAGTCGATTTGCAGACAAGATGGGCTCCAAGCCCCTTATCATAATAGCCTCGATCATACTGGTATTTGCCCTTTTCTTCTGGGTGATAACTCCAGCTGATGCGGGCTGGCCTATGTTCTTCTTGCTAGGCTTCTTCTACAATATGTCACTGGGCTTGATACTGCTGCTGGCATCCCGCCTGGTTGCAGCGGTGATTCCTGACGAGGAAGCCGTGGGCTTCAATACAATGGTGAACTTCGGAATAGCGGTGCTTGCCCTCATAAGCGGCCTGTTGTCCGGATGGCTTGTCGACATAGGCACAGGCCTTGAAGGCATGTTCGTCTTCGGTGCCATAAAGCTTGGGAACAACTACTCGCTTTGCTTCCTTCTGGCCTTCCTGCTGGCGGCCATCGGCCTCTTCCTGTCATCCCACTTCCACGAGCATGGAGGCCTTTCTACAGCTGAGGCTGCGCAGATTCTCTTCTCAATGCATGGCTTGCGAGCCTTCTCTACCATTGAGAGAATCAAGAAAACCAGCGATCCCATGAAGCGCAAGATGCTTCTCATGGGCCTGGGAATGAACCTGGCCGGAGTCGCCACCAGCGAGATAAGGCAGATGCTTGCCTCTCCATTCTCCTCAGACAAGGTTGACGTGATCAGGGCTCTTGCAGACAAGCCGCGCCATGCCTTGGTAACCGACCTGGCCAAGATAGCATTGGACAATGACTCCTTCGTGCAGATGGAGGCTATAGCTGCGCTGGGAGCCTATCGCTCCAATCCTATTGCAAAGGAAGCCCTCATACAGTGCCTTGACAGCAGATGGTCAAGCTCCAGGTCCATGGCGGCCAAGAGCCTAGCCCGGATCTCGGACAATGATGAGTACCTTGCCAGGGTGAATCAGATGAGCCTCAATGTGCGCCATATAGACGAGGAGATAGACTTTCTCGTGGCCAAGAACATCATGGACAAGAAGGGGCTGTTCTTCAAGGATTTCTTCATCTCTGTAACCCAGATGCGGTCTACAACCTTCCGTCAGACCCGCTATGCTCTTCTTGCATCCTTTGTTAAGTTCGGCTCCCCGCGCCTTGCCCATCTCTTTGAAGTCATGAACATTGGAACCGCCATGGATTTCATTGACGAGTTTCTTCCAGAGGCCAGGGACCTTGAGGCCATCGACAAGAACTATGACCTGGTCTACGATGCCTTCAAGACCTCAAACTGGGCTGTATGCCAGGCTTTCTGCATGAGCATCTGCCAGGAGGGCGTCTTTGACAACGATAGGTTCGAGAACCTTAGGGAAGGGCTCCTGAAGGCCAGGGACATCAACTTCCATGCCTTTGATATCCAGGATATGCTTGCCATGCTCTATTTCTCCTACTCGCTCAGGAAGAACGCCAGGACTTGAGCATTAATGCTCCTTTTGCCCCTTATTAGGGCATGAGAAGAATCTGGACAGCATTGCTGCTTTTAATGCTCTGCCTTTCCTGCAGCTGCTCTGAAAAAGGCGATGAGAACCGCCTGGTCATAGCCACCTGGAACGTGCAGAACCTTTTTGACAGCGTAGACGATGGCACTGAGTATGAGGAGTATTCATCAGCTTCAGGCTGGAATGAGGAAGGCTACAGGCGAAGGCTTGAGAAGGCCGTTTCGGCCATTTCCAGGATAGAGGATCTGACCATCCTTGTTCTTGAAGAGGTGGAAGGCCCCCGGGTCCTGGACGATCTTGTGGCCTCCGGGCTTGGGAAGAGATCCCTTTCGCATTACGCATGGGCCAGGGAGGAAGGCGGAGCAACGAGTGTTGCCATCCTTTCAGAGCTGCCGTTTCTGGATGTGAAGGTTCATGGCGTCGAGAATCAGCGGCCCATACTTGAGGCAAGCGTCCTTGCAAATGGGCAGACCATAGGCATCTTTGCTGTTCATTTCAAGAGCAGAGTTGAAGGATCTGTGGAGACAGAGCCTCTTCGGCTGAAGTCCATGAGGGCTCTCAAGGCCGCTGTTGAGGCTTATCGAAAGGTCAACCCTCAGAGCCCCGTGTTCCTATGCGGAGATTTCAATGCCTGTCCCAGGCAGGAGATGGAAGGCCTGGGCATCTTCACAAGAAGAGCAGATCCTCTATGGCGCCAGAAGCAGGAAAGCGGATCGCTGTTGGTGGAAAGCGCCCCGGACAGCCTGGATGATGCCTGGCTCTGTACCTGGCTTGAGAATGCACAGCTTAAAGGCTCCTACTGCTATCAGCTTAAGTGGCTATGCTATGACTGCATACTTGCCAGCCCTGCAGCCCTTGATGGAGCAGGCTGGGAGGCAAGAAGCTTCTCTGTGCTTGACGATCCCTTTCTTCTCAACGAGAATCAGGAGCCTTATGCCTGGCGTCTTTTCACTCGTACGGGGATAAGCGACCATCTTCCAGTATATATGGAGCTGGAATGGCTTTGATTTATGGAGAGCCTTTCTGCTGTTGCTTATTTGTTGGGCTTTTAAGTATATTTATAGCGATTAGACTATTTTTGCAGTTGTCTTTGAGAGCCTTCTGCAATACAATCATAAAGTTAGAAAAATCAAGGAATTCGGAGGTTCCATGTTAGCGAAAAATGAAAATGGATTTTCCAAGGAGTTGGTGGCATACATCAATGAATGGAAAGAGAAGCCGGGGAATCTGATCATGATTCTCCACAAGGTGCAGGAGGAGCAGGGATATATCTCTCGCGAGAGCGCTGAGAAGGTCTCGGAACTCTTGGGTGTGCCTTTGGTGAAGATCTGGGGAGTAGTGACATTCTATCACTTCTTCAAGCTCACAAAGCCGGGCGAACACAATATTCAGGTTTGCTTGGGAACTGCTTGCTACCTCAAGGGAAGCGAGAAGATCATTGAGGAGCTGGACAAGCAGCTTGGACTGAAGGTCGGCGCAGTTACACCAGACGGAAAGTTCTCTCTTGAAGAGGTCCGTTGCGTCGGATGCTGCGGCTTGGCTCCTGTGATGACAGTCAGTGGAGAGGTTTTCGGAAAGGTGACAAAGGCCGCTGTGCCTGGAATCATCCAGAAGTTCATGTAGAGGAAAGATGCACGTCTATCTTTGTGATTTCCTTCTGGACATAACACAGAATTCCATAGAGGCAGGCGCTACGCTTGTTGAGGTGGAGATTTCCGAGGCCTTTGATGAGATGAGATTCACCATCACAGACAATGGAAAGGGAATGAGCCGAGAGGTAATGGAGAAGGCGCTTGATCCGTTCTACACTGACGGAGTCAAGCATTCCAGGAGGAAGGTCGGGCTTGGCCTGCCGTTCTTGAAACAGAGCAGCAAGAGCTTCGAGCTTCAGTCCCAGCCGGGCAAGGGAACGACAGTACGTTTCTCCTTTGACCTGACTGACATGGACACACCCCCGGTAGGCGATATGGCAGGCACGATGCTTGCGCTGTTCAACTGCTGTCCTGAAAGCTGCAATCTGGTTTTCAGGCGCAAGAGAGAGAGCAGCAAGGGAGAGCTTGATTATACCATAAGCCGGGAGGACTTGATTGATGCTCTTGGTGAGCTTAGAACCGCTGGTTCCTTGAGCCTCGCCCGGGAGTTCCTTCAGTCCCAGGAGGATAGCCTTTCGGAAATAGAAGAGGATCACGTGCTGAAGATCCCTGCAAAGGAGAATTTATAATGGCAAAAATGACATTAGAGGAACTGAGAAGCCTGCGCAACAGGAAGCAGAGCGACATCGAGAGAAGAGAAGTCGCTGGAAAGGACTGCCAGGTAATCGTTGGAATGGGCACATGCGGCATAGCTGCTGGAGCCAAGGTTGTTCTTGATGCATTCCTTACTGAGCTTCAGGCAAAGGGAATCAAGGATGTAGCTGTCACACAGACCGGATGCATGGGCCTGTGCTATGTGGAGCCGACTGTAGAGGTCATCGTGCCTGGCATGCCGGATACCATCTATGGCAAGGTTGATGCGGCTGTTGCAGCAAAGATCGTACAGGATCATCTTGTAGATCACAGG
>JAQVSP010000113.1 GCA_028700425.1 Sphaerochaetaceae bacterium | reverse complement strand
CCTTTGCACAGAGCAGCGAGACCATTCCGCAGAGCCAGGCTCTCTCATGAAGGGCTGTGTAGGGCTCAATGAGGTTTGCAATTGTTCCAGCGCCTGGGAGAGACTTTCCAAGAACAACAAACTTTGTGTTCGGATAGTCTGGCGCTGCTTCCTTTACGAACTTTATGATAGTCCAGTCAAGGCATATGATCAGGCCGTATCCATCTTCAGCAAGCTGGCGAATGAATGTATCGGCTTCAGCAACTGCGGCAGCCTCTACAAGAACGCCATCGATGCCATACTTCTCGACCATCATGTCAAAGCCGACCTTGGCTCCGTCATTGTAGCCCTGATCGCCAAGCCCGCCGGCCTGAAGAATGATGGCAACCTGGTTGGCCTTTGGATTGACAGCTGGTGCGCTCTCCTGATTTCCATTGGCAAACAGACTGGTCATTGAGCAGATCATTGCCATTACCATAAAGAAACTGATAATCTTCTTCATTTTTTTCCTCCGTTTTTTCGAAAACGTAAATTTTCTTATAAATAGCTTCTCATGCGAAATACGAATTGTCAATATTCAATTTTAAATTTTTTTAGTTTAAGATTTTTTGACAAAATTTAGCTTTAAATTATTAAAGTTGTTTATATTTTTGCAGAAATTTCCTTTGCTGATCGTTTTTCTGCTAAAACAAGCAGCATGGCAATCAAGGCTATGATGGCGCTGTACGCAATCCATGCAGGCATGTATGAGCCAAGCGCATCATATATGATTCCAGAGGCAGGAATGCCTATGGACATGCCCACAAAGTAAAGCACAGTCAGGTTGCTGTATATCACCCCGTACTCCTTGTCTCCAAGAAGACGGTTGATGACAACAGGATAGACGCCTGTCTGAATGCCCGCACAAAGCCCCATTATCACAGCATAGGCAATGACCAGCGGCTTTGAGACGGCAAGCATCAGGACAAGCTCAGATATGAAGAACAATCCATAGATGCCCAGGTTCGTCTTCCTGAACCCTGCCTTCTCATATACTATTCCCAGGCTTATCTTTCCCACGGTGTCAAACAGCATGATCACTGAATAGGAAAGGGATGCAAAGGCTGAGGTATAGCCCAGGTCCGTAAGATAGGGAATGATATGGTTCATGGTGCCCATGAAGACAAAGCCGGTTAGGAACATGCTCCCTCCAATGAGCCAGAAGGTGCTTGTCCTAAGCGCCTGGTTTCGAGTGACACCCCAGGCTTCCTCGCTCTTGTTTAGGCTTCCAGGCTCCTGAACCTCCTCCTCTCCATAGGCCTTCAGGCCCATATCAGAGGGCTTGACCTTGATGATGAAGATAAGCGGCACAAACACAAAGATCATGTATATGACTGCTATTACACGAAATGCAGCCATCCAGCTTGCTGCTTCTATGATCCTGTTTGCAAGCGGCACAACCATCATGGCAGAGATTCCAGAGCCAGCAAAGGCGATGCTGGTAGCCAGGGCTCTCTTCTTCTTGAACCAGGCTGCAGTGAGCATTGCTATGGGCACTGAGTTGAGCATTCCAGTGAAGATTCCATACAAGGCGGAAAAGGCATAGAAATGCCAGGCCTGCTTTACCAGCGAATAGCAGAACATGGCTATGGTGGTCATTATGGCGCCAAGCCAAAGCAGGCGCTTGAAGCTGTATTTCTTGAACCACTGGCCAAGAAAGGGCAGCATCAGCATGGTCATCAGGTGGGAGAATGTCGAATAGGCTGAAAAGGCCCCACGTGAGATCCCCAGCGTATCGCACATTGGAATGAGGAATACGCTCAGCGAATAGTTTGGGATTCCCAGGCCTAGCCTGAGCAGCACGCAGCCGATAACCACGTACCAGCCATAAAACACCTTCTTCTTTGGCATATTATTTCTCTGCACAGCCCTGAAGCTCATGGAACTTGCTCTCAAAGGCAGCCTCGTCATCCCAAAGCTGCATGAGGACATTTCCTACAATCGTTCCATCAGCCCCGCCTTCCTTGGCGCTAAGCAGGTCCTTGGCAGACCTCATGTCGGCGATGGCCAGGATCGGAGAGCTTATGCCCTTGGCCCTGACATAGTCGATCCTCTGCTTCCAGGTCTCCAGGCCCTTGTTTGGAGCCTCAGTCTTTCGCTTGGTCCTGAGGGTGATGATAGTATTCATGCCGCGGACAAAGTCAAAGTGCTCCTCGGGCATGTAATAGCCAATGCCCTCAAGGGTGAAGAGGCCGTGAGATCTCATGTACCTGGTGTACTCTTCCCTGTCGTCGTTGCCTGCAAGCCTTACAGAGAAGAAGTCAAGCTCATTGCAGAAATCTGTGAACTTCTCAATGCCGATCTCATCCATGACATCCTTGTAGACGACTATGCTCAGCTCAGTTTCAGGGTGGTTCCTGCGTATTGTCCTGAAGACATCCATATAGTAGTCATAAGAGCTGTGAGCCTTCAGGGCATTGGCCATGCAGGCCTTCACAAAATCAGTCTCCCCATAGGGATCATGGGAAGGCATATCAATCTGAAAGCTTGTTGCCCCCAGCTCCACATACTTCTCAAGCATCTCTAGCGAACGCTCCACTGTGGGGCAAGCCAGGCTTATGTAATAGACAACCTTGAATGACATAATCATTATCTCCTTTTATTTAACGATTGTTGACTGCATCTGGGCAAGAAGCTTCCAAAGGGACTCTTCATCATCCCAGAGGTTCATGAGGACGTTTCCAACATAGACGCCGTCGGCTCCAGCCTCGCGGGCATTGACAAGGTCCTGGGCAGTCTTCATGTCCGCTGTTGCAAACACTCTTGCCTTCACGCCCTTGCTTCGCACAAATTCAAGCCTTTGCTTCCAGGTCTCCAGGCCCCTGTTTGGAGCCTCGGTCTTCCTCTTGGTCCTCATATGGATGATGCCCGTGACAGACTGGCAGCGCACTATATCCTCTTCAGGCATCGAGTAATTGATGCAGTCCGAGGTGATCACTCTATGAGAGTTGAGGTAGGAGATATATTCATCAAAGGTCTCTGTTCCAGCTATTCTTACGGTAAAGGCGCCAATGTCCTTGCAAAAGTCAGTGAACTTCTCAATGCCGATGCTCTCCACTACATCTGGGTAGACGACTACATGGATCTCAAGGCTTGGATGCTTGGCTCGTATGGACCTTATCCTATCCATGAAGAGATCATAGTTTCCATTGTAGGCCTCAATGCAATTGGCCATCATTGCCTTTACTAGGTCGGTCTCGCCATAGGGATCCCGGGAAGGCATATCTATCTGAATTCCAAGTATATTGCACTTCTTTACATACTGGTCGATCTTCTCAAGCGTCCTTTCAATTGTCGGACAGGCTAGAGTGAAATAGTAAACTGGATAAAACTTCATTCTGTTCTCCTAATCATTTATTCTTCAAAGCACTGGAACTCATCAAAGGCCTTCCAGAGCTTGTCTTCGTCATCCCAAAGGCTCATAAGCGCATTGCCAAGAAGCGCTCCATCACAGCCGGCTGCCTTGACCTCAGCCATCATCTCACCATCAGCTATGCCCTCAACAGCAAGGATGCGCGCCTTGACTCCAAAGGCTCTTATATAAGAAACCCTCTCAGCAAAGCTCTTCAGTCCGTGAGGCTCTATCTCTCTGTACCTCTTGTAATTGAAGTTGAAATAGCTGTCTGGGGAAGCTTGTCTTGCCTGCCTTAGGCTCTCATCATCCAGGTCCCGGCTTATCCGTGCGATGACAGCTATTCCGCTTTGCTTAAGAAAATCAATGGTCTTGGGATCTCCGCCAGCCACCATCACGCTCTCTAGCCTATTTGCCTTTGCAAAGCAAAGGAATTCCTTGGCCCCGATGGCCTGGATGACCTCAGGATACACGACAAGATGAATCTTCAGACCAGGATGCTTTTGCCCAATTGCGGCTATTGCTATCATATAAGGCTCGTATCCATCGTAGATGCTGAGCGCTGTCTTCATGTATGACTTCACAAGCAGTGACTCATATATGGGATTCTCTGCTGGCATATCAAGCTGTATTGACCGAGCCCCGTGAGCTGCATACTTGTCGATCATCCCCAGGGTTCGATCGATTGTTGGTGTGCACAAGGACACATAGTAGATGGGGCAAAATGACATTTCAAACCTCAGGACCAAAGAATTATTGATATTATGGGAGAGGAAAAGCTAATTGTCAATATTTAATTTATTATTTTTATAATTGTCTTCTTAGATTGTTATTTTAACATTCAATATTTTGATATCTTTTATCATTATCACAAAAAAAGAAAAACTTTACTTTGATAACTATAAAGAAATAAGCTGATTGCAAAGAAAATACCAGGAATAGCCTTGCCAGCATGTACATTAAAAATCAGCTGTCAGCTTCATTGGCTTTCCAGCTGCGCTTAATTCTTATGTTCAGGAAATCCAGGCTTCTCATAACAAGAAAGCCTTGAAGAAATGGAATATATTGACGATGAACATCAAGGCTCAATCAGGCCAAGAAGCCTTGCCAGGCTGATAGATATCAGCTAAGTGATCTCTGGAGAATAGCGTATTCTATCTGTGACATACTGGAATGTATAATACTCTATAGGTATCTCGCTGTTCTGGATCATCGCTGTCTTGAGGTCAGTGACCTGCAGCAGAGGATAGTTCTCAGGAGTTCCCAGCAGAAGCGAAGCATGAGGGTCTGACAGAACAGCCTTCAGCTCTCTGTTTGAGCACTTGAGCTCAAGGCCGTAGCGTTCCTTGAGGACAGCGACTATGGATATGTCTGAGAAGTCGATCTTCTCAATTCCTGGTATGTGCTGTGCATTGTAGTAGGAACAGCCGTAGATCACTGGAAGTCCATCTGCATAATAGATTCTTGAGTAGAAGAACAGGGGATCTCCTGGATTGAGCCTAAGCTTCCTTCGTATCTCCTCAGAGCCCTCGCTTAGGGTGGATGTGATTATCTTCTTGGTAGGGATCTTGTTCTGGGCCTTGATCAAGGCTGTGCAGCTGTTTATTCCCTCAAGGTTCTGTTTCTGGGGAATCCTCTCCTTCACAAAGGAGCCAAGCCCCTGCACCTTGTATATGAAGCCTTCATGAAGCAGATCCTCCAAGGCCTTGCGTACAGTCAGCCTGCTGCAGCCATAGGAAGAGCAAAGGCTTGATTCAGTCTCTATCTTATCCCCTACTGCTAGCTCTCCAGACTTGATCTTGTTTGTGATATCCATCTTTATATAAGCATACTTCGGTACGCTTTGAAACAAATAGGATATCTGTTCATCAGAATAGCTGCCCATCGAAAATCCCCCAGATACATCGCCTATCATACTATCAAGCAAACATGGTTGTCAAAGTGTTGCTCATCATTGTAATAACAACTTAATAACATAATATGCACTTTTGGACAATCATTCAAAAAGCTGGCTCGCCTGGTTCATCCTCTGGATGATCTTAACGTTGAAAGGACACTGGGTCTCGCAGATTCCACAGCAAATGCATTCGCCTGCCTTGTGCTCAAGAGCATTGTAATGAGCCTTCAGGGTTGGGCTTGGCTTGCCGTCGAGAAGCGCCATATCAAGATACTTGCTCACCTGTGCAATGTCTATGTGCGAAGAGCAAGGAAGACAGTGGTTGCAGTACATGCACCTTCCATCCATTGAGAACTTCGGCGTATCTGAGAATATGAATGAATAGTCCTTCTGCTTGTCATCCAGGTCCTCATACAAGACGCACTGCTCGACCTGCTCCACTGTCTGCATTCCAATTAGGACACTGGAGACACCAGGTCGAGTGAGCGCATAATGAATGCACTGGGCTGTTGTCATTGCCTTGCCAAAAGGCGAAGTGCTCTCATCCAGAAGA
>JAQVSP010000020.1 GCA_028700425.1 Sphaerochaetaceae bacterium | reverse complement strand
CCGTGAGTCATTATGATGACATAGTCGCTGTCCGATATGCTCACCTTGCCAAGAATGTCTTGATAATCAGCAACGATTATGGACTTGGCACAGGCAAAGCGCTGAGGATTTGCATAGTCTGGCCTGTTGTCATAGACAACCACATCCCAGCCTAGGTGATCCAGCAGCGGAGCCAGCTCAAGGCCTACATGGCCGCAGCCGAAGATGAAGGCCTTTGCATGGGCCTTTTCTTGTCCAAAGGCCTTTTTCAGGGCTTCTTCGCTGTCGATGAATCTGAACAAGACCGTAGAATCGCCTCCGCAGGCCATGCCAAGGTCATCGCCAAGGCTGAACGCTCTGATCTGTGACTGTCCAGTCTCCAGAAGATGCCTGGCAATCCTGGTGCACTCAAGCTCCAGGGCTCCTCCTCCCACAGTGCCAAGGCAGCGGGATCGGCTGACAACCATCCGCGAGCCCTTTCTCTGGGGCGTAGAGCCTGAGGTCTCCGTTATTTCGCACAGCACGCAAGGCTCTTCATGCAAGAGGCATAAGCTGGCCTCATTTATCAAGTCAATCATTTCCTAGGTCCTTTGCTTCGATGACGAGCAATCTGCTTGCCTTCTGATGGGCAAGGTAATATGGGAAGACAGGGTCGCCTGTCTCGACAAGCATGGATTTCACCCAAGACGGCGTTATGACGGACTTGTCGGAATCTCTGCTGTATATTCTATAGAATTCCATGGCATCCTCCAGGCTCCTGAAGGGCTGGCCGAACTCAAGGGTGAAGGCTGAGGAGCTGTATGCTATGCCATGAGAATCCAGATATTTAGCGGCAAGAGGCCCGTTGTTCCTAACAATCGGATTGCTGCCAACGCTGAAGCGATGGAACACATAATCCTTCTTGATGATCAGAACACGCCTTGTGCAGAGCCTGCGTGCAATGCTTATGATCTGGTCGATCATGCCAAAATAGCTGAAGACCATGGCATCATACCTATAAGGAAGATCCTGCAGAAGATCAGCCTGAAAGGCCCGGACATTGTCCAGCCCACTCTCCCTTATGGCCTGGCCTGCCACCTCTATAGCCTTGGAATTGATGTCTATGCAGCTCACCTCATGGCCATTTGCAGCAATCTGGATGCCTAGGCTTCCTAGTCCGCAGCCGGCATCGCATACGCTGGTGCAGTCGCTCATATAAGGCTCAAGCAGGCCTGCAAGCTTCTTGTGATAGTCGCTGTGGCTGGATGCGTCCTTCATGAATTCCACCATCAGGCCTGTCCACTGGAACATCATATTGGCAGGCATACCTTATAGCTCCTTCCGTTCACTTCAATGCTTCTTACAGCGGTCTTGACTCCGTAAAGGCTATTGAGCATGGCTTCATCAAGAACCTCATCTGCCTTGCCATCCCCGATTATGCGACCGCCCTGCATGCACACCACCCTGTTTGCATAACGATAGGCCTGGCCGGGATCATGAGTTGAGAATATTACAGTGTAGCCCTTGTTTGCAAGGTTCCTTATTCTGGAGGAGACGTGGAAGCTGTTGCCAAAATCCAGGTTTGCAGCAGGCTCATCCATTATGAGGATGCGCGCATCCTGCACCAAGGCCCTGGCAATGAGCATCAGCTGCCTCTCGCCTCCTGAGATCTTAAGGCTTGGCCTATGGGCAAGCTTGCCAATCCCAAGGCTGTCCAGAGCCGCCATGGCCCTGTCGATCTGCGGCTTTCCAGGACTCTGGAAAAGGCCCATGGAAGCTGTAGTGCCCATCAGCACGCTATCAAGGACAGTGTGGTTGAAGGCAGGGCTGTAGGACTGGGGAATATAGGCGAGCTTATGAGCAAGCTCCCGCCGTGTGTAGTCATTCACATTGCGTCCATCTACTATTACAGATCCCTCGCTTGGCTTGAGAAAGCCCAGAAGGCATCGGAAGAATGTGGTCTTTCCGACTCCATTTGGACCAAGTACAGCTATGGCCTGCCCATCCTGGGCGCTGAAGCTTATGCTGTCCAGGACCTTTCCCATTCCATAGGAAAAGCTTAAGGAGGAGGCTTCAATCTTCATGTCCGCTGCCTCCTCTGAGAATCATGAGGATGAACACAGGGGCTCCAACAAAGCTTGTCAGTATACCAAGCGGAATCTCGCTTGTTGCCACGATGCGGGCCAGGTCATCCACCAGCATCAGAAAGGATGCTCCCAGCAGGGCGCAAGAAGGAATCAGGCGCCTATAGTCATTGCCGAAAAGGATCCTGCAGAAATGAGGTATGACAAGGCCAACCCAGCCTATCATGCCGCTGATGCTGACGCTTGCGCTTGTCATCAAGGTAGCGCACATGATCACAATGAACCTAAGCCTTCCTGTCTCCACTCCCATGCTTCTCGCCTCAGCTTCCGAAACCGTGAGCAGGTTGATTCTCCACCTAAGCAGGAAAAGAGGCACAAAGCCAATTAGAATCGGGACAACAGCCAGCCTGAAGTCGATAGCCTTAACTGAGGAAAGAGACCCCATCAGGTAGTATGTTATGGCAGGCAGCTGGCTCTCGGTGTCTGCGACAAGCTTTATGAAGCTTGTGCCGCTTTGAAAGAGAGAGCCAACCATCACCCCGCTAAGGACCATTGCTACGCTGGTCTGCATGCGGCTTTTGCGGCTGATGAGCCAGGCGACGAGCACTGCAGCTAGTCCAGAGGCAAATGAGGTGACGGCAGTTGCTGCGTAAGAGAAGCCAAGCAATATTGAAAGCGCCGCTCCAAATCCAGATCCGGTTGAGGCGCCAAGGATGTCCGGCGAGACCATGGGGTTGCGGAACATGCCCTGGTAGCAGGCTCCTGCTACGCTCAAGGCGCAGCCTACCAAGGCGGCGCAGCCTATGCGGGGCAGCCTGATGCTTGCCACAACCGATGCTTCTGCAGCTGTCCAGGATTGCTGCATGGACCAGCTGTCAAGGCTGATGAGCCTCAGCAGCCTGTCAAGAAGTATCTTGATGACTGCTGAGAATCCGACCTTGTAGCGGCCAAGAAAGAAGGAAAGAAGGAATATGGCAACTGCAGAGAGCGCCAGAATGATGAATCTGAGCCTATATTTCTCTCTGCCTTTCACGAATCAGTCCTTCAAGGTTGAATTGGCAAGCATGGCCTTTGCCTCAGCTTCGCCTAGATCATAATCCCAGAAGAGCTTATAGAATTCCTGGGCCACCTTTGTCATGTCGTAGTCATAATACTGTGGATAGACCAGATTGCCAAGCCACCATATTCCCAGGACCATGTTCATTGACGGGGGATTGCTCATCCAGTTGTATGGCTGGCAGGGTATCTCATAATACCTTGCATTCAGGACCTGCCAGGCGGGATCTGACTCCACGGTGCTGTATATGCTGGCCTCTGAGAATATGACAATCTCTGGGGCAAAGTTGTAAAGCTGCTCCAAGCTTATCTGGTTTCCGCCTCCCTTGGAGCTGTACTTCTCCAGCACGATTGCGTTGTCAGCTCCGATGAGATCTATGACCTGGGCCTGGCTTGAGCCTTTTGAGTTGGTTCCCAGTCCATCTGGGCCGGAAGTGTACATTATGGATACCCGTTCAGCTTCACTTATGAGAGCAGAGGTGCGCGCTGCCATGTCAACAGTCTCATCTATGAAGGAAGCCAGGGCTTCAGCCCTTTCAGCCTTGCCAGAGAGAATCTGGCCAAGGGACCTGAAAGCCTGGGCCATGTGGCCTAGATCTGCCTCAAGGAATATGCAGGGGATGCCTATCTGAGCCTGCAGCCTGTCCAGGTCCTCAGCTATGCCGTTCTTGTAGTCGCCCATATCGACCAGCACCTGCGCTCCAGTGGCAATGAGCTCTTCCAGGTTTAACGTGGCCTTGCTTCCATAGAGCTGACCTGTTGCGGGAAGGCTCGAAAGAACCCCCGGCAGGTATTTCATCTGGGCTTCTGATGGAGCAGAGTTCACATTGCACATATACTCAGGAGCAATAGCGGCAAACATCATGGTAGCCACAGCTCCGCTGGGGGCTGCCTTGGTGATGACAGAAGGCAGCTCCACCGTCCTTCCGCAGGAATCCGTGAACAGGATTGTCGCTGCCTTGCTTTCACTTTCCTCATAGACCGGACTGGCAAGCGCCAGGGATGCAAAGAATGCAATGACAATTGCAATAGCAAGAAGTTTTTTCATCTATACCTCCGTCTAGTTTTTACAAACAAGACGTTACCATTATATATTCTAAAATCCAATGGTCAAGACTCAAACGTCTTCTTTCCTAGCTCCTTGGCAAGCTTATTCAGCTCCATTGACAGCCTGTCATAGCCCTCCAGCAGCCTTGAGGCCTGTTCTGTAAGGCATGCCTTGCCTCCACACTGGCCTCCGCACGAGCGCTCTACAAGGCTTTTCCCAAAGCCTTTCTCTGCTTCCCTGATCATCTTCCAGGCCTTTGAGTAGGACAGCTCCATCTGGCCTGCTGCCGAGGCTACAGACCCTGTGGCATCAATGAGGCGCAACAGGTCCCTGCAGCCCGGCCCAAGGCAGAACCCGCCCTCTTCATTCTCAAGATGGATCTTCAAGCACACCTTCACAGGCTCTCCTTGACAAGACGAACCAGGTCTTCAAGAAGCCTGTCCCTGTTCTCAAGCGTAACGCTGACAAGCTTAGCATGGGATCTTATGTAGTCAGCAAGCTCCCCCGAGGCTCTCTGCTGGATTACGCCAAGCACCAGGACATCAGGCCTCTGCATGGCAGAAATCACCGCCCTGGCATAGACATGGGCGTCACGCTCCATGTTGCCGATCTCATCGATCAGGATCAATGACGGAAAAGGAGGATTGGCCAGGCACCAGGATCCATACTCGTCAAAGGCTGCAGGCCTTGACTGGATCATATGGGAGGCCTTGCAGGAGCCTGCAAGCACAGAGGTCTCAGATACCTCTGTCTCTAAGGCCCTGACAAGATAGACATCTCTCTGGGCTGAAAGGACCGACAGGCTTCTCAGCCCCGCCAGGCTGCCCGGGGCCAGGTCCAAGGAGGCAAGGACCTTGCTTATCAAGGTGCTCTTGCCTATATGCTTTTCGCCTGTAAGGAAGATTGATCTCATAGAACCTCTATGTCATGGCCAGATTGCGAAACAACATGGCCGATTATAGCACTAGGGGCTCCAAACTCCTTCACGAAGGTTTTTGCATTCTCTTCGCTCATGAAAAGAAGAAGCCCTCCAGAGGTCTGGGGATCGAAAAGAAGGTCACGCATGCAAAGCTTCACTGATGGCTGGAAAGCCACCTTGTCCTGCAGGTAGTCCTCATTGGCATAGCGGCCGGAGGGCAAGTAGCCCTGCATTGCAAGCTCCAGGGCCCCCTCAAGCACAGGGACCTTTGAGCTGTCTATCAAGATGGTCACCTTTGAGGCTGAAGCCACCTCGCTGGCATGGCCGCACAGGGAAAAGCCTGTCACATCAGTGGCAGCGTGCACATCAAGGGTCCTGCCAATATTGCGAGCCCTTGCATTCAGGCTCGTCATTGAGGCCACAGCAGCCTCTATCGAGGACTGAGGGGCGTCTTCGGCCTTGGCTGCAGTGTTGATGATGCCGCAGCCAAGAGCCTTGGTAAGCACTATGCTGTCCCCCGGCCTTGCAGTCTTGTTGCTCCATACCTCAGAGGCTTTCATCAGGCCTGTCACACAAAGCCCGTACTTGGGCTCTGCATCGCTTATCGTATGCCCGCCTGCTATAACCGCCCCAGCTTCAAAAGCCTTGCTCTGTCCTCCAAGAAGGATCTGCCTCATTATCTCAAGGTCCAGGCAGGCAGGAAAGCACATTAGGTTCATCGCCACCGACGGCACTCCTCCCATGGCGTAGATATCGGATAATGCGTTTGCAGCGGCTATCTGGCCAAATACAAAGGGGTCATCGACCATTGGAGGAAAGAAATCCACTGTCTGGACCATGACCTTTTCATCATCAATCCTATAAACCAATGCGTCGTCTGCACTTTCAAAGCCTTCAATAAGGTTGTCGCACACCATAACTGGCAGGCTGTCGATGACCTGGTGCAGCGCCGAAGGGGCAAGCTTGGCGGCACAGCCGCTGGTCTTGACCATGCTTGTCAGCCTAACATTGCTCATAAAGCCTCCTGTAGCTCCCTTTTTCAAGTATGTAGATTCCCTGCCATTGCCGCGGAGCCTGCGCTTTCACCTCTTCGGCTGAAAGGCCTCTTACAAAGGCACAGGTGCCGCATGAGGACGACAAGGCCCTGGGCACAGGCCTAAGAACACAGGACTCCTTCAGTCTCTGCTTAAGCACGACACAGCCATAGTGGTTCTCAAAGGTGACCACCACTATCTCTGTATCGCTATTCTCCATTCGCCATTCTCCTCTGTTATCTGGACCTTATCATAACCCATGAAGGACGCAAGGCGAAGCACATTCTCCTTGGCAACCTTGGCATTGACTATGGCTATGACTCCCGATGGGTTCTCCCTCAGGGCCTTCTTGGTCATTATGACCGGCTGCGGACAGCTGAGCCCTCTGCAATCACATTCAATCATTGTTCTTCCTCCCAAAAGTGCATAGAGCTGCAATGGCTGTCAAGGCTACGATGGATACTATAACAGCAGCCATGCCCCAGCTGTTCGGACCTTCTGGGGTGGCATTGCCTACCAGCTTGAAGTTATGGGCGCAAGCAGCTCCAAGAACCATTCCCACCACTGCCATGGCGCTGTCGGAAGAGCCCTCGCCTGCCAGGATGACCTGCCTAAGCGGACAGCCTCCAAGCATCACTGATCCAAGGCCCACTACAAAGAGCCCAAGGAAGTTGAAGATCTGGCTGGTCTGTGCCACAGGCTGGCCTTCGAAGCCCAGCTTGAAGTTTCCAGTGATGAGGTTTCCCAAAAGGCATGTGGCAAATATTCCAGCAAAGCCAAGAAGCAAGGTAGTGTCCTTCAGCAAAAAAAGATCCCTGAGGCCGCCTGCAAGGCAAAGCCTTGTGCGCTGAGCCATTGCCCCAGCAACCAAGGCCAGGGCAAGGGCTGCAAAGAATGGAGCATGCATAGAGCCAGGTCCGCTCTCAGAGAAGGCAAACAGGGCTGGGAATGCGACAAATGCAAAGAGAAGGAGGATATTCACAGCTGGATATGCTGCACCTTCTAGGTTCATTTGAGCCTTGCTTCTTCCAAGGCTGAAGCCCTTGTTAAGAAAAAGACATCCTAGAGCTATGCCAGAAGCGAATCCTGCAAGGCCGACAAGAGCATTGAGGTCTCCTCCGGCAAGGCGAAGTATCATGCGCAGCGGGCAGCCTAGAAAGGCAAGGGCGCCGATCATGACCATGAAGCCTATAATAAGTCTCAAGAAAGGAGATGAGCCCCCTCTTGGCTTGAATTCGCCTGTGAGCAGGCTGATGACAAAGGAGCCAAGCCCTAGTCCAATTATCTCCGGCCTCACATACTGGACAACGCCTGCGCTATGAAGCTTCACAGCCCCAGCGATATCACGAATGAAGCATGCGATGCAGAAACCCATGTTACTTGGGTTTCCAAGAGCCACCAAAGCCACAGCGATGATGCCGATTACAGAGCCTGTGATCAGCAGATTGCGCTTTTCCTTAGAAAGTGCCATATAGCCTCCAGTCCATTACTTTTTATCACATATAATGGCAGGGGTCAACGAAATTCACTGAGCAAGGAAGGCCATTACAGCCTCCAGGGCACCGCCTGCAATGGAGCGAGCCTTGTCAGAGACGCTGAGATGGTCAATCTCCTCTCCTCTAGGGTCCACATCAGCAACCTTGAAGCCCTTGGGCACTTCAAGTCCGCCATTGAGCATGCCGCGGACCTTTCCTCCTATCTGGGTGATAACAGGCTCCTTGTCTACATAGGCTATTACATCGCCAGAGGCGACCAGATCCCCTATTGCACGAATGGGATGGAAGACTCCATCGCAAGGGCTATGCATGACACGCTCCTTTCCATAGCCCCCAACCAAGCCTGGAATGCCGGTGTTTGGCAAGGCGGAGCCTTTGTAGATGACCCTTCCAAGATCATGGCCGCGCATGGTCTCTATTACAGCATGCACATCCACTCCTGCCTCAAAGCCAGGCCCAAGGGCCAGGACGAAGTCAGCCATGTCGGGCCTTGTACCCAGGTTGCGCTTGGCTAGAATTGCATCAATGACTATGCGTGGCCTGAGAGACCTTATTAGCAGGCCTTCTGGATCAACCACGATAGGGATCACTCCATCCTTAAGCCTCTCAAGAGCCTTGGCTTTCTCGCAAAGAGAAGCTGTCACTCCCTCAACCGTGACTGAGCCCACAAAGCAGGCCTGGGCAAAGGACACCGTGGTGCGGATGACTGTCGGTTTTTCTATCTCAAGCATGATGACAGGAAAGCCAGACCTGTGGAGCCTTATTGCGGTTCCTGTTGCCAGGTCCCCAGCTCCACGCATGACTATCAAGGTCTCATTTATTGCATCAATCATAGATACTGTCCTCATTCACGCTTGCAAGCAGCGCTGGAGCAGCCCAGGCCACTGCATGAAAGACAGCCTTCTGGGAGTCATCCATGGCATCGGCCTTGTTGCAGACTATGATTCTCCAGCCCTCTGTGGAGCCTTTAAGAAGATCGCCCTGCCAGCCTTCCAGGAAGGCCTTGTCAATCAGGCTTTCACCTTCATAGCCGCAGGCCTCCCCATAGGCTTTCCTTCCTATGGCTGTTCCGCCAAGCATGGCTATGGTGAAATCACTGATTCCCAGGATGACAGGGTCGCGGTCGCTATGGCACTTAAGCATCAGGGATCGAGCTCCATCAGCTTCGCAAAGCACAAGGTCGAATCTTCGCTTGAGAATCTCCAGGATCTCATAACGAGGGCTCTGCAGCTTCTTGACGTCTATGCACTTCTCTGCGTAAAGGACAGTCTCGCCCTTTTTAACAGGGTGCTGCAGGATACTTACCTCATCGGTGAAAATATAATCTGCATTCCAGGCATAGAAGACAGGGCTCTGGATCCTTGTGGTCGTGGTCATCAGGACGCTTAGGCCTGACTTGGCCGCACGCTCGGCCAGAGCCTGCATAAGGCTTGTCTTGCCCCCAGCTCCTGTTATCGATATGAATCCCTTTCCAATTACGCTAAGCAGCTTCTCTGTCAATGTCATGCTTCCATTATATGACAGAAAGGAGAAAGAGGTCACCCTCTTTCTCCAAGGCTTCCGAGAAGGTCCTACGCCAGCACGAAGGAATAGGAGGATGCAGTATTGGCCACGGTGATCACCGTGAACAAGAGTGAATTAAGCAATCCTCCAAGCCAGATGTTGCCGGTCTTCCTGTAAAGGCTGCGGCTTATCACAGTCGCTATGACCAGTATAGGCACAATTGGGAACAAGGCTATGTAGCCCAGTGCCATGTCTGCCTGCCACAGGACCCCGGTGGACCTGAAGGTTGCATACTGTATGGCCATCATCAGGAAGATGCCGAACACATTGAAGAAGGCTGCAATGGCTGTGCTGGCCCATTCTGGTATGTTCTGCCTTTGATAATTGGCGCTGAACAAGGAGTTGATGCAATAGAAGACGCCGAAGATCATCGTGTAGCGCAGCATTGTAGGAAGCATCTTCGGAATCTCGAATACCTTCACATCCAGCGTCCAGATCCTGAAGTCCACCTTGAAGATTGCCCATGTAGCAAAGAGCGTGAGATACTGGATGGCAACAATCAGGAAGGCAAGGAAGGCTGTCTTTATGAAGCCTTCAAGGCCTGTGGCCATGACAGCTGGCTTGAATGGGTTGGCTGTCAGGCTTGCGCCCTTCTCCTTGAAGCGAATGGTATTGACCATGTAGTTTACAAACCACGTCAAAAGGGTCATTCCAAGAGCTATAAGGCCGCTTGCAAGGGCCCACATGCTGATCCAGTTGGTAGTGTCCTGGGGATAAAGATGATTCTGTGGAAACCAAGATGAGCCGACATCATTCATCACCCGGATCATAATTCCGCTTAAAAGCGTGCAGATGATGGCAGGAATCCAGTATGCCAGGTGAGCTTGAACTCCCTTGAGTGGAAGAAGAGCAGGCTCCTCCTTTTTCTTGAGGCTCCTGAAGAGCGGAAGCTCAAGAAGAAGCGTGGCCAGCGGGAAGATCATGAAGAAGAAGGCTGCAAGGCCTATGCAAGAGAAGGCTTCCTTGATTGTCCAGGTCTGCCTTGAGCTAGGTATGTAGCTGTAGCCATCAGGAGTTCCGAAGGCTGTGTAGAAGAAGTTGACCACTGCAGAGGCCGAGGCTACGGAGAAGTGATTCAAAGGATGGATCTCATCGGACTCATACACAGCTCTGAAAGCTGCTGGAGCTGCTGTGCCCTCCTTGACTTCTGTAAGCTTTCCGCCGATATAGATTCCGCCATTGACCACTTCAATTGGGCCAGAGAAGGCTGCACCCACGAACTGGGCCGCTGCCTTTGACTGGAGGTACTGCCGGGCTATGGTCTTGGTGCCCTGATAATCGGTGCTATTGTAGAAGAACTCATCATCACTGGCCTTGAGATTGGCAACCGACACATCTGAATTGGCAAATATGAAGGTGCTCCAGCCTTGCATCAGGCCAGCAGATATTATTCCCAGTCCATTGCCTGTAGCCTTGCCAGACTCATCAAAGGCAGGCTTGCCCATGGAGTCATTGTAAAGGGTCATGGCAGTGGTGTAGCCTCCCATGCTGTGACCGGAGATGCCTATGCGGCTCTGGTCTACATAGTCCAGGTTGTAAAGATATTTCGCAGACTCATATAATCCGCTGGTAGCCATCAGGGCGCCCGTCTCCCCGCTGTTTTCGTAGTTGCCATGGCCTTCCCTGTCCACGGTGAGAACAACAAAGCCTCTTCTGGCTAGCTCAATCGCATTTTGAAGCTGAAGCTCCCTGTTGTTAAGGTAGCCATGAGTAAGCACGACGGCTGGAAGCTTATTGTCTGCGCTCGCCTTTTTTGGAACGAAGAGTATTCCGCTCTTCACCTCGCCCTTGACGGGAGCCTCACCGGAAGAAGTCATCACCACTCCCGTGTTGGTGACATCCCTTAGGTCATAAACCTTGACCTTAAAGCCAGCTGACTGCACCAGGCAAGCCAGAAAGCTGCTGACAAGAATCACTGCCAGTGCGATGCCCAGCATGATCCACGCCCTCTTATGGGCTATAAAGCAACGCCACATAAATTCCCCCTTCAAATATATTCATTCCGTTGTAATATATTTTGCTGTTCTCATAATACATCACGATTTCTATACTTGCAACCAGTTATTTCTTGAAGAGCAGACGTTTTTTTGCTAACCTCTAGGAATAATAAGAGGTCTGGGATGCAACTTGAATGGATGGGACGCTATCGTGGAGTGCTTGAGAAGCTGATCAAGTACTGCAACGTCTACGCACAATGCTTTAACAAGGAAATCAATAGGATCGACGATGTGAGCTTCTCATTTGCGCAGATACAGGTAGTAGAGTATTTGATAGAGAATGAGGAGCTTGCACAGAACATGACAATGATCGCCTCTAGGCTTGGCATAAAGCAAAGCCAGTTCAGCAAGCTTGTGAGCAAGCTTGTCAGCAAGGGCATGCTGGAGAGATACCATGCAGAGGGCAATAGGAAAAGCGTGATCATACTTGTGTCCGACTTTGGAAAGAGAATCTATGCCAAGTACAGCCAGCAGATACTGAATAGGCATTTTGCAATGATGTTCGAGCAGGCAAAGGATCTTGGACAGGATGAGATAGATGCCTTTGAGCGCTTCCTAGGAGCGCCCTACGCAAACAAGGCCCAGCATCAGTGCAAAAAGCTGATAAAGCTCTAGGCCTTCAGGAATTCCAAGGCCTCTGAATTTGGTCCGTCAATACGAATGAAAAGCCCTATCTGATCAAGGCTGTAGCTTCTTTGCACAGTGCAAGGACCCTCAATCCGCATGGCCTGAAGCACATCCCACCAGGAGCCTTGGGGAATGATCACTGAACGCATGGACTGTCCTTCATGCAGGATAGGGGCCACAAGCAGCGACCTTCCAAGCAGGAACTGGTCATCTATGCTGGCATGCTGGCCTTCTGTCTCATAGAACATGGACCTCATCAAGGGCTCGCAGGATTGCTGGCAGTGAGAGGCCTCGCTTTCCAGATAGGCCCTGAGCGCTGTTCTCAGCTTGCTATAGCGCCGTGTGACCTCAAGGACCTCGTCTCCATATAGGCTTGCCATGTTCCAGGGGCTGCGGTCGTTGACCTTGTCGGTGGAGGCCATGATAAGGGCGAACTGGCCTCCTGTGGGCTCAGAGTGCCATTGCATCACCGGCACAAAGGCTGCTGCCTCATAGCTTCTGAGATAAAGCTCCTTGCTTGGCATTGGGCCGGCAAAGCCAGCTAGGTCAAAGCCCCACCAGAACACCCCGCACATTGAGGCGTTGAGCCCGGCTCTGATGGCGCTTTCCAGCTCACTGAACTCTGACAGCTGATCCCCTGCCCAGTAGACCGAGGTTCTCTGGCTGCCCAGATAGCCCGCACGGGAGAATGTTATGCAGTCAGGGCTCATGTAATCCAGGTAGGTGCCTACATAGCTCTGGCAATATGCGTTTCTCATCTGCTTGCCGGTAGATCCGTCTGAGAATACGGTCCCATCGTCAAGGACGAACTCCCCTCCATCGGTCTTGAAGCCGGAAATGCCCATGTCAAGAAGGGCCTTTCTTCTGCTCATCCACCAGTCCCGGGTCCTCTTGCTGGTGAAGTCGGGAATCATGGAACCAGCAAACCAGTGGCCCTTGGGTATGCGATAAGGCGAGCCGTCGGCAAGCCTGACCTCCAGGCCTTCCTTCCTGGCTTGAAGAAGATCCGCTTCATGGATGCTGTCCCTGCGGCCTTCTTCAAGGGCCTTGAACACAGGACACTGCCATAAGAGGAGGTGAATGCCCCTGTTCTTGAGGATTCTCATCATCTCCTGCCGGTCAGCCCACAGGCTCTGGCTTTCTTCGTTGAACCTATAGAAGGTGGACTCGTCGCTGAAGGCCTCTATGACCAGGACACTCAGGTCAAAGCCATGCCTTTGGGCCTTGTCGATGGCCTCAAGCACATCAGCCGTGCTTTTCCAGCGATTGGCGCTGGCCCATTGGCCGAATATCCAAGATGGCGGAAGGCAGACCCCGCCCTTGTGCCTGAGCAAGGCTGCAAGAGCCTCCTTCACCGGTCCTTGATAAACCAGGATAGTATCTTCTGGATCAAGCTCGCCATCTATCTCTATCAGAGCATCATCGCCTTCCTTTCTGGAGTGGAAGGTGAAAACTCGCCTTGTATCTACGAGAAAGCTCACAGTCCTGGACAAGACCAGGGGAATAGGAATGTAGGTGCTGGAGCCTTGATGAGTGAAGACCTCCTTGACCTCGTTGGTCCTGTCGTGGCCCAGGAAGTCCAGCATGTCAAAGCGCTCGCCGGTGCCAACCAGGCTGTCGACTCCGAATATCCTTATTACAGGATGATCGCTCTTGATAAAAGCAAACCCATCCTGCTTCTGCGAAAGAGCCTGAAGCCTCATCCCTTTATTCCTCCTACCTGAAGACCGCTTGCGAAATACTTTTGTGCAACAACATAAACCAGAAGAAGAGGCAATATGGATATCAAGGAGCCTGCCATGAGAAGGTCATAGTTGGTCTTGAACTGCCCGCTCAGTGAATTGAGTATTATTGTCAATGTGAAGTTGCGGCTGTCTGTCATGAGCACCAGTGGCAGCAGATAATCGTTCCAGGCTTCCATGCAGGTGATGATGGCAAGAGTCACAAGGCTTGTCCTGCACATGGGAAGCATGATGGAGAAGAACGACCTGCCCAAGCTCGCCCCGTCAATGGAAGCTGCATCTAGATAGGCATCCGGTATATTCATCATCTGCTGGCGCAGCATGAATATTGCAAAGGCCTTGAAGGCATAGGGGACTATGAGGGCCGCAAGCGAGTTGACCAAGGATAGATCATTCATGATCAGGTAAAGCGGGATGAAGGTCACCTGGGTCGGTATCATCATGGATGCCACGAAGAGCATGAACACCGCATTGCGTCCCTTGAACTCTATCTTTGCCAGCGCAAAGGCCGCCATAGAGGCAGAAGCCAGGGTCAAGACCACTGCAGAGGCAGTGACTATTATGGAGTTCATGGCAGACCGAGGCATTCCGGAAACAGCAAACAGCCTTCTATAGGCATCCAGGGTGGGATTCTTGGGAATCCACTCTATGGGAAGCGCCAGAAGGGCGCCGCTGCTCTTGAGGGATGTGGTCACCATCCAGAGGAAGGGCACTATCGCAACAACAGCCAGAAACATGGCAAGCGCATGATAGCCTATTGCACCGATTCTTCTAGCTTTCATAGTTCACCCACTTCTTTTCACCCTTCTTCTGGATGACAGTGAAGATCATGATAACAGCGAACAGCAGCCAGGAATAAGCTGCAGCATAGCCCATCTTGCCGTACTTGAAGGCATACTTGTAGATGCGCTCAACCATCACCATCGTTGCACCATTGGGGCCGGCATTGCCATCCCTGGTCATGACCATGACCTGGGGGAAGAGCTGGAAGGCGTTTATCAGGCTGAGCATTATGACATAGAAGAGAACTGAGGACAGAAGAGGAAGCGTGATGCGGAAGAAGCACTGGGTCTTGCCTGCCCCATCGATGTTGGCTGCCTCATAATACTCAACTCCTATGCTCTTTAGACCGCCAAGTATTATCATGGCATAAAAGCCCATGTCCTTCCAAACCGAGGCGATCACTATGGAGGGCATGGCCCAGGCCTCGCTCTGAAGCCACATCGGGCCTTCTATGCCCAGCAAGGCCAGGACGTTGTTGATCGGACCATAGGTCGGCGACAGAAGCCACTTCCATATGAGGGCTCCAGCCACCCAGCTGGTCAATACCGGGATGTAGTAGAGCACCCTGTAGACATTGGCTGTCTTGCGTGGGCTGTTGATGATCAAGGCGCATGCCATGGATACCAGGAGCATCGATGGAAGATAAAGGACTATGAAATACAGGTTGTGGGAAAGCACCTTGTAGAATTCTGAGTCTGACAGGATCGCCTTGAAGTTCTCCAAGCCGACAAAGTGCTTTCCCACAAACTGGAAGAAGCCCCTGGTCAGGCTGACCGGGGACATTCCAGTCCAGTTAGTGATGCTGAGAAAGAGAGACACCAGAATGGGCAGGACAGAGAACAGCAGCGCTCCTATCAAGCTGGGAAGCAGGAAAGGAATCGCAGCCTTAACGCCTTTTCGTCCGCTTGCACTCATGGCATCCCTCCTAAATCAATCAGCCTAGAGGCTGATCTTTGCCTCAAGCTCCTTCTGGCAGGCATCAAGAGCGGCCTGTGCAGAAAGCTTCTTGTATACAATCTGTGAGAGATAGCTGTCGATTATGGCTTGCATCTCAGACTGCTGTACACAAGTCGGAGGCGTGACGAGATAGTTGAGCGACTCAAACACAGCTTCCCTGTTGTCAGGAGGAGTGATGCTGAGATAGCTCTCGATGATGTCGCTGTAAGTTACAGGAGGAAGCTCCCAGGAGGCCTCTACTCTGAGCTTTGTGGCTTCCTTGCTTCCAGCCAGGAACTGTGCAAGCTTGGCAGCTTCCTGAGGATGCTTGCTTGTTGCGCTTACTACATATGTGTTGGAGAAGAAGTGGGTTGCCTTGGCTGTGTTGCCTGGCTCTACTGTGATATCCCATGCAAACGGGCAGTTGGCTGTGAAATCGCCGAAGGCCCATATGCCTGTGACCAGCATTGCCAGCCTGCCGCTCTTGAACAGGTCCCAGTCTCCCATTCCGCCCATCTCAGCCTCGGTAGGCATGATGTGGCTGTCAATCTGCCAGCCGGCCATAAGCCTTGCAGCCTCGACGTTCTCGGGAGTGTTGACTGTGAAGGACTTGCCATCAGAGCTCAGCATCTTGCCGCCATTCTGGCCAACGCCCTTGTAGAACTCGTTGAAGGTCAGCGGCCTGTAGAATCCCCAGAGTCCGCTTTCAAGGCTCATGATCTTCTTGGATGCTTCTTCGACATCCTTCCAGGTCCAGTCATTGGTCGGATAAGCCAGGCCAGCCTTGTCAAAGAGAGCCTTGTTATAGAACATGACGCAGTTTGAGAAGGAGTTTGGCACTCCGTACTGTGTTCCCTGATAGTTGAAAGCGTTGAGGGCGGTCTTGTTGAAGCCGCTTGTGTCTCCAAGATAGCTGGATATGTCGGCCAATGCACCCTGGCTGGCGTAAGCCACAAAATTCTCGTAGTTCAGCTCAAAGACATCAGCGGCATTGCCACCAACGACCTTGCTCTGAAGCTGGGTGAAATAATCGGTATAGCCGATAGTCTGGAGCTCAACCTTGATGTTAGGATTCTGAGCTTCGAACTCCGCTATCATCTTGCGAAGAGCATCTCCTGAAAGCGTAGCGTCACTGCCGGAGAACTGCTCCATCTTCAAGGTCACCACTTCTGCTGTCTTCTCTGCCACTGGGGACGCAAAAACAGCAAAGGCTGCTATGGCGAGCACCATAGCGACAAGGACCAATCTTCTTGTTGCCTTCATACAACAAACCTCCTTATGTACAAGCCAATGTACAAATCCTTTCGAATTCACTACACTGTCTGTGTAGTGACATTACCTATGCCCTATGCCGATCCAAGGCCATCCTACGGCCTTGGATCAACTTTAGATCCTTTTAACTGTACCTCTCTCCACCAGGCTCACCTGAAGCACAACCGAGCGCTGCGCTATGCCCTTGTCATCCAGGGCATCTATGAGCAGCTGCGCAGAGACCTCTGCCTTTTTCGCTACATCCTGACGGATGCTTGTAAGCTCCGGGCTTGCGGCCAAGGCAAGAAATCCATCATCAAAGCCGATGACCGACACATCCTCTGGAACCCTGAGAGAGGCCTTGGCAAGGCCCTTGATCAGCCCCAGGGCCAGGATATCGGCAGTGCAGAAGACCGCCGTAGGCCTATCCTCCATCGAGGCAATTATTCCTCCTAGCTCCAGCCCGTACTCGTATGACACTGTACCGGAGAAGATCATACCAGGATCATCCTCGATGCCGGCTTCCTGCAGCGCCTGCCTATAGCCGTCATGGCGCTGGGCGTTGACCCCCTGAGCCTTGAGATAGCCTGTGGCAAGCGCTATTTTCCTATGGCCCATGTCCAGAAAATGCCTTGCTGCTAGGTATCCGCCTCTCTTGTCCTCTATGTTGACCTTGTTCACGCCAGTCTCTGGCCCCCAGTAGTCCACAAGGACGACAGGGATATCAGCCTTCTTAAGGTCCTCCACATCGCCTGGGGAATCGACTCCCACCACCACAATGCCATCAAGGCTCCTTGTCTTGGCAACCTTTGAATAGCTCTGCTGGCCTCTGGAGCCGCTGATGAGGATGCTATAGTCCTTCTTGCTTGCCTCATACTCAAGGCCAGAGAGGAATTCTCCATAGAATGAGTTAGAGAACATGAGCCTCTGCTCCTTCTCTGTCTGGGGTATCATCAGCCCTATAAGCTTGGTCTTTCTGGAAGCAAGCGCCCGAGCCCCGAGGTTGGGCACATAGCCAAGCCTGGCGACAGCTTCCTCGACTCTCTTGACTGTCTGGGGAGCAATCACCTGGTCGGTTCTCTTGTTGATTACATAGGAGACGGTAGCAATAGATACCCCAGCTTCCCTGGCTATATCCTTTACACTGACTCTCTTGACCATAATTGAACCCCTTTTCACTTAAACGTATAAGTATTATCAGTCACTTTTCTTGAACTGTCAATCCACAATTACAATAACTGCAAAAGCCCCTGTATGGCTGCTCCGCAGGCTCCCACATGAAGCCCCTCGGAGGCAGTGTTGCCCATCAGGTTCTCAAGATCCAGGAACAGCGCCTTTCTTAGGTAATCCATTCCCTCCTTCCTCCTGCCAAGCTTGAATGCAGCTACAGCATGCATGCCCCAGCTGAGGGTGGAATCATGGCTTGTGCGCTTCTCATACTCCAGCCAGGCGCTTTGTGCCTGCTTTTCTGTGAAGAGCTCTGGCAGCAGAATGTACAGGAGAATTACATCAGGCTGCTTTATGACCTTCAGCCTCTGAAGCCTGTCAAAGCATATTCTGTGGTAAAGGGCAGAGCCGTCTTTCTTGGCTCCAGAAAGGTCAAAGTCCTCAAGCTTCTCATAGGTGTCATCCTCAAGGTAGGTTCCAAGAGCTGCAGAGTATGGGATCCTTGCCTTATCCAGTATGTCTTTCATTCTTGCCATTTCCCCTGGCTTCAGGCTGACAAGGCCGCGCCTGGCAGCATCCAGGGCCAGCTTGATGTTGTGCTTGGCCATCATGGTGGTGTAGGTGTTGTTGCAAGTAACCCCGCAATACTCGTCAGGGCCTTTTACAAACAGCATCTGATAGCAATCGGAGACCTTGTCATAGGAGAATCTGGATACCCAGTAGCGAGCTGTCTCCTTATAGACCCTGGCAGCGCAGCTGCGCTCAAATTCAAGATCCCCAGTCTCTTTCACATAGGCATCCAAAGCCCATGCGACATCGGCGGTGACATGGATCTCGCAGCTTCCTGTATCCCAGGACTCACATTGCTCTATGGCCTGCGTGGAGCACATCCAAGGGTATCGAGCACCCTCAAGGTTCATTGCTGCAGCATTTTCCATAGCCTTGTCCAGGGACATGCAGCGAAACATGAGTATATGCCGAGCAGCTTCGGGCATTATCTTCAGATAAGCCGGAAGCATGAATATCTCCGCATCCCAGAAGTAATTGCCCTTGTAGCGGCCATGAGAAAGCCCGCGTGCACCGATGGATATGTCCTGGTCAGGAGCGTTCTGCATCAAGCAGAAGATGTTGAAGCGGATAGCTGAAGCCATTCGAGGATCTGAGTCGTCGAACCTGAAGACCTTCTCCCACATTGCTTCCAGAGCCTTTGCAGAGGCTCTTTTCATATCATCATAGCAAGGCAGGGCTTTTCTGCCATCAATGCTTGCTACAGAGCGGATCTCCCAGCTCTCTCCCTTCTCAAGCCACTTGGAGCCTCCAGCTTCAAGATGCTTGGAGAAGTGAAGGCTGTGGGTCCCGCAGGCTGTAGAGAAACGCAGGTCGACCATGTCGCCCTCTTCCTTCATCTCAACATCGGCTATCAGCTTAATGGTATGAATGTTGATCTTGGTCTGGTCATCGTTTACAGGAAGGTTCACAACTTCAGCGTCAATTGCATCCTTGGCTTCAAGCATGAAGCCTCTCTTGGCGGTCACCTTGAGCCTGTGGCCAAGAAGGGCCCTGTCAGAGAAGCTGAGCACCCTTTCATAGCTATAGAGGGCATTGTCAGTCTCCCAGGTGCGCTCCAGTACGCCTGTGGCAAAATCAAGGCTCTGATGCATTGACCGAGGATCCTTGTCACTTAGAATCATGCAAAGCAGGTCTGGAAGATTGACCATGTCCGTGATGCTGTCATGAAGGGTCTCAAAGCACCCTGCCATGAACATTCCATGCTCATGCCCTCTGGCCTTGTCCAGAGGGCATACTGCTCTCATGCCTACTTTCCCATTGCCCTGGAAGAAAAGGCTTCTGCTCAGCTCGCTTGTGCAATCGCAGGTCGCTATAGCCCATGCTCTGTATTCAATGCCGCTCATCAGCATCTCTCCATCAATGCAGAGGCCAAGAAGCCTGCGCAGGTAGCAAAGGCGCTTCCCGTAGTGCAGGTCCCAGTATTCTCATCGATGCTTTCGCAAGCTATGTAATTATCCATAGGAGCCTTAAGCAGCTTCTCAAGAGCAGAGCGGTCCCCAAGAACCTTTACCTGATTGGCAAGGCTAAGCACCCAAGGGTGCGGTGCATGCTTGCACCCTATGGCTCCAAAGGGATAGGAAGCGAAGGAGAATTCATAGGAAGGATCGAGGATCCTTGCAGCCGTCTTTCTGTAGACCGGATTGTCTATGCTTGTGATTCCAAGAAGAGGGAGCAGGAGAAGAGACCCAGGAGGCTCATCATAGATATCATAATTGCCCTTTCCATCAACAGACCATACATACATGGAAGCTCTGATGCAATGTCTCTCAATGCTGGACATCAGCTCACCAGCTCTTTTGAGCCACAGCTCTTTCTGCCCATCAAAGCCCCATTTCCCAAGTATGCACAGGGCCTTGTAGACCAGGGCGTTGTCGTATGTGAGAAAGACATAGGTGTGCATGTCGTCAGAGGGCTGAAGAAATGTCTCATAAAGGCCGCATGATCGATCAAGCTTTTTTTCAAGGATTCTTATGATCCTCTTAAGCTGTGAGGCGACCCAGTCCTGCTTCAGCAGGGCCTCCTCTTCCGTTGCGCTGATGTACTGGTCAAGGGCAATGATGGGAGCCACCAGCTCGTCCAGCTCAAAGCCATACTCAAGGACTGTGCCGTCTATGTAGCGGCTATGAATGCCGACATTGCGGCCCTGAGTCCTGAAGCTGTACTCAAGCATCTCCAGAGCCAGGCTGGAATCAGCCTTCAGTATTGCAGGAAACGCCCATAGCAGGCTGTCTCTGTCCCAATAGGCGGCCGAGACATAGTACCTTGGGCTTCTGCTCGTGACACAGACAAGAGCCTCGGTATCAAGGGTCCTGCCAGTGGCAAAATGCATGCAGTAAAGAAGGTTGGAGTTTAGAAGCCTTTCCAGCCTTGGATCGGGCTTGCGGATGACAAGGGAGTCAAGCCTTTCGTAGGCATCCGAGAGCACACGATCCATGCCAAGCCTAAGGATTTCCTTGGCCGCAGTGACCGCCGCGACTTCCTCAAACCCAAAGCCCCAGCAAGCGCCTAGCGTCAGGCTCTGTCCTGCCTCAAGGCTTCCCTCGCATCTGCCATCCATAGAAGAAGCATCATGGCTCCAGGTCCAATCTCCATCATCAAGGCATGCAAATGCCATGATGGGAAAGCCGCTTCGTATATCAAGGCAAGGCTTTCCTGACCAGGAGGACTCATATATGTTCACAGAGCCTTCAAAGGCCTTGCTCTCATTGACAGTGTGCAGCACCTGGTCAAGGCGCAGGCTGACCGAAGCCTGGAAGGAGGATGCAGAATCTCCATCGTTTTGGATGGTGAACATCTGGACAAAGCCCTTGATGCCAAAGGGAGCCAGCAGCCGCTGGCACACATGGCAAGACCCAGACTCGCCTTCTATGGTAGGCACCCAGTAGCGCTCCATCGAAGGCTTCGAGAAGGAAGGGCTCTTGCCGTCAATGCAGAGACTCGCTGACAGAAGAGGCTTGCCTCTGAATTCTATGATTCCCCTCTGGCTCATCGACAGCACATTGAAGCTATCAAGGCTCAGGTCATCATTGACCTCTGGCAATGCGATGAATTCATTAGCGGTGCTGATCATTTAGCCCTCCCAAACACTTATACGTTTAAGTATTTTATTCATCACTTTAGCCTGCTGTCAAGAGCAAATCATGCCTCGAGGGCTGTCTTGTTTTTCAAGAGAAACAATTGTATCTTTAAGGCATGAAAAGAAAGGTCCTCATCCTATTGCTTATCGCTGCAGCTGTCATTCCACTAATGGCAACTGCTGCTTATCAGTCGACAATCCCGATAGCCTGGACAGCCAGCAACCAGGAAAGCACCCAGTTCAGCGGACATCTGACTGCCCATGTCGGCACAATCACCATTGTATTTGACTACGAGCCAGACCTGTCAAAGATTGTGCTGATAAACCTCGGAAACTTCACTGAGAACTCCTATACAGCCAAGACAGCCTGGAACACCATCCAGTCAAGCACCTTCAAGTTCTACGCCATAACCAAGGTCAACAACATCAAGGTCGATGAAGCCTACATGTGGACAGGCCCAGCCGACACCTATCCCTTCCAGCTATTGGGCAATGCATCTACATCGTTTATGGGCAAGACAGTTACAGTTGACTTCTACATTGTCACTGATACCTCGGCAGCCTGGCATGCCTTTCCCACTGAGATCACGCTCCAGACGGACCTGACCTCAGGAACCATCGCCATGGCCAAGTCAAAAGGAAGCATATGGAATCCCAATAACCTTGAGATAATCCCAATGGATTCAGGCGCCTACAACGGGGACCCAAGCAAGGTAGACATATTAGGCGGCCAGCCAAAGGATGAGAATGGCGACATCATCACCTATTACGGGGATGTTCCAAGCCATGAAGTTCCGGAATACTCATTTTCCATCATAAACAACAGTGTCATCAATCTAAGAAACTGCCAAGGAACCAGCAAGCAGCAGGCCGCCCAGATTGCCATCAGCGTACTCAACGTGCCAGGAGCTGTCACTTTGAGCTTCTCCAAAGCTCCCAGCTCCATCCAAGGCCAATTCGCCTTCCGCCACGAAGCAGGCCTCTACACTGTTCCATACACGCTTCTCCTTGGAGACAGCCAGACCCTGAACCTGAACGACACAATCACCTGGTCTCCTCTTCCTGTTGGGTTAAGCACAAAGGATCTCTATGTCACAGGCATAGAGAAGAGCGTAGTGGACAACCTTCTTGCAGGATCCTATACGGATTCAATTATCGTCACTATCACACCGGTGGATACGATATAAGGCAACAATTACTTCTGAGTTTTGAGCAAAGCCGATTAACGACCCTTGAATGCCTATTGAAGCAGTACTGAAAATAAAAAACATCGAAACATTGTCAGCTGTCAAAAATAGGCATATAGTGTTTATATGACTCAAGAAGAGTACATCGACTATCTCAGATATGTATATGTCAAGGCAGATGGAAACAAGCTTGCAGACAGCTCTGTAATTCATTACGGAGTCAATGCCATAAACTCAATTAACGAAAGGCTTCAAAGCATATTTGGACCAGAGTTTTCAATCTATGAAATAGATGATATCGAGGTTCTCTCGTCTATTCGAAAAAAACTGTTCAGCGAACCAGACTTTGTCACCTCCAATAAAAAGGGCAATCTCAGGCAAAGGTTTATATTCAGGCCTGAAGGAAGGGAATGTTTAAAGGTACTGAACCGTTCCTGCAGGAACGAACGGGTG
>JAQVSP010000112.1 GCA_028700425.1 Sphaerochaetaceae bacterium | reverse complement strand
TTGGTCCTGGCGTTGTATTCTATTATCCAGGCATGCTTGCCAAAGAGAGCGGCTATGCTCTCGGCGGCATCCAGGCAGAGGGCTGCATGATGGTAGTCCGGCCAGCGTGAGACTATGTAATGGGTGATTCCAAGAATGTCCATTCTCTTGGCTGTCTCAAAGTAGTCCTGGCCTCTTGTTATGGCGCCGCAGGAGAAGGGAGCCGTTGTATGGCAGGTCAAGGTGGCTCTCGAGGAGGCTACATCGGCCATGTCGCACAAAAAGCCCTCCATAACCGACTCCAGGAAAAGCTTCCACTCTATCCAGAGATCCAGATCCTCAAGGGTCCTTGGCCTCTGGCGCGGAGCCTGATGGCCGGTCTTCTTGAAGAAGGCCTCCACAGTCTTGGGGTTGTAGTCATAGAGGCCCTTGTGGGGGTAGGCTGGCTCGCAGTATATCTGATAGCTCACCACAGCCTTCTTCTCATCAAAGTGAGCGGCGCTGACAGCCGTTCCGTCCTTGTTGTCCTGGTAGATGCCTTCATGGCAGAGGCAGTTTCGGACAAACCATGACCAATGAAACTCCATTGGCTTGAGCTCATTGTCCAACATGATTGCATTCTCATAGCCATGCAAATTGAAGTCATAGCCCTGAAGGCGGATCATGGCAGCCATGTCAGCTTCCAGGCAATTGTCGCAAAAGCAATCTGCAAGGGGGAAGCTTGCCTCCAGCTTGCCATCCTTGTAGGCCACCTCTCCAAGAGCTGCCATTCGGCAGATGTTGAAGCCTGCAGCCTTCATGGCCTTCACGTCGCCCTTGATCTTGGCAATTGCATCCTCGCCAGGTCCTACAGGAACCTTCTGGGGATGATAGGAGGCGAAGTAGGACTGGCCTATGCCAAGCTCAGGAACATCGTCATGGTACAGTATGCCATTCTTGATTTTATACATTGTTTTGCCTCCAAGATGACAACATCATGTCATATCGATTGGATAATAGCACTAAAAACATGTCATAACAACTGCAATTCTTTTTTTGTTGAACAGGCTTTGGAAAAAAGTTATTCATAATGTTGCGTTCTGCTTGAAAAGAAAGTATCATATGCCCCAAAGGAATAATCAATGAGCACATTGCTTTTGGATATAGGCGGGACATTCATCAAGTACGGACTGTCAGATGAGAACGGAAGGCTCATAGAAAGCTCAGTGAGCCAGCAGGCTTGCGACAGCTCTGCAGACAGGACCTCGATCCTCAATGCCTTTGCACAGATCAAGGAGAAGACCAGGGCCGAAGGCAGGGTCTGCTGCTGCATACCTGGCCCCTTTGACTTCTCAAGAGGCGTTTGCCTTATGAAGCAGAAGTTCACCAGCCTTTATGGCTTCAGCCTCACTGAATACCTTCAAGGCCTTGGTCTTGAGCCCAGCTGGATACACGACAGCACTGCCTTCCTTCTTGGCGAGAGCTTCGACGGAGAGGCAAGCAGCCTGAACAGCTGCATTGGCATCATGCTAGGCACAGGCTTTGGCTTTGCCGTCATGAAGGACCGCAAGGTTCTTCTTTCCAGGACGCAGGGACCGCTGGCCAGCATGTGGAACAGGCCCTTTGGAGAAGGCATTGTGGAAACCTATGTCTCAAGGCATGCTATAATGTCCTCCTACAAGGATGGAAAGCTGGATGTGAAGGAGATAGCCGACAGGGCAAGGGATAATGATCCCCTGGCCCAGCAGGCCTTCAGGTCAATAGGCCGATACATAGAAGAGATAATCAAGGCCTACATCCCAAGAGCCTGGTATGACGGGCTTGTGATCGGCGGCCAGATATCCAAGAGCGCAGACCTTTTCCTGGACTCAATTCATCTTGATGTTCCGGTGAAGGCTGCAAGACACCCCGGAGACGCTGCCCTGCGCGGCCTTGCAGGGGCTTCCCAGGTGGGAATCGAAAACTGCACAAGGCAGTACGATTATATTGACAGTCCAGAGAAGGACCTAAAGGAGCTTAGCTTATGAGTGGATGCATAATACGCATGAAGGAGATGCTCAATTCCCTTTCCCCCAAGGAAATGGCAGTTGCACAATTCATCATTGACAACCCAACGCAGGTTGTAAGCATGAGCCTTGAGGAGCTTGCCAGGCAGTCAAAGGCAAGCATCTCCTCCATAGTCAGGCTTTGCAAGACAATGGGATATTCTGGCTACAAGCAGCTTTGCATGATGGTCAACAGCGACAACACCCTGGATGCCCAGTCGCAGATAGTGTACACAGACCTTAGGATCGGAGACTCCATAAGCTCCGTCATAGGCAGTGTTGGAATGACTGACATCAGAAGCATAGAGAACACCATGAAGCTTCTAGACGTCAAGGAGATGGAAAGTGCAGTCAATGCCATGATCGACAGCCAAAGAGTCGACTTCTATGGCTTTGGATCCTCCGGAATCGTAGCCCTGGATGCCCAGAACAAGTTCCTCAGGATCAACAAGACCTCCATGGCAAGCACAGACGCCCATCTTCAGATGCTTCAGGCCACTACGCTCAGCAAAGGCGACTGCGCGGTGCTGATCTCCTACAGCGGAGAGACTAGCGATATCCTGCAGACCGCCCAGGTGGCCAAGGCCTCGGGTGCCACCTGCATCTCCATCACTGGCTTTGGCAAGAACAGCCTCTCCTCGATGTGCTCCATAAGGCTTTGCTGCGCCAGCAGCGAGACCTTCATAAGAAGCGGCGCCATGGGTTCGCGAATCAGCCAGCTTGCCATTATCGACATGCTCTACTGCGCAGTGACAAGCAGCCAGTACGACAAGGTCAAGGATTCCCTGAACCGCACAAGGGTCCTTCTCAACGCCAAGCACAACAAGGCCTGATATAGCTGGCTGAACCTTAAGCCATCAAGCTTCTCTTAAAAACCCCAAAACCAAAAAGGTGATTTGAATGCTCTGCACTTCGCATCCTTTTTGGCTTGCCGTCTCCTTGCAGCTTCTTCACAAATCCCCACACAAAAGCCTTGCCCTTTTAAGGTAGGCTTTAGCTTTGAGCTCTATCTTGAAGCTAGAAAGGAATGAAAGGATGAGAAGCCAGAGCATCTTCAAGAGAACAGAGCTGAAGTATTTGCTTTCAGCCAGCCAAGCTGCCGCCTTAAAGAAGGCTATAGGGCCCTATATGAGGCTTGATGAGCATGGAAACACAACCATATCCAATGTGTATTATGACACCCCAGACCAGAGGCTTGCGCGCAGCAGCCTCCAAAAGCCTATCTACAAGGAGAAGCTCAGGATGCGCAGCTATTGCGTAGCTAGTAGCGAGGACATGGTGTTTGTCGAGCTGAAGAAGAAGTTTGACGGCATTGTCTACAAGAGAAGGGTCAGCATGTCAAAGGACCAGGGGGAGCAATACCTGATGGGCCTCTGCCCTGCCCCAGAGCCCTGCCAGATAACCCGGGAGATCGATTACTTTCTCTCCTGCTTTCCTGCAATAAGGCCTGCCATGTTCATCAGCTATGACCGAGAGGCTTATTTTGGAAAAACGGATGAGGGCCTGCGAATTACCTTTGATGCCAACATTCTTTTCCGCGACCATGACATAAGCCTGGGCAAGGCTCCAGGGGGCAGCAGGCTGCTGGAAAGCGGACAGGTGCTCATGGAGATAAAGGCAAGCGATGCCATGCCGCTTTGGCTTGCCCATATTCTGAGCGCTAACAGCATCAGGCGCATTGCCTTCTCAAAGTACGGCTATGCCTGCCTGGCAAAGGACAAGAGGGAGATAATCAGAAAATATGCTTGAGACAATCTTTTCATCAGCAGCCCCAACGGGCAGCCAGGTAGCTATCGGCCTGGCCTGCAGCCTTGCAATCGGCTTTATGATAGCTTTCTGCTATATGTTCAAGGCCCGCTACACCAAGAGCTTTGCAAGAACCCTTGCATTGATTCCCTGTGCAGTGAGCTCCATCATACTTCTGGTCAATGGCAACATCGGCTCTGGCATAGCGGTAGCTGGAGCCTTCAGCCTCGTGCGCTTCAGAAGCGAGGCTGGAAGCGCCCAGGAGATCGGCGCAATATTCATCGCCATGGGCGCTGGGCTGGCCTGCGGCATGGGCTATATCGCCTTTGCCTTTGCCTTTGCAGGGGTGATGTGCGTTGTCTGGCTGCTCTGCACAGTCTCAGGCTTTGGCAAGATGAAAAGCAATGGATCGCGCACCCTGCGCATCGCAGTTCCAGAGGATCTTGAGTACACCACGGCATTCTCTGACCTGATGGAGAAATATGCCTCCTCGAGCAGCCTGGTCAAGGTCAAGACCTCAAACCTTGGCTCCATATTCAGCCTTACCTACAACCTGTCACTTAAGGATCCTTCCAAGGAGAAGGAGTTCATAGATGCGCTTCGCTGCCGCAATGGCAATCTAGAGATATGCATCGGATGCGAAGAGCCCCAAAGCCAAGAGCTTTAAGGAGTAAACAATGAAAAAAATAACCAGCATCGGAATCTGCCTAGTGCTTTGCGTGAGCATCCTGGCAGCAGCCTTTCCAGGCCCGATGGGTCAGCAGTCCAGCCAGACAGCTGCCATAACTGATACCTCAAGAGCCCTTGAGACAACCCTGGCAGTCGACGAGCTCATCTCAGCAAGGGACTCAAGGTCAAGCTATGATCCTAGCCTTTGCACCCAGGTTGACCTTGACAGCCTTGATGGCTGCAAGATAACAGAGGAAGGCTCCTATATACTAAGCGGAACGCTCAATGGCCAGATCATCATTGATGCTGGCGACCAGGCCAAGGTCCAGCTCATACTGCAGGATGCCACAATCAAGAATTCTGGCGATGCAGCCTTGTACATCAAGTCTGCTGACAAGGTGTTCCTCACCCTTGTTGGAGCCTCCTCTATAGAGTCCAGCGGCTTTGAAAGCGCTGATGACAAGGTCGATGGAGCCATCTTCTCCAAGAGCGACCTGAGCATCAACGGCACAGGCAGCCTCAAGATAAGCTCGGCAGACAATGGCATTGTCGTCAAGGATTCTCTTGTCATAGTGCAGGCAAGCCTGAACATCACCTCCACAGGCCACGGGCTGGATGTGAACGACAGCATAGCCATAAAGGATGCAGAGCTAACAATAAATGCCCAGAAGGATGGCATGCACTGCGAAAGCGACACCGAGGGCTTCATATATATCAGCCAGGCAAGCCTTAGCATCACAAGCGCCCAGGATGGCATCGACTCCAGCTCTGAGATCCTCATCTCCGGCGGCTCCTACGAGATTGTCAGCGGAGGCTCCAGCTCCAAGGCCACAAAAAAAGCCAATGAGATGGACTATCGCGGCTGGACAAGCGCTGCCGTCACAGAAGAGGAAGACATAAGCACCAAGGCCATCAAGGCCTATGGCCTGCTGGTCATCGAGGATGGCAGCTTTGTCCTGGACAGCTGCGACGATGCTATCCACTCCAACACAGACATCCTCATATCCGGTGGATTGTTCAGCATCAAGAGCGGAGACGATGGCATCCATGCCGATGGCCAGCTTGAGATAGATGCAGGCTTGGTCCAGGTGCTTCAGTCCTATGAAGGCCTTGAGGCGACAGTCATCGTCATCAGAGGCTCAGAATTGCAGATCACAGCCTCCGACGACGGCTTCAACGCCTCCGACGGCACTCAGACACAGGTAACGGCTCCAGGGGCCTGGGGCATGGGAGCCTTTGACCAAAGCTCAGGCTGCCTGCTGCTCATCAGCGGAGGCAATATAACAGTAAGCGCCTCAGGCGATGGGCTGGACAGCAACGGAAGTCTTCTGATAAGCGGAGGCACCACCATTGTCTATGGCCCGACCAACGATGGAAACGGGGCTCTTGACTACGGCATCTCTGGCCAGATCACAGGCGGCACCTTGATAGCCTTTGGCTCAAGCGGCATGGCCCAGGGC
>JAQVSP010000111.1 GCA_028700425.1 Sphaerochaetaceae bacterium | reverse complement strand
AGCCTTGTATTGTCGCTGACAATGATGCAGACCTTCATGCCAGAGCAGGCGATCTTATCAAGAGGCCTTGAGCCTATTGGGCTTGCCAAGCTGGCAAGAAGGGCCTTCCTGATGTCCTTTATCGGCTCTTGCTCATGGCCTTTTATGCACCTTGTTATGGCGCCTTCTGGGATATTCAGGTCGATATGGGTCTGGCCATATGCAAGACTGTGGATCATTAAGCCTCCGTTTGCTGGCATTTATAGCACTGAGGGAAAAATCATGCAACAGGTCAGCTCCAGGGTCTTTTGAGTCTTGTCAGGCAATGGGTGCATGGAGATAGGATAATGCTTTATAAGATGAATCGGCAAAGGAGCCTTTCTCCATTCCTGCACAATATGCATCGAATTCAGGCACTAATCCTTGCTCAGCTTTCCTCGGTGCTGCTGAAGGCCTTGGCTTCAGCGCTTGAGTCTGGATCGAATCCAGAGTCAATGATATCGACGAGTATCCTGACTACCTCCGGGTCGAATTGCTTTCCGGACCCTTCTTGGATCAATGCCTTTGCATCGGATTTCTCATAGGCCTTTCGATAGCTTCTATCGCTTGTCAGGGCATCAAAGGCATCGCATGCTCCAATGATCCTGCCGCTAAGAGGAATCTCCGAGCCCTTGAGCTGATGGGTGTAGCCCGCGCCGTCGTACCGCTCATGATGATAGACAGCTCCTTCGGCAATCCCGTCGATGGCTACAAACGATGAAAGTATCCTGCCTCCAATGGCTGGATGGGTCTTGACTATCTCGTACTCTTCCTTGGTGAGCTTTCCCTTCTTGTTGAGAATCTCCTCAGGGATTCCTATCTTGCCGATGTCATGGAGAAGGGCAGTGTAGAAAAGCGACTCGCAATGGCTGCTGTCGAGCCCCATTCGCTTGCCGATCTCCTGGGCGTAGGCAGCGACCCTGATGCTGTGGCCCTTTGTATACTCATCCTTTGCATCGATGGTGCGGGCTATGGTATGAAGGGTCTGCTTTGTGATTGCCTTGTATTCAAGGGCATTCTGGATTCTTAGCTGTCCGTTTCTCCGCTCCAGATCCTCAGTGGTCTTCAGCGCCCTGAACCAGGACTTGCGAATGAAGTATCCAAGCAAGCAGGAGAAAACCAGTGTAAAAGCCTGGGAGAATACGTCGATCATCCAGATCGCTCTTGGCTTGAAGACAATGCATAGAGCGCAGAAGGCAGCATATCCCAGTGTGCTCATCGTCCAGCTCGACAGGTCGTCAAGCAGGAAAAGAAGCTGGCTTATCGCAAGGGCCAGCGCAAATAGCGCACTCGGTCTCTGGGAGGCGACTGTGCAGGACATCAAGGCGGCAAATATCAGTAGCCAGCAGATTGTCAGCCTGGCAAGCGCCTTGTCGAACGAAGGCTCGAAGGACATAAGCAAAAGACAGATAGTAGGAATGTAGAAAACCAGAAGGGCTGGCTTGAAGCCCTCCAGGAATGCCATTGCACCCAGCACAGCTGAATTGGCTAGAAGAAGCAGCAGGATGACTATGCGGCTCAGCTTGCTGTTCTGTGTCTCGATTCTCTTGGCAAAATGCCTGTATTCCTCAATGCTTTTCATCAGCGACAGGATAGCATTACGCAATGGATATGTAAAGCAATGCTAGGGTATCAATATATATGAGGTGAAAGCTCCAACAGCTATTCCAAGCACAAAGCCCCATAGCACCTGGTTGAAGGAGTGTCCAAGCATGGTCTTCAGATGTTCCTCGCTGAACTGGTCCTGGCTGAAGAACTCTGCAAAGAACTTGCTCCAGTCATTGATGATCTTGGCTTGCTTTCCAGCAGCTGCCCTTATGCCCATTGCATCGTACATGACTACTACGGCAAGAACCACGGCAACAGCAAAATCAACGCTGGCCAGTCCGCTCTTGATTCCAGCCGAAGCTGCCAATGCAACAGTGCTGGCGGTATGGCTTGAAGGCATGCCGCCTGTAGAATGCCAGAGCTTGGCATTGAAGCCCTTCTCGAGCTTTATATATACAAAGGGCTTCAGGAACTGTGCAATAAGCAATCCCAGCAAGGCAGACATCAGTGGTGCATTAGCAAATATGTTGTTCATTAAGTGGACTGTATAGCAAAATCAGCTTTTTTTCTATAGCCGGCTCCAGAGCTTGAGAGGCTTGCCGTCAAGCCTGAGCCACTTGCCCCATCTGAAGTAGATCCAGAACAAGGACGATGTGAGCGTCCAGGTCAGAGGATAGCTGATCATGATGGTTATGATGGATGGGAAGGCAGGGAAGGCAAATGCCATCCAGAGAACCCTTACAAGGCATATTCCAAAGGCCGTGAACAAGGTGGGAACCAGGCTCTGGCCACAGCCCCTGATGGTTCCAGAGAGAATCTCGATGCTGATCCAGGTCAGGAAGAAGGGCGCAATGGTCCAGAGTATCTGGACTCCAATGTCGAGCACGTTCTCATCGCTAGTGAAAAGGGTCATTATCTGTCGTCCGAACAGAAGGAAGGCGACAGAGCATAGAGCCGTCCAGGCCAAGGCCAAGGCTAGCCCGATCCAGGTTCCCTTCTTAAGCCTTGAGAAGTTGCCAGACCCATAGTTCTGGCCTGCAAATACCGTCATGGCGACGCCAAATGAGTTCACTCCCATCCAGAATATGACATCGATCCTGCCGTATGCAGCGTTGGCAGCAGCTGTATCTGTGCCAAGGCTGTTGATTCCGCTTTGTATGATGATGTTGCTAAGCCCGTACATGCAAGACTGAATTCCAGCAGGAATGCCAAGATACAGCATTCTCTTCAGCGTCCTTGAATCCATGCTCAGGTTCTTCATCCTGAAGATCGCTGAATCCTCCTTGGAATGGGCCATCACATAAAGGACTATCCCAGCGCAGATTGCCTGGCTGATGACAGTGGCCCAGGCAGCACCATCGACTCCAAGCTTGAAGGTGACAACGAACAGCAGGTCCAGTACGATGTTTGCAAAGCATCCGATTATCAAAACGAACATCGGGGTTCGAGAGTCGCCAATGCTTCTCAGTATTCCAGAGCCCATGTTGTAGATGAACATGAATATGATTCCACTGAAATAAATGCGCAAATAGCTCAGTGAATAATCCAGTATGTCAGCTGGCGTGGAAATGGCGACCAAGGCCCATCTGCTTATGGCAAGCCCGATTACTGTGACAATCACCGATCCGATAAGGCATAGCGACATGCCAGTGCGGATGCTGCTTTGCAGATCCTGCCTGTCCTTGGAGCCATAATTCTGGCTGACAAGCACAGATGCTCCGCTTGCAATGCCTGTGAATAGGCCAACAAGCAAGTTGACAAAGGTTCCCGTCCCGCCACCCACAGCAGCTAGGGCCTGCTTGCCGACAAACTGCCCAACTACGATTGCATCCACAGTGTTATAGAGCTGCTGGAAGAAGGTTCCAAACAGGATAGGAAAGAAAAACGACAGAAGGCCTCGTGATATGGACCCGCTTATGAGCATGTTCTGAGATGGCTTGTCAAGCATAAGGCCAATCATATCGAAAGAGGATTCGAAAGGGAAGTGATTCAATGCCTTGGGCATCTAAGGAGCCAAAGGTCCAGGCTGCTGCAGTCTCGTTGGGCAAGGGCCTCTTTCCTTGGTCTCAAGCTATGGTGTTCATAATGGAAAACAACGCTCAAAACCATGCATTTTGTTTAAAAAAGATGTAACAAAAAAACCAGAATTGGTATATAATACGAATCTAAGGGGTGATCCCTACAAATCAGCTAACGTAAAAATGGAGAATCTATGCAAAAGAACAACACTTTTAACAAAAAGTCGAAAAACATTGTTCGATTTGTCCTGCTGACCTTCCTGAGCCTGGCACTGCTATGCTCTTGCGAGGCCCTTCACATGAAGCTCAATATCGAGGGCGAACAGGTCATACTCAATGTCAAGGAAAAAGAGATTGAGCTCGTCTATGCCGAATATATACCGGAGGACGCAGTATACCAGGTCCTGGATGCCTTGGTTGCAAAGAATCCTGAAGCCGCAGCTTCTGCTGGAACAATAAACGTTAACGTAGGCAAGGGAAAAACTGTAATCACCACTTCACAGCCAATTCAGCTTGCTCCATCGAAGAAGGCTCTTGCCTCTTTCGTTGAAGAAGCATCAAAGGCCATCATCAAGGCAAAGACTCCAGCTCCAGTCGCAGTTCCGGCTCCAGCTCCAGTTGCAGCTCCAGTCGTGGCTCCAGTCGTAGTTCCGGCTCCAGCTCCAGTTGTTGAAGAGAAGAAGCCTGTAGCCTATGTCGAGACAGTCAGCTTCATGGGCGAGGATATCGCATTCACACTTTGCGAGAATGTGATCTCCATCTGCTATCCTGAGTTTGTTTCAAAGAAGGCTGCTGCAGATATTCTTGACAGCTTCGCTCTCAAGAACTCCAAGCTTGCTTCAAAGGCCGGAAAGATTGCCGTCTCCATTGAGAATGGAAAGACAGTGATCACAGCAGCAAACGCAATCAGCCTGGAAGATGCAAAGCTGGCCATGGCTGGCCTGCTTGCCGAGGTGGAGGCTTATCTAGCCCCAGCTCCAGCTCCAGAGCCAGTTGCTTATGTTCAGACAATAGAGATCCAAGGTGCAAAGGTTGATTTCATACTTAATGAGAAGTCCATCGAGATAGCTTATCCTGATTTTATAACTGATACCCAGGTTTACCAGATACTTGACAGCTTTGCAGCCAAGAACAGTGCCCTGGTTTCCAAGGTCGGCAATGTTTCGTTGAAGATAGCTGGAGCAAAAGCCATCATTTCAACAGAGAAAGCCATCGCCCTTGAGGATGCACAGGCAGCCCTTGCAAGCCTTGTTGAGACCATCAACGCCTATCTTGCACCAGCCCCAGCACCAGCTGAAGTGGCGCCAGTTGCTGAAGCAGCCCCTGCTGTGCAGGAAGCCAAGCCAGTTGCCTATGTTCAGAGCGTAGAGATCCAGGGAATCAAGATTGATTTCACTCTCAACGAGAAGTCCATTGAGATAGCTTATCCAAGCAGCATTGCTGAGTCTGATGTGTTTGCAGTCCTTGATGCTTTTGCAGCTGACTATGCAGACCTCGCCTCAATCGCCGGCAAGATCAGCGTCGCCAATTCTGAGGGCAAGCTTGTCATCAGCACTGAGAATGCAATTCCTCTTGAAGCAGCCCAGTTCGCCCTTGAGGCTCTCATGGCTGAGATCGAGAATTACATCAACCCAGCTCCTCAGTCCTACTATGCAGTCCTTCCAATCTACGATGAGTACGCTGTGTTCATCATGGAAGGCACAAAGATTGGATTCGCATACGCCGAGTACATTGATAATGCCTTGGTTGCTGACCTGCTGACAAAGTTTGCAGTTGCCAACATGGATCTGCTCAAGAGCTTTGGCTATTGCACAATCGAGCAGGCTGCTGGCGTGACAGTCATCACCACTGAAGTCGCTCCGACACTTGAAGAAGCTGAGGCAGCGATTTCCGCCCTTTATGATTTTGTGCTTGCCAACGTCCAGCCTATAGCTGTCGAAGAGCCGGCTCCTGCTGCTTACGTACAGACAGTCGAGATCCAGGGCGAAAAGGTTGAGTTCATCCTCAACGAGAAGTCCATCGAGATCATTTATCCAGAGTTCGTAGCCAAGAACGCAGTGCTCTCGATCCTTGACAGCTTTGCTGCAAAGAATGCAGGTCTTGCCTCCAAGGTTGGAAAGATCTCTCTCTCAGTTGAGACCGGCAAGACCGTGATCACAACTGAGAATGCAATTGCTCTTGAGGATGCCCAGGCAGCTCTCGCAGCCCTGCTTGAAGAGATCAATGCTCTTCTCGCTCCAGCTCCAGCTGTCGAGCCAGCCCCAGTTGCTGAGCCAGCTCCAGTGGCTTACATCCAGACAATCGAGATCCAGGGCGAAAAGGTTGAG
>JAQVSP010000019.1 GCA_028700425.1 Sphaerochaetaceae bacterium | reverse complement strand
CAGATGCTCATGACGATATTCGCCTTCGACACCGAGCTGCATGATGGAGCGGTGATAATCCAGAACGGAAGGCTTGCCGCAGCAGGATGCTTTCTGCCCCTGTCCCATCAGCAGGATCTGAACCAGGCCTTTGGAACACGCCATAGGGCGGCACTAGGCATGAGCGAAGAGTCAGATGCCCTTGTTCTCATTGTTTCTGAGGAGAGTGGAGCAGTGTCTATAGCCTTCAATGGGACCATGTACTATGACCTGGAGAAGGATACAGCAAGGAATATGCTCATCTCCCTGCTATCAGCCCAGGATGTGAACACCAGCTTCAAGGAGGCGTCCAATGAGGAGCAGTAGGAGAGCTGACCTGATACCCAAGATATTCTGCTTTCTCCTGGCGCTTTCCATCGTTGTATTCTTCAACTTCATGACCTTGGAAAGCAGAGAGGTCGAGCTCCCGCTGACTGTCATACTGCCCGAGGGCTATACTGCTCTCAATACCTTGCCAAATACCATAACGCTGGTAATGAATGGCGATGCAAGCCTTGTCTACCTGGTCAACCCTGATGCTATTGAGGCTGTGGCTGACTTCTCCGTGATACCGAGCCAGACGCTTCAAAGAAGCGTGAACACGCCTCCTGGACAGCTTGGCAAGACCCTTTCTGTTCCTGTGCAGCTGTTCTATTCAAGCGGAATCATAAGCCTGGGCAAGCAGCTTACCATAACTGCAAGCCCTTCCAGCATAGATGCCCAGTTCCAAGGGAGCCTCTGATGATCGGAGGCATAGGTGTGGATGCTGTATCGCTAGCCAGGACAGACCGGCTTTCTGACGCTTTTTTAAGGCGCTTCTACCATCCAGATGAGGCTGCAGCTGCCAAGGCTCTTTCAGGCTCCAGGAGAAGGGAGTTCCTCGCATCGCGCTTTGCCGCCAAGGAAGCCTTCTGCAAGGCTCTTGGAGTTGGGCTCTGGACTTTTCAGCTAAGGGATGTGCTTGTCTTCAGGATGGATTCAGGCAAGCCCGAGATAAGGCTTTTCGATTCTGCAAGGGCTTACTTCGACAAGGCACATCCAGAAGGCCGGATTCATCTCAGCCTAAGCCATGAAGATCCGCTTGCAGTAGCCTTTGTTGTAATAGAGGATCTGTCATGAGCAGAAAGGATTGGCATCGCCCTGAAGTGGAAGGGCCAAGGGAAGGCTATAGAAGAATTGCAATGGCCTTGAGCTATGATGGCTCCCTTTTCTGCGGCTGGCAGCGCCAGGAAGGCCAAAGGACAGTGCAGCAGGAGCTGGAGCTGGCTCTGGGCAGAATGCTTGGGAAGGACGTAATCATACAGGGTTCCGGGAGAACGGACAGCAAGGTTCATGCCCGCTGCCAGGTATGCCATTTCGACATCGACAATCCCACAATTCCCTTGTCAGCCTTCGAGAAGGGGCTCAACCCAATTCTTCCTCCAGGAATAAGGATTCATCGAGCCTGGGAGCCCGAGGAGCCCTTCAATGCCCGGTTTTCCACAATGTCCAGGACCTACCGGTACTTCATCAAGGATGAGGCCTCCTTCACAGCCTTTGACCAGGACTATTTTGCAAAGGTGAGAAAGCTGCCTGACCTTCAGGTAATGAACAGCTATGCAAGCCTTGTGCAGGGCACTCATGATTTTTCTTCCTTCTGCGCCTCCGGCGACTTGTCGCCAAGCAAGTTCAGGGACATCTATATATCGCGCTTTGACATGGAGACTGACCGCTTCGGCTGTCCAATGATGGTCTATACAATAGCGGGCAATGCTTTTCTGTACCATATGGTCAGAAGCTTGGTTGGAACTATGCTGAGCCTAGGCCAGAAGGGAATCGATGCAGGCGTCTTTGCAGCCATGCTGGAGGCCAAGGATCGCAATGAGGCCTTGGAGACGGCCCCTTCCCAGGGCTTGTATCTGTGGGATGTCAGCTATGATGAGAGCCAGTTTGCCTGGTTTGAGGAGACTGAGGATGACTGATGAGCAAGCGCTGAGAAGGATCTATAGCCTGACTGAGGACCTGGAGAACAGCCTTCGATATGACCAGGGCATGATGCTCAGGAAATCCAGGGCCCAGGAGGTTCAGTTCATCGAGTCCGAGCCAAAGGCCCAGGCGGCAGCTGTCCAGGCTCCTGCTAGGCTGGACATGGCCTCCATGAACCTTGAATCCCTGAAAGCCTGCATCTCCGACTGCAGGCAATGCCAGCCCAATGGAAGGCTTTTCGGCCAAGGGCCGGTGAAGCCGAAGGTGATGTTCATCCTGGATCAGCCATCCCAGAGCGACGTGAAAGCCAAGGCTCTTTTCAGCGGGCTGGAAGGCGCATTCTTCGACAAGTGGATAGCCGCCATCTCCCTTAGGCGCGAGGATGTCTTTCTGACAAGCCTTCTAAGATGCCATCATGATCCCATAGCCAAGTATGCAAGCCCAGAGGTTATCAACTGCCAGGCTTTTCTCAAGACTCAGATCGCCCTTGTGCAGCCTGCCTTCATATTCGGCCTTGGAGAGCTCACCGCCCAGGTGTTCTTCAAGCGTCCAGACAGCCTGGAAACCCTGCGCGGCAGGATCAAGCCTGCCTTTGGCGTGCCGGTGCTATGCTCCTACTCCATGGCCCAGGTCCTGTCGGATCCAGCCAAGAAGCCTTTGATATGGGCAGACCTCAAGACCCTGAGGAGCAACCTGGAGCTGTGATGAAGTATGCCGTTGTTGCAATTGCAGTGCCTCTGAAAAGCTTCTACACCTATAGCTTTGATGATTCTGTGCTCAGTGTATCAAAAGGCATAAGGGTGAAGGTCAACTTCGCAGGCCGGCCTGTCATAGCCTTTGTCGTGGATGTACAGGATGAGCTGGACAAGAGCCTGGAGGGCTTTGCTATCAAGCCGATATTGTCAGTGGTCGATGATCAGAGCCTCTTTGATGACGAGGCTGTCAAGCTGGCTCTCTGGATGGAGAAGTTCTACCTCTGTTCCAGAGGTGAGGCGCTTTCTGCCATGATACCTAGCGGCAAAAGGGATACAGCCTACAGCCCTCTTTCTGCAGATGACCTTCCCCTGAGCCAGGAGAAGGCGCTTAACGAGGAGCAGAGGAAGGCCTATGAAGCCATATGCTCTAGGCCTGGGGAAAGCTTCTACCTCTTTGGAATAACCGGATCGGGCAAGAGCGAGGTCTTCTTCCAGGTTGCAAAGCACTACATAGAGCAAGGCAGGCAGGTCATCTACCTTGTTCCAGAGATAACCTTGACCCATCAGGTCCAGGCCATGGTGGCCAGCCGCTTCAATGGCAGGGTCGCTGTGCTTCACAGCGCGCTCTCCCCATCCCAGAGAATAGCCCAGTGGAGAAGGATCCGAAGGGGCGAGGTGGACCTGGTCATAGGGGCTAGAAGCGCGGTTTTCGCTCCCTTTGCATCGCTGGGCCTCATAATCATCGACGAGGAGCATGAAAGCTCCTACAAGGCTGACAACAGTCCACGCTATCATGCTCGCCAGGTTGCCCAGTATCGCTGCTCAATTAACAAGGCTACGTTGCTTATGGGAAGCGCTACGCCCTCCATGGAAGCCTTCAAGCTCATGAAGGAAGGCAAGCTTGCACGGCTGGACTTAAAGCAGAGGGCAGCGGGCGGAGCCCTGCCATCCATTGAGCTTGTGGACATGAAGGGCGAGAAGAGCCTTCTTGGTCGCAGGCTTCGTCTTGAGATGGGGGAGGTGCTTGGAAAGGGCAGGCAGGTCATCCTTTTCCTGAACAGAAGAGGCTATTCCAACTGCCTGCATTGCTCAAGCTGCGGCCATACGATACAGTGCCCTCATTGTTCTGTGGCCATGACTTATCACAAGAGCAGCGGAAAGCTTGTATGCCATTATTGCGGCAGCCAGATGGATGTGCCGGAATCCTGCCCAGAGTGTCATAGCACCGACCTGATCTTCGGCGGATTCGGGACCGAGAGGGTTGAAGTGGAGGTCAAGGCCTCTTTCCCATCCTGCAAGGTAGCACGCATAGATACCGATACTGTCAAGGACAAGAAGGCTCTTGCCTCTGTGCTGAAGAGCTTCAGGGATGGGGATATTGATATCCTGATTGGCACCCAGATGGTGGCCAAGGGCCTGAACTTCCCATTGGTGGAGCTTGTTGGAGTGATAAGCGCTGACTCTTCCCTGAGCATTCCAGACTTCAGGGCCCAGGAGCGAACCTTCTGCCAGCTTGTGCAGGTAAGCGGCAGAAGCGGCCGCTATGATGACCAGGGCAAGGTGATACTCCAGGCATACAAGGTTGACAGTCCAGCCATCATCGATGCCATGAACCTGGACCTGGAGGGCTTCTATGAGAAGGAGCTCATAATGAGGGACCTGACCGAGTTCCCTCCCTATACAAGGCTCATAAACCTGGTCTTCAGGAGCAAGAGCCTCAACCTTGCCAAGAGCTTCTCCGAAGAGGCAGCCCAGGTCCTTTGCTCCAGCCTGGACAAGCTCAAGGCTGCAGGGCGCTGCTCCCAGCTGCCTCAGGTCATAGGCGCCCAGGAATGCCCGCTGGATCGAATAGCAGGGTCCTATCGCTATCACATAGTGCTTAGAGGCAAGGACTTTGCCTGCATGCATGAGCTTGCCAGCAAAGCACTTGCCCTTCTCAAGGTTCCCCGTGGCGTCTATGTGGAAGTTGACGTAGACCCGGTTCATCTTCTCTAGAAGGGCCTTTCATGCTATATTTACAGCATGGAAATATTAAAGCTTGGTAATCCGATATTGAGAGATAAGGCCTCCTCTGTGGAGGTCTTTGACGAGAATCTGAAGCTGGATGTTGAACAGATGCTTTCTACATTGGAAAGCGCAAAGGGCCTTGGACTTGCAGGACCCCAGGTCGGCATCGAGAAAAGGCTTTTTGTGATAATCATCGACGATGAGCGCTGGGTCTTCATCAACCCAGAGATCATTGGCAGAAGCGACGACAAGGTGCGCTACGAGGAAGGCTGCCTAAGCATCCCCGGCTACTACATGGATGTCTTCAGGCCCTCCAAGGTGAAGATCCAGTTCCAGGACATAAATGGGAAGATGCAGATATTGGATGCCTCCGGGCTGCTAGCCAGGGTGATCCAGCATGAGTATGATCATCTTGACGGCAAGCTTTTTGTGGATAGGCTTGATGAGAAGACACAGGAAGCCTTCTTCAAGTCCTGGGAGCGCAGCATCAAGCACCCAAGGAGAAGGCCTTGAAAATCCTGCTTGCCTCAAGTGATTCCATTGCCCTGGCTGTCATGGACAAGCTCATGGAGCTTGGAGTGCTGGGTGCGGTTCTTACAAACCCAGATGCACCCCAGCTCAGGTCAAAGACCCCTGTTCCGACTCCAATCAAGCAAAGAGCCCTAGAGAAGGGCATACCTTGCTATCAGTTCGAGAGCCTAAGGACAGAGGCGCGTGAGGCCATTGCCAAGAGCGGCTGCGACTTTCTCCTGTCCTTCTCCTTCGGCAAGATCTTCGGCCCGCGCTTCCTTGCTCTTTTCAGCCATACTATGAACATTCACCCCTCATTGCTCCCTATAGCTCGTGGCGCTACGCCACTGCAGGCTGCCATACTCAGCGCCTCAAGGTCCTGGGGCATAAGCTTCCAGCAGATAGCTCTTGGAATGGATGAAGGGGTTCTGTTTGGCCAGGTGGAGCTGTCCTTGGATGGAACGGAGACCGTACAGAGCCTGGAAGAGAGGGTGGGGCTTCTTGCCGCCTCCAGCTTGCAGGCAGCCTTGGACAACTGCCTTGCCTTGCGAGCCACAGAGCAGAAGGGCCAGGCAAGCTACACCTCGCTGATAAAGAGCGACAGCTTCCCGCTGGACTTCTCAATGCCTGCCAGCCTGGTGCATGCCACCATCAGGGCGGCAATCCCATGGCCCAAGGCCTTCACTCTTTACGAAGGTGGCAGGCTCATGGTCACCTCTGTGTACGGAGGCTTTGACCAGATTGAGGAAGGTCCTGTGAGCGAGGCTCCTGGCCAGGTCGTGGCCTTTGACAAGAGCCGCGGTCTCAAGGTAGCCTGCAAGGATGGCTATATATGGATCGATGGCCTTCAGCTTCCAACGAAGAAGGCCATGAGTGCAAGGGATTTTGCCAACGGAAACCCTTCTATAAAAAACACAAGGCTAGGAGGCTAGGTGTTCAAGCGACTTTTGCTCACTGCTGTTCTCTTGCTTGTATGTCTTGGCCTGTTCGCTGATCCTTACCTCAGTGCTCTTAAGCAGGAGGTTTCCAGCGGGCTTCTGGACGAGCCAGTCTTCGACCAGGCCGCTCTTGACTGGATGAAGAGCCTTAAGTCCAATCCCAGAAGGCCGAAGGTGGCGGTTGTGCTCTCCGGTGGAGGGGCAAGAGGGCTGGCCCATATAGGGCTTCTTGAGATCCTGGAAAGAGCTGGGGTTCCCATAGACCTTGTCGTGGGGACCAGCATGGGAGCCTTGGTCGGCGCCCTGTACTCAGCAGGCTACTCTCCTGGCGACATAGCGGATCTTGTAAATGAAAGCAACATCATGGCCAAGTTCACGAGGCCGGTGATATCTCCCCTGTCCATAGACATGCCTCAGCCCTGGGTATTCAGCAAGGTCAACATCGCAACCTTGCACTTCTCCGAGGATAAGATATCAGACACAACCGGCTTGATAAATGACGCCCTTCTGATGGAGATGTTCCACGACATCCTTTCCAGGATTCCTGACGACTGCAGCTTTCTCACAGACCTTGCCATACCCTTTGCCTGCAACGCAGCTGACCTGACCACAGGAAGGGAACGGGTGTTTACCTCCGGCTCCCTTGTCGATGCCATGAGAGCCAGCATGTCAATCCCAATTGCCTTCACCCCCTATGAGATCGATGGCGAGCTTCTGATAGATGGGGGCTTTGTCAACAACCTCGGAGTCGACATTGCCAAGTATCTTGGCGCTGACATAGTCATAGCTCAGAACACCAATGACGGCTCAGTGTCAGTAAGCGATGTATCATCCATGAGCCAGATTGTGGACCTGATGATGAACATGGTCTCCTCAGCTCCGCTGAAGCGGCAGATGCCTGCTGTTGACCTTTACATCAACCCAGGCACTGCAGACCTTTCCATACTGGATTATTCCAATCCAGATCCAATAATCGCCATGGGTCGCGAGGCTGGCCTGGCTGCACTCAGCCAGCTTGTGAAGATAGCCCAGGAATCAGGCCGCGAAACAGTGCAGGATCCTAACCGAAAGGGCTCCTACTTCAGTCTTCCTGAGATTGACCGCAAGAGCCTTCCAGCTCCTGAGGACAGCAAGCAAGGGCGAGAGCTGTCTGCAGTCTACATCTCCATGTTCGGATCCTCTGCCATAGGGGCAAGAGGCAGCTCATCCTTCTTTGCATTCCTGCCCCAGATAACAGCCGGCATAGACCTGGTAAGCTTCCCAGCCACATACTGGAACGCACTTCTGGAGCTGTCGATCAATGATGCAATAATCACCAGGACCCAATTAAGCGGCAAGACCTTTGACCTTGAAGACGGCTGGGCTGGCAAGCTGGAGCTGGGCGGGCAGTTTGCCTTCGGCTCATTGTCTCCCATTTCAAGTGCAGCCAATACCAAGAGCTACAACAGCCTTGACTGGGGCGGCAAGTTCTGGGCGGCATTCTTCATTCAGCGCAAGTGGCCCTCGATGTTCTATGAGCAGAATCCATCGGGCATGAGGCTGAGGGGTGCCCTTGCCTTGGATGCAGTCTTCCTGAACCAGCCATTTGACATTCCCCTCACTACAGCTGACCTGTCAGAGCTGGTTGTGCTTCCATATATTGGAATCGAGGCTGTTATAAGCGACATATACCCAAGCATCTTCGCTTCAAATGGAGGCTACCGGGCAGATGGAAGGCTTCTGCTAGGCGTGGGCAATTCGGGCTTTGCATACTTTCTAGGCCTGAAGGGCCAGTACAGCATGGCCTTGGGCAAGGCTGGCTTGCTTGGGCTTGATATCCTGGCAGCTACAAACAGGATGCCAAGGAACATCACCGAATACTACGTTGATATTGGCACTCTCAATGCCGTTCCTGGCTATTGGTCGCGCAGCCTGTACGATGATGCCTTGCTAGTAGGGGCAAGCTGGCAGATGACTCTGTCAAACACCTATCTCCCTCTTTATCTCAAGGTAGTCACAAGGCTTGGTTTTAGCAGCGCTGACAGCGCCTTTGACAACCTTGTCATACCCCAGAGGCCGAGCCTTGCTCCCTTTGCAAGCCTTGGCAGATTTGTAGGTGGAGTTGGGCTGAGCTTGGGAACAACCTTTGCACTGTGCGATGTTGCCATAGGAGCAGGACTAAGCTTCTCTGGCCAGTTCTGCCTATATCTAGAGGCTTGGTAATGCGGCCTTGGAATGATTACAAGGCATACCTGACAAGCCGCTTCGGAGAGCCTGTGTATCGCATTGGAGTTGATGCTGGCTTCTCATGCCCGAATAGAGAGAACCGAAGAGGTGGCTGCTCCTTCTGCGATGGAATGGGGGCACTGGCTTCCTATCAAAGAACCAGTGAAAGCCTCTTTCACAGCGGATGCGCATTTGAAAGATGCCTTGAGCAGGCCCAGGTGGAAAGCCTGGAGACCCAGGTGAGAAGAGGCAAGGAATATCTTGTTCGCCGCTTTAATGCAAGGCTGTTTGCCATGTACCTGCAGGCTTTTACAAACACCTATGCTCCGCTTCCCCGCTTAAGGGAGATCTATGACAAGTGCCTTGAACTGGATGACTTTACAATGTTCATAGTCTCTACACGTCCCGATTGCATTGACGCTCCCATTGCAGAGCTGCTTGGCGAATACGGACAAAGGCTGGAGACCTGGGTAGAGCTTGGGCTGCAGAGCGGAAGCGACCGCATACTGGGACTTATGAACAGGGGCCATGGCACAGAAGCCTTTGAGAAGGCCTGCAAGGCTCTTGATGGCCAGGGCCTGAACCTCAGCTGCCACGTGGTGCTTGGATATCCAACAGAGTCAAGGGATGAGATGCTGGAGACTGCAAGGCTGGTCAATCAAAGCCCGGTGAAGGCGGTCAAGATTCATAACCTCAACGTATGCTCTGGAACAAGCCTTTATGATCAGTATATGCAAGGCGAGATAAGCGTTGCCTCCAGAAAGAGGCATATAATGACCTGTGCCTTGTTCCTTCAGCGCCTTAGAAAGGATATAGTCATAGAGAGGCTTATGTGCGAGACTCCAAGCCAGAGGCTGGCTGCACCTCGCAATTTTGGGGACAAGGCTGCTTTCTTGAGAGAGCTGGAAGCATACATGAACGGCAATGGCATGGCGCAGGGGGATTTATGTCTGATGTAGAGGTAGTGATCAGAAGACTTGGATGGTGCTTCTTCGCTGTGAGCCTTGTGGTTGTTGTCGTCCTGTCCCTAGAGCCTCAGGTGCCATTCGTAAGTGCAATGAATGTATCGGACAAGAGCCTGCATCTGCTTGCATACCTGGTGCTTTGCTTCTTCTCCTGCTTCAGCTTCTACGAAAGCAGGCTGAGCTTGAAGTCTGTTTTGCTTCCGCTGGCTGTCTGTCTTTCCATCGGCCTTGCCGTAGAGGTGATCCAGCCTTTTTTCTCAAGGTCAATGGAGTGGATGGATTTCATAAGCGAGATTGTAGGCTGCCTGCTTGGCCTGGCCATGGCGCGCCTGCTTTTGGCTATAGTTGTCCCGAAAAGTGGACGTTAGCCTCACGATGTGCTAGATTCTAGTCAGCTAGGAGTTGTTCTATGGGTGTCAAGATGCAGTTTTTCAAGAAGGTGGCCCTGGCTGCCTTTGCTTTGGTGCTGGGAGTTCTCATCGCTGTCTACTCTGATGTTTTCATCACAGTGATTGTTGTGGCTTCTGGCGTTTATATGCTTGTAAAGGGCATATTCAGTCTTTTCTATGATAGGTTCACAGAGTTTGCAGTGCTTGGAACCCAGCTTAAGATGAGGCGCCTTTCGGTGATAAGGTCCATCATAGGCATTGCCCTGGGCATTGTAGCGCTGGTTGCTCCTTTTTCCTTCGGAAGCGCTGCCATTGCAGCTGTAGCCTATGTGGTAGGAGCGATGATGCTGTTCTCTGCATTCGTTGCAGCAGAGGATGCCTATTATCAGAGAAAGGCTGGATTTGATATCAAGGCTTCCATTCTCCAGGTTCTCCTTCACATTCTCATAGCCATTGTGATGTTTGCAGCCCCTCAGAAGGTTGCCTTCACAGTTGTCAAGATCTTCGGCATCGTCCTTGCTTGCATCAGCGGCATCTTGATTGCTGTAATGATCATAACAGCAATCAAGGCAAGAAAGCTTGTGAAGGACTCCCCGGCAGAGGTTGAGATAATAAGCTAGGCCTTGATCTCATAGACAGGGTGCATCAGGCCTGTGGGCTCATAGTACTGCTCACCTGTTCGCATGAAGCCCAGCTTCATAAGCAGGGCTTCTGATGCCTTGTTTGCAGGATTGTGGCCTGCAAGAATGACTTTCAGCCCAAGACTTGAAAAGGCATAGTCAATAGCGGCTCGAGCTGCCTCATAGCCCAGTCCCTTGGACCAGAAAGCAGGGCGAAGGTGAAAGCCCAGCTCTCCTTCTCCCCTAAGCCCACAGCATCCCACAAGCTCCTCGCTTTCAAGGTCGAAGACAGGCCAGTACTGCCAGCCTTTCTCCTTTTGGCTCTTTATCTCCGAGGCAAGGCGAAGCCTGATCTCCTCTTCAGTAAAGAAGCCTCTGCTGGAGATGAACCTGCAGACCTGAGGATCTGACCAAAGCCTTAGGGCTAGTGGAAGATCCTCATCCTGCCATGTGGAGAAACCCAGCCGAGCCGTTTTCAAGAAGTATGAGCGCATAGCCTATGATACAGCGCTGAAGGCATTGCCTGCTAGATAAGAGCCTTTAGATTTTCCTCAATCACCTTGTACAACGCGTCAGGCCCTGTCTCCTCTGGGAAGTTCCTCCAGGTCAGAAAGACTGAATCCTGCGAGACTGAGGTAAAAGGATCGGCCACAGGGTTGTGGATATTGTCGATGATGATATCGAACTTGCTGTCTGAGACCAGCTTGATCTGCTGGGCCGTGACTGGGCCTGGGCCGAAGGTGCCTGCAACATTGAGGCCAATATCCCTTGCAAGGGGCTCCTGGTTTATGTTCACATAGCATCTTAGCTTGTCCAGTCCCTGCTTAACGACCTCCTCCCTAGCTTGACTGAACAGCGATTCAAAGCGCTCTAGGTTCTTTTGGGCTATCGCTTCTGTTCCAGCTGCCTTGGCTATCTTGACAACAGCCTCAGTGATTCTATCCAGCGTGTTCTGGGTTGTCACCTTGATCACCTTCTCCTGCTCGATTGTCGAGGCATCGGCGATGGTCTGCATCATCCTCTCATAGCCTGCTATTACAAAGAGCCTGGCTCCTGCGACGCGGGCTATGTCAGAAGGGGTGATCTCATACTCTGGTGGATGCTTGAGCTCAGCAGGTGCAATGGAGGGCACAATCTGGCCTGTGGCCACGGATGCAAAGGCTGCAGTCCATGAGGTGGAGGCCTGATATGGGCATTCCTGCATCTCTGCATAGCCATTGCTGAATGCAGGCAGCAGGCAGGCTAGGGCGATGATGACCAGCATGATTCTTTTCATTTCTTTCTTGCTCCTTTTATAAGTGAAGTTATCAATAACGCAAAAGCTGAAAGAATTGACAGCATTGCGCTAACAGGAAGATTGAACAGCAAGGCCAGCATGTAGCCTGCCATTGAGAAGCCCAGGCCATAGGCCGAGGCTTGGATGAACATGCCCTTGAGACTTGAAGAGGTGCGCCCAGCACAAAGAGCGGGGATTATGAGCAGAGCATCGAGAAGCAATGCTCCCAGCGTCTTCATGGATACGCTTATGCACAAGGCGGCAATTACAACTGTGAGTGTTGAATGAAGGCGAACATTCAAGCCCATTGAGATTGCGGTTTCCTTGTCAAAGGCAATTGCTGAAAGGATCTTGAAGCTCAGTGTGCAATAGAGTATGAGAACAAGCCCCACTGAACCCATCAGCCAGAGATCCTGGCTTGTAAGGGCAAAGGGGCTTCCCCAGAGAATCTCAAGAGTGTCCTTGGAGGGAACGTCGGCTACATGGGCAAGAAGGGAAGCGAAAGCCATGGTGAATACCATGATCAGCGCACTTGAGCTGGATAGGCTGAATCTGAGGCGCATCATCAGCAGCACCAGGATCAGGTTGACAGCAATAACTGTCAGGTTCATAGGAAGCTTGAGGGCTAGGGATATGGTTCCTCCCAGTATTATTCCATGCATCAGTGCATAGCGAAGGCTGACCAGGCCGTTGCGTATTATTATGACGCCGCATGCTGGAAAGGCGATGCCTCCAATGGCCATGCCTATGAAGCCAAGAATGATGGGCCTGAGGGTCAGAAGCTGGGCTAGGTCCATCATAGCTCGATGGTCCTCCAGCCTAAAGCCTGAATGAGGCTGGGATCATGAGTGACCAGCATAACTGCCTTGTCGGCAAGCAGCGGCCCCTTGAGAAAGCCTGACATCAGGGCCTGGGATTCCCGGTCCAGGAAGCTTGAGGGCTCATCCATGAGGATCAGGCTGGCATCCTGGGCTAGGCAGCGGGCGAGACTGACTCTCTGCCGCTCCCCGCCAGACAGGCTGAAGAAGCTCCTTTTGGCCAGATGAGCACAGCCAGTGGCCTTCATCATCTTCAGGGCCCTTGCAGTGTTGCTTGCCAGGCTGGCAACCTCCAGCGCTGATATGGGGAATTCCTGGCTTGGCCAGTCCTGCTTAAGATAGGCTATATGGGCCTTATCGGTCTTGATTGTGCCTGCAAGGGGCTTCAGGATGCCAGCTATGGTCTTTAGAAGTGTAGTCTTTCCCGACCCATTGGGACCTATGACAAGCACCTTCTCCTTGTCAGATACTGTAAAGCTGAGATTGCTTAGAAGCCTTGATTCGTAGCCTATGGAAAGGCCTGTCACGCTTAATGCAGGCATTTGCATGATCCGACGGGCTTGGCCCATCCTTAGCCTTCCTGGCTTTCTCTGTGTGAAATAAAGGCGCTTGACGCCATTGGCCGTCTTCCTGATGGCCAGCTTGCCCTAGTCTGATGCCAAAGCAGGAAATAGTCAACAGCCTATCAGAGCCACAGCTTTCTGGATGTACTGCCCTAGGCTCAGGCTCTCAACCCCTGCCACAGTGATGCACTTGTTGACAGGAATCAGGATCTTATGAGCCTTGCTCTCTCCAATCGCCCTGGCCATAGCAGGGGTGATCTCTCCAAGCATTGAGTCCGCCAGGATGATTCCAATTGGACCTATGATGTAGTCTGCATCCCTTGAGTTGACTATGACAGGATTCTCTCCTGTGGCCCCAGCAGAGGCTCCAGCCTTGACCATGGCGCTGGTCGCTGCGGAGTTTGTGCCTATGGCTATGACAGTCTGATCTGGCATGCTTTGCCTGATCTGCTCTACAATGGATTTGCCTATGTTGCCGCCTTGGCCGTCTATGACAAGGATCTTCATGCCTCCATTATAGCTCAAAAGACTGTTCATATGAAGAAGGTCATAAGACCTATGGACCCTGACTGCACATTTCGTTCATAATTCTTTCATGAGCGAATTGAAGGCAGGTCTAAGCCTAGAGACAAGAACAGTGGTGACAGAGAGCATGACGGCCAAGGCAATGAGAAGTGGAGAGCTGGAGGTTCTGGCTACCCCGATCATGATAGCTCTCATGGAGGCTGCGAGCTCTGATTGCGTCAAGCCCCTTCTGGAAGAGGGCTATGCCACGGTAGGCACGAAAGTCGATATCGAGCACATCTCTGCAACTCCAGCAGGCCTGGCAGTGACAGTCAAGGCCACTTTAGTGGCAGTGGAAGGCAGGAGGCTTGAGTTCGAGGTTGAGGCTCATGACGAGGTCTCCCTTATCGGCAAGGGCACACATCAGCGCTTCATCGTCAATTCCCAAAGATTCTCCGAGAAGGCTCTTGCCAAGCGCAGTTGAGTGATTTGCAGCTTTCACGCCTTATATAGGCATGGAATACAGAAACAACTCATTTGACACATCCATCAAGGACCTGGAGGCCTGTGAAAGGCCTAGAGAGAAGATGAGCCTTTATGGCCCACAAAAGCTCAGCGATTTCGAGCTGATATGCATAATGCTTGGATCGGGGAGCAGGAACTATCCTGTGAATGTGCTTGCCAAGCAGATCCTGAAGGTGATCGACAAGGTCGGAGACTCCAGGCCCCTGGAGCTTGAGAGCCTTGAGAGCATACCAGGGCTGGGAGTGGCCAGTGCATCGAAAGTCTGCGCTGCCCTGGAGCTTGGAAGAAGGCGCAACCCTGCCAAGCACAGGGTTCTCAGGGAGCCTGGGGACCTGTTTCCGCTTATCTGCCATTATGCACAGCGTCAGCAGGAATCCTTTCTGGTGGCGAGCCTCAATGGAGCCATGGAGCTTATAGGTGTCAGGGTGACATCCGTTGGAATCCTGGACAGGACGCTGGTCCATCCTCGCGAGATATTCTGCCAGGCCATTGTTGAAAGAGCCTCATCCATAATACTTGCTCATAACCATCCATCTGGAAACCTCACTCCAAGCCAGGAGGACATTGAGATAACCAAGCGCCTATGCCAGGCAGGCCTGCTGCTTGGCATCAAGGTGGTCGACCATCTGGTCTTCAGCCTTGACAGCTACTTCTCCTTTCTTGAGAAGGGCCTTCTTTGATTGCTTTTTGGCCAGCCTGCGAGTATTCTTTTGCCAGGAGGCTTTTATGCTGGTTAGATGCGTTATCTGTGGCGAGGTTTTTGATGACTCTGAGCTCATATGCCCGGTTTGTGGAGCAGGTCCAGAGAGCTTTGTTCCTGTTGATTCCTCTTCAAGCGAGAGCCAGGGGACAGATTAAGTCGATCCTTTGGCAATAGACAGCTGGGGCGATTGCTTGCTTTTCCATCAGGGCGGCATGCTCTCCTGCCTAGGCTTGAGCAATGCCTGAGATCTTGCCCAGGCTTATCGCAGCGATTGTTTTTCAGCCTTGTCTCCACCCTGCTGAGGGTGGAGCTCCTGTTTTGCTCTGCGGAAAAATCCCTTTTTATGCTGCAGGGGAAGCTGCCTCTCCTTTCTTGATTGCTTTTTGGCTCGCTGGCGAGTATTCTCTTCCTAGGAGGCCTCTATGCTGGTTAGGTGTGTTGTCTGTGGCGAGGTTTTTGATGATTCTGAGCTCGTATGCCCGGTTTGTGGAGCGGGTCCGGAGAGCTTTGTTCCTGTCTCTTCCCCTTCTAAGGACAGTGCGGGATCGACTTCAAGGCGTTTTGTGATCCTTGGTGGAGGAGCTGCTGCTGTGAATGCCGCTCTTGCTATCAGGAATGCTGACGAAGGGGCAGCCATCAGCCTCTACAGCAATGAAGCCTATCTCCCCTATAACAGGCCCATGCTTACCAAGGGCCTGCTTGGAGACCTTTCTGAAGAGAGGCTTGCCATTCATGACAGGGCCTTCTATAAGCAGATGAGGATAGATGTGCATCTTGGGATGGAGGCTTTCTCGATACAGCGTGACATGAAGGCTGTCATCTTCACTGATTCCAGCGCTGCTTTCTACGACAAGCTGGTCTATGCAATGGGCTCAAATGCATTCATACCCCCTATTGAGGGCAGCAAGAACAGCAATGTCTTCTCAATAAGGAGCCTGGATGATGCCAGGTCTCTCAAGGCAAGGCTTGGCCAGGCTCATAAGGCTGTGGTGATCGGAGCTGGAGTCCTTGGCCTGGAAGCCGCCTGGGCTTTCAGCCAGGCAGGCATAGAGACCTGCGTCCTGGACAACGCTGCAGTGCTTCTTGCAGGCAAGATAGACCTTCGCTTCTCAGAGGCCCTGGCGAAAAAGGCCCTGGAGCATAAGGTGACGATCCTTCCAAGCGCATCAGCTGTAAGGATCAATGAGGACTCTGTGGAGCTTGCAGACTCGCGCAGGCTGGAGGCAGACCTTGTAGTGATCAGCACAGGCGTCAGGGCCCGGTCCCTCATCGCCCAGCTTGCAGGCCTTGAAGTCCAGAGGGCAGTGGTAGTGGACAAGCTGTTCAGGACCTCAGATCCTGACATCCTGGCATGCGGAGACTGCGCTCAATGCGATGGAGTATCTTCCAGCCTTTGGTCGCAGGCTGTTGCCCAGGCGCAGGCAGCAGGGCAGAGCGCTGCCACTGGCTCCTGCGCTGCCATAGGGACGCCTGTCTATCCCATGACCCTCAGTGCATTCTCGACTACTCTGTTTACAGTAGGGAAGAAGACCGAGGACTCCCGTCTTGAGAGCTTGAATGGCAATATGTGCGCCTATTATTATGAGGACAGCAAGCTTGTTGGAGCGACCTTGCTTGGCAATGTGGGCAAGGAGATAAGCTACGTCATCAGGACAATGAATCTATGAAAAAGGCTCTGGTAGTGTGCCTGAGCCCGGCTTTCCAGTCAATCATGGTCTTTGCTCAGGTCAAGGTGTCCGAGGTGAACAGGTGCATCGGGAATCATCTTCTTGCATCTGGCAAGGGGCTTAATGTATCACGGCTTCTCAGCTCCATGGGCATCGAGGCTTGCAGCCTGACCTGCCTTGGAGGGCCGAGAATCCAGGAGTTCAAGGCCTTGGCTGAAAGGCCGGGCATCAAGCTGTCCTATGTTGTCAACCCTGATGGAAACATCAGGACCTGCACCACAGTGATAGACAGCATGAATGGAACCTGCACTGAGCTTGTACAGGAGGCCCCGGATGCTGACAAAAGCCTAGGCGATTCCATTCTCAGCCAGTATGCCGGCCTTCTTGAGGACACGTCCCTGGTCATCATCACAGGCTCAAGGCCACGCGGCCTTGACGATAGGCTGTATCCAGAGATGGCTCGCATGGCAGGCTCCAGGCCCTTGATTCTTGACATCAGGGGTTCAGACCTGCTTGGCTGCATAAGGCAGCGGCCTTGCATCATAAAGCCAAACCTGTCGGAATTCTATCAGACCTTCTTCAACGCCAAGGTGGATGAGAGCGTTGACTCAAGGGATCTTCAGACTAGCGTTCAGCTCAAGCAGAAGGAGCTTTACGATTCTTTTGGAGTATCAAGCATAATATCACGAGGAGCCTTTGACCTATGGGGCTATGGAGATGAAGGGCCATTCACTGTTCCTGCGACCAAGGTAAAGGCTGTCAATACCATTGGGTGCGGCGATGCACTTGCCTCCAGGCTTGCATGGGCAATCCTTGAAGGCCATTCCTTTTCCTTGGCATGCAGCGAGGCTTCAGCTTTTGCAAGCATGAAGGCTGCCACGATCCTGGGTGGAGTCGGCTGAGATGATAACGGATATGACGAAGGGGAACCTGAGATCCCAGATACTCTGGTTCGCCCTGCCTCTTTGCATCAGCAACCTCTTTCAGCAGCTATACAACCTTGTGGACACCTTGGTTGTAGGCCGCTATCTTGGCGTCAAGGCCTTGGCTGCAGTAGGAGCGACATCAAGCCTCAGCTTCCTCGTCCTGGGATTCGTCCAGGGCATGACAGCAGGCTTTGCAATCATTACAGCCCAGAGATTCGGCTATAGCCAGCGCTCTGGAGCCTCGGATGCAGAGGTCCGCTCGTCATTGTCCTGCTCTGTAGTGCTTTGCGTGATAATGACCATCATCCTCACTGCTGCAAGCGTGATGCTGTCTGGATGGATGCTGGATGTCATGAACACCCCTGCTGACATCTACGAGGATTCCAGGACTTATATCCAGATCATCTTCTGGGGCATCTTCGCCTCTGTCTACTACAACATGATAGCTGCCCAGCTAAGGGCCCTTGGAGACAGCCGCACGCCTCTATATTTCCTGATCTTTGCATCCTTGCTCAATGTAGTCCTGGATGTGCTCTATGTTGGCTTCTGGGGCTATGGGGTGGATGGAGCAGCGTATGCCACGGTCATAAGCCAGCTTGTCAGTGCAGTCCTATGCACGATTTACAGCTGCATCCGCTTCCCAATCCTTCGCTATAAGGCCAGTGAGCTTTTACAAAGCCTGAAGGGTGCCTGGGTGCACTTGAGAGCAGGCCTGCCCATGGCTCTTCAGTGCTCTGTCACAGCCATAGGAGTCATGATAATCCAGACAAGCCTCAACGGCTTTGGCTCTCTGGCGGTGGCAGGCTTCACTGCAGCCTCCAGGGTAGGCGGCTTCGTGGAGGTCTTCTTCATATCAATCGGAGTGAGCATGGCAAGCTTCTGCGGTCAGAACATCGGAGCGGGGCAGGTAGATCGGGTCAAGGAGGGTGTCAGGACGGCTGTGATTTACTGCCTGGTGCTTTGTGCTATCTCCATGGTCCTGGTATTCTTCCTTGGCAAGGATTTCATAATGCTCTTCGTGAGCCAGGCGGATTCAGCGGTCATGGGCTATGCACTTGAATACTTGAACGCCATGGCTGCTTTCTTCCCGCTGCTGGGGCTGCTTATTCTTTATCGCAATTGCCTGCAAGGCATAGGCTATGCCTTCATACCCTTTCTTGGGGGAGTCCTTGAGCTTGTCTCCAGGATCATAGTGTGCTCTTTCCTTCCAGATGCCATCGGCTACACCGGAGTGGCTCTTGCCACTCCAGCTGCCTGGATAGTCACCACAGCGGTGCTGTTTGGAACCTATAAAGGATGGAAGAGACGAACGACTGACTGAGTGCGGCGGGATTCGAACCCACGACCTTATCCTCCGGAGGGACACGCGATATCCAACTTCGCTACGCACCCGCAGGCCATAGTATAGGCTCATTGTGCTGATTATTCAATAAATATGATGTTCTATGCGATATGTCATAAGTTCAACTCATTTAATATAAAGATGTTATGATGAATAAAATGAGTTGGATGTTCTTTTAATGGCACGGTTAATGTCAACTCTTGACAACTGTTATGGTTTCTGCTAGATTAGCCAATGAGGAAGAGAAGTGAAGAAGCTTATAGCCATAGCGATTGTCTTGATGATAGCTCTCAACGCCTTTGCGATTGTGACCCTCAAGTCCAACCGTCTCAGCGTGCAGGTCTCTGGCAATATGCCCATTGATTATTCGCTTACAATAGTCCCCACGAGGGACAGCTATGACATTGACCTCTTCTCAAGCCAAGGCAGCCAGATCAATGTTGCCAACTACCTTTTCACCGCCAACGGCTTGGTGGAAAGCACGATAGCCCTTCTTCCGACGACCAGCCAAGGCTTCATCATCTCTGATGGATCCAGCGGTGGATATCCCTTTGAGATGGCCATATGCAGCTACAATCCAGATGGTTCGGTGAGACAGCTTATTCAGGGCAACAGCACGAGCATCCTATATCTTACGGTCAACGGAGAGGTGCAGGGAGACATAATTGCATGCCTCCCTTATCTGGATGGCTTTTTTGATCCTTATACAAGAACCTACAGCTCCACTGTAGCTGTCGAAGTAAGGCCTAATTAGCGATATTCACCCTCATGCTTTTATGCTATGATTCATACGGAGGATTTTTCTATGAAACCGACTTTGGTTGTTATGGCCGCAGGCATGGGGAGCCGCTACGGCGGAGTCAAGCAGATTGACAGCGTGGGAGCGCATGGGGAGACCTTGCTGGACTACAGCGTCTACGATGCATTGAATGCAGGCTTTGGAAAGGTTGTCTTCGTCATCCGAAAGGATATTGAGAAGGACTTTAGGGAAAGGCTTTTTGATCGTGTGGCCGCAAACGCTGATGCAACCTATGTATTCCAGGAAAGGACAAGCCTGCTGACTGAGGCCGAGCAGAAGCTCACTGCAGACAGGAAGAAGCCCTGGGGAACGGTTCATTGCCTTCTTTGCTCAAGGGATGCCGTGTCTTCCAGCTTCGCAGTGATCAACAGCGATGACTATTATGGAAAGACCGCTTATAGCGAGCTTGCTCAGTACTTGAGCAAGCTGGATGATGCAAGCACAGCCCACGCAATGGTAGGCTATCTTCTTAAGAATACAATGAGCCCTGCTGGATCGGTGGCCAGGGGAGTTTGCAACGTCAAGGATGGCATGCTGGTCAATATGCGCGAGAATCTCAAGATCGAGTATTGCCCGCAGGGGATAGTCTCTCACCTTCCGGAGGGAGACAAGCTGCTCACTGGAGAGGAGATTGTATCCATGAACCTGTTTGGGTTCTCAAGGTCCATATTCGGCGAGCTTGAAGCCTACTTCGAGAACTTCAAGAGAACAAGCCTTCTGGCCGAGAAGGCAGAATCCCTACTTCCAGACTGTGCTGGCCTGGTCGTCTCAAGCGGGAGAGGATCCATAAAGGTTTTCTCGACTCATGAGAAGTGGTTCGGCATGACCTACAAGGAGGATCGCCAGACAGTGGCTGACAACCTTGCAGCAATGACAAGAGCCGGCATATACCCTGAGAAGCTTTGGAGAAAGTAGTGTGAAAGCCAGGATTCTTTTTTCATACCTAGGCATAGTGCTTGGCTCATCATTGACAGCCTTGGGATTGGTGGCTTTCACCAATCCCGCCCAGATAGCTCCTGGAGGTGTCAGTGGAATCGCCACCATACTTTTCTATGCCCTGGGACTGAATCCTGGCCTTATGATACTGGTGCTGAGCATTCCTCTCTTCTTGATCGGCCTTAGGATCTTTGGCCACGCATATGGCATCAAGAGCCTTCTGGGCACAGTCAGCCTTTCACTGTTCACCTCGCTTTTCTTGAAGCTCATAGGCCCCTATGGAGTGCTTGACATGACAAAGGACCTCAATGTCCTTCTTGGGGCTGTGTTTGGCGGGGTGGTGATGGGAATCGGCATGGGAATTGTCATGAGATCTGGATCCAATACCGGGGGAACAGATATTGTTGCACAGATCATCAGCCATTACACTCCCCTGTCAATGGGGATGGCGTTGACCATGGTCGATGGACTGGTGATAGCTGTCTCTGCCCTGTTCTTTGGCTTGCAGAGCGCCCTTTATGCCATCATCACTGTCTATATAACAGGAATATCTATAGACAAGGTAGTGCTTGGCATCGGAACCAACAGCGCCAAGACTGTCTACATCATCAGCAGCAAGAGCGAGGAGATACAGGCCGAGATACTCAAGGTCCTTGAAAGAGGCGGCACGGTCCTGCCCGGCAAGGGCATGTACACGGGGACTTCCAGGCCCGTGATAATGACCGTCATCTCCAATAACCAGATATCGACCTTGAAGTCAATTGTCTATAGGCTGGACAAGTCGGCATTCCTTGTATTCCATCAGGCCTACTGGGTGATGGGAGAGGGCTTTGCACATCTTGAGGCAGACAAGACAGGTGCTTCCTGAATCCGCAAGCGCATCTTCTCCAGGCTCTTAGCAGAGGAGAGCCCAAGGAGAATAGCAAATCTCTGGCCTAGATGATGACAGGAAGGAGGATGCCGATTATGAAGAAGCGAATTGTGCTGGCGCTTGTCCTAGCCATTGTGGCTCTTTCATGTGCCCAGGCGGTGAGCCTTTCAGTTACATGGAGCTGGGATTACACCGATTTCGACGTAATGTACTATCGCTATCAGCTGGATGGCGAATATGATGGCCTGTGGGTCGTTGTTGACAGCTTCGAGACCATGGTGACCATGGATGGAATCGATGGCGATGTGGAGCACACCCTTTATCTTCAGCAGTCCTATGATGGAATTGCCTGGAGTCAAAGCGCCAGCTCCACAATACCGGTGTATGTCGCCCCAGAGCCAGAGGAAAGCTTTGAGGATCTTCCCATTGAGCCTGTACCTGAAGAGGAAGAGATAGTCTTCCTCGACCATGAGCCTGCTATAGAGGAAGCTCCTGTCATCGAGAGGCCCAAAGAGCCCGAGGCGGTGTTCACGATACTTGATTATAAGAAGCTTTATGCCTTTGCCGGCTACAGCAACAGCCTTGGCCTTGAGGACCGCAGGGCCATAAATGCAGGCTTGCGTCTTGCCTATGACAAGCTGGGCAGCATAGCTGGAGACAGCACATCCTTTGGCTTCATGGCCGACCTGTCCTTCAGAAGGATGCTTGGCTCCAGTCCAGTATCGCTGCTTGGGCTGGGGCTCCATGCCACTGCCTCCTATAGCTCAAGATACCAGGTGTGGTATACAGCTTCGCTGGGCCTGGACAGCCTGCTGTACCTTGGAGCTCTTGCTTATAGGCCAGCCTTGGCCTTTGGGCTTGCTGCAAGCTTCACTGACGAGAAAGCTCCTGTGGTCACCTTGAGGCTTGGCTACACCGCTTCCAGCCTTGGCCAATGGGTTACAATCAGCCTTGGCTGCGGCTTCAAGTGGAAAGGCAGCTCTCCCAAGCAGGGTTCCTCCTTGATAGAGAGCCCCGTGATTGACCAAGGCGTTGTCATCAGCGCTGCACCTTAGCTCTGCCATTTGCCTCAGCTGGGCATATGGCTTTTTGCTTGATTGGAGGCATTAGTATGTACAATAACATTGGAAAGAAGATCAAGGCTGTGGCAAAGGCTGTCTGCATCCTTGGAATCATTGCCAGCATGATTGCAGGGCTTGGCTATGGAATCCTAGAAGGAAGAAGCATGGCTGAGATTGCATTGATCCCGTTGGCAGCCATCATCGTAGGCTCGCTGGTAAGCTGGGTCTCCTCGTTTATGCTATATGGATTTGGAGAGCTTGTGGATAAGACCAGCGAGATTGCCGATAGCCTGAGGAAGCCTAGGGAATAAGGAACTCGCTCACTACATCGATGAGAAGCTGATATTCACCGTCGATGGCGCAGATATCGGCTTCTGTGAGCCTGTCATGATCCATCTCAAACCAGTTGAAGTCATAGCCGGCTCTAAGGGCTATCTGGTAGAAGAAGAGCCTGGCGGTCCTTCCGTTTCCATCAAGGAATGGATGAAGGGCTTCCACTTCTCCCATGTAGAAGGCAAAATCGTTTATGAAGGATTCGCGATCCTTGCCATAGAGGTAGGAGTCATCCCTAAGCTTGTCAAAGATGCTCTGGGCCATCTGCTCTATGTACTGAGGCTGGCAGAAGACTGTTCGCTTTGCGGCCTCCTCTGTTCTCAGGCATCCTGCTGATGGGAAGATGTCGGAGAATAGGTTGCTGTGCAATGTGCAGAGGGTGTCGAAGTTGAAGGCTGTGGGTAGATCCTGGGCAAGAATCTGAGCCATCCTGATGGGCACTATCCTGTTCTCGACTTCCTTGAGGGCCTTCTTGTCCCTGATGTTGAAGAAGTTCACGAGGCAGCCTGTGTCCTCATAGTAC